>JALGUR010000019.1 GCA_029820565.1 Candidatus Zipacnadia bacterium
TTATTCGGGGCGGCTGCTTTAAGAAGAGATAAGCCACAAGTGTGACACAAGTGCTAACAGCGCAAGAAGGGATATTGCTCGCCATTCACGAAATGATTTGTGGGCTAACTGCAGCCAGGAACAGACAAGCCTTGAGTCCAAATGAGGAGTATTGATGGCTAATTCATCAATTCTATCTAATCAATTGCGGTCGTTGGCTATGCCGCGCGACTGCCGCCGCAAGCGAATAAGCAGTTGGGATGCCACGGGCGCTAATGCTGACAGTTAGCCGCTGGCTGCTGCCTGGCCTGACTTGTACGAAGTAATCTCACCGATGGAAGAATTAACGGTATGACTCACCGCGAGCGCTGGATTAGGACCTTCCGATTCGAACAGGTTGACCCACGTCCCTGATGAGGAGTTCGGGGCCTGGACCGACACTTTTACGGTCTGGCATCATCAGGGACTGCCGCGGCCGGTCAATGATAATGAGGTCTTTGACCGCTACTTTGGCCTCGCGCCCAGCCGGGATGTGCCGGTTGATGTTGGCCTGTTACCTGCTTTTCAGGAGAAGGTTCTGGAGGAGACCGATAAGCACAGAATCGTTCAGGACAGCAAGGGAGTCAAGTGCCTGGTACACAAAGATGGGACCAGCAGCATCCCCCGCTATCTTGATTGGTCGCTGAAAACACCTGATGACTGGGAGCAGTTCAAGGAGCGCATGGACCCGAACGACCCCCGGCGGTATCCGGCTAACTGGGACGAAGTGGTCGCCGACCTAAACAGCGCCACCGTGCCCGTGTTCGTTGGCTGCGGGAGTCTTTTTGGCTGGCTACGAGACTGCATGGGATTTGAGAACATTGCCATTGCCGTGATGGAGCAACCCGACTGGGTTGAGCAGATGATGGAGGACATAACCAACTTGGTTATCGGCTCCTTGCAGCGGGCCGTGGGGGATATAAGGATTGATGGCGGTTTTTTCTGGGAAGATATGTGCTTCAATCAGGGCCCGATGATTTCACCTAAGTTATTCCGCCAGTGGATGACGCCGCGCTACAAACGCATTACCGACTTCGTTAAACAAGCCGGCGCTGAGGTCTTTGTAGTAGATTGCGATGGCGACATTACTCAACTTGTAGAGCATTGGCTGGCCGGCGGGGTCAATTGCATGTTCCCCGTTGAGATACATGCCGGCTCTGACCCTTATGCGATGCGCCGCGAGTTCGGGCGCGAGGTACTACTGAAAGGCGGGGTGAATAAGCGGGAATTGGCTAAAGACAAGGCGGCCATTCGTCGGGAAGTTGACAGACTGTTGGACCTGGTGGCCGACGGGGGTTTCATCCCGCACGTAGACCATCGTGTGCCCCCTGACGTCAGTTACGAGAACTACCTGTACTATCTGAAGACCAAGCGCGAGGCCCTGGGCATACCGGATCCCTGGGCGGATGGCCCGCCAGATTCCGAATATCTGCAACTATAATAGGGAGGGAAACTGATGGCTAATTCATCAATCCTATCTACCCAATTGCGCTCGTTGGTTATGCCCCGCGACTGCCACCGGCGACGGGTAAGCAGTTGGGATACAACCGGGGCGAACAACGACCGGTGGCCTTTGACAACCGGGGAGACGAAGGTACTGGCTGACATAACCGGTCCGGGCTGTATCAATCATATCTGGATGACCTATCACAGCGACTCTCCCGCTGCTTTGCGCCGCCGCGTTATCCGCATGTTCTGGGATGGCGAAGAAAACCCCAGCGTGGCGGTGCCTTTCGGTGACTTCTTTGGCGTCGGCCACGGCCGGCACTCTCCTTACGAGTCAGCCGTGCTCAGCGAAACGGCCAGCCCGGCTTTCAATTGTTGGTGGCCAATGCCCTTCGCCAGGGGTGCTCGGGTTGAGATTGTCAATGAGGATATTGAGGGAATTCTCTATTTCTACATTGACTACGAGGAATATGACCAGCCTCTGCCCGAGGCCCTGTACTTTCACGCCCAGTACCGGCAGGAATATCCCTGCGATGGGTTTGCTCCCGGCGAGAGCAATATGGGCCTGCCTGAAATCAATAACGCCATCAACCTGGACGGGGCGGGCAATTATGTTATCCTGGAGGCCGAGGGCGGGGGTCATTATGTGGGCTGTAACCTCAGCATCCACAACACCACCGGCGGCTGGTGGGGTGAGGGCGATGATATGATATTCATTGATGATGATACCTGGCCGCCTTCTCTGCATGGCACAGGTAGTGAGGATTACTTCTCTCACGCCTACGGTATGCAGGACCAGCAGGGCCTGTATAATGGCACTTCCCTATTCAATAAAGACCATAAAGACTGGGACGGCAAGTGGACTGTCTACCGCTGGCACATCTCTGACCCGGTCACCTTCCAGAAATGCATCAAGGTGACCATTGAGCACGGTCATGCCAACTGCCGCTGCGACGACTACTCTTCGGTCGCCTATTGGTATCAGACCGAGCCGCATAAGCCCTTCCCCACGCTGCCGTCAGTAAAGGAACGGCTACCGCGAGATGTAGTGCTATGAAGTAGGCAATTAGGCAAGGAAAAGGCTATAGAGTGACGAATAGTGACTTGACAGTTCAATATCATTACATAGGGGGAATTGAGATGGCTCAGACTGCGATGAAGGTCACGGCCGTAAGCATAGAGGTGGAAGACAAGCCCGGAGTGGCCGCGCAAATAATGGCAACACTGCGCGAGGCAGGCATCAATCTGAAGGCTCTGGCCGGTTGGTCAAAAGGGGATGGTCATGCGGTAATAATGGCCATACCCGAAGACCTCGCGGCTCTACGGGCTTTGGCCGCCCAGGAGGGAGTAGAGACTACCGAAAAGGCCCTGGTGTGGGTGGAAGGCCTGGACGAGATGGGTGCCCTGTGCGACTTGACCGCCAAACTGGCTGGTGAAAACATCAACATTGTGACTTCCCACGCCCTGGGCGTCGGGGGCAATTTCGCCGCTGTCTTCTCGTTTGAGAGCGAGCAGATAGTGGACCAAGTCGTCCAGTTGGTGGGCGGATAGACAGCCTGCTGACAGAGGTCTGATGAAACGGACCTCCCAGTATGGACTATGGTAGAGGTGGGCTGTCTGTGCCTACCACTGGCAGTACAAGCAATGCTGTCCGGGCTTGGTGGTGCCGCAATCAGTTCGTCCTCTATAAGGAGACCAGAATATGCCTGTGGATACAATCAGAGTCGCCTTTATTGGTTGTGGCGTAATGGCCCAGCGGCACGCCGCCAGTTACGAAAAAATCGGAGGGGCCCCAATAGTGGGCTTTTGCGATGTGGCCGAAGATAGAGCGCAAGCCCTGGCCGAGAAGTATGCCGCACAATCTTTTGGCGACGTCGGCGAAATGCTGGATGCAGTTGGCCCCGATGGCGTCTATATCGTAGTGCCGCCATTTGCCCACGGCGAGGCGGAGTTCGCCTGTATTGAGCGGAAAATCCCATTCTTCGTTGAAAAACCTATCAATCTGGATCTGTCCCAGGCGGAAGACATAGCCCACAAAGTCCAGCAGGCGGACCTGCTGACTGCAGTGGGCTATCACAACCGCTATCGCACGGGCGTCAACAAGGCCCGCCAGATACTTCAGGATGACCCGGCCGTGCTGGCCCTGGGCGGCTGGATTGGGGAGAGTCCCCTCCCGAACCCCGAGGTGCCTATCACCGTCTGGTGGATAGATAAGTCCAAGAGTGGCGGGCAGTTCCTGGAGCAGGCAACTCACACCGTAGACCTGGTGCGCTTCCTCATAGGTGAAGCCACCGAGGTAGCGGCCGTCGCTGCTCAGGGCTTTAACGTGGGTATCCCTGATTATAATATTGAGGATGCCTGGGCCGTTTCTATCAAGTTTGCCTCAGGCGCCGTGGCCAATCTGCACGCCTGCTGCGCCAGTAATGCCCGAGAAGGCGTAACCCTGGATGTCTACGCCAAAAACTGTGCTTTCCAGTTTACGGGTTGGGACCATCACTGTAAAATCTTTCGGACCGGCAGAGAACAGAGCGAAGAAATCATAGCTGAGAGCGAGGAGCAGATCTTTTACCAGGAGGACGCAGCGTTTGTGGACATGCTGCGCACAGGCGATCAAAGCAAAGTTCAGTCTGATTATGCTGACGCCCTCAATACTTTCGCCATAACCGTAGCGGCTGACCGCTCTGCGGCTACCAGTGAGAAGATTCCGTTGTAACCTTGCCGGCGCACCGATCAAGCCGCACTTACCGCATTGCTCATCAAGTGTGGAGGAAGGTGCACGTGCGCGGGAGGAGACGTTAGCCAATGGGCCGCTTCATCAGAGTACTTGCGATAGTGTTAATTATTCTGGGACTGCTCATTGCCCTGCATCTGGTTTGTTTGCTCTGCAAGCACCCACTACTTCGCCTCGTACAGGTAGCTGGCGACTCCATGGAGCCAACCTTGTCAGAAGGTGACAGAGTGCTCTTTGTCCGCCGTGCCTGGCAGCTCGGCGATATCGTAGTGGCAGATGTGCAGGAGGATGTGCCAGTTGTCAAACGAATCTTAGACATAGCCAATGGTGAGCTTTACCTGCAGGGCGACAACACTGAGGTCTCGGCGACCTACTGGATCACACCTGACCGAATACAAGGGGTAATGCTCTGTCATATTCCCCTGAGATTGCCTTGTTGTGGGGCTGAATGATAGCTTTGGTGGACTGCCCAACTGTGGCATATTCTATTTCATAGGAGGTTTACAGATGCAACAGCCCAAGATCGGCTTACAGTTAATAATCTATGGCAAGCAGCCCGAGGACGATTTGGCCGGAGTAGCTCAGGAGATTGCCCAGGCTGGCTATGCGGGAATTGAATGTGGAGCTGGTGTTGTTGATACGGCCGGGGCAGAAGGCGTAAATCGTGTCCTGGCGCGGACTGGTCTGCAACTAAGCGCCGCACATGCCAGTTGGGGGGAAATAATCCAGCCGGCCCGGCTCGACCAATATCTTCAGTTCGTCAAGGCCGTCGGCGCGAAGTATTTTATCAGTTCCGGCGTAGCGCCGCAAGAGGGTATTGCCGCCTATGAGACGGCGGCAGAGACCTTCAATCAAATAGGAGAATATTGCCAGCAGGAGGGTATTACCTTCTGCTACCACAATCACGCCTCGGAGTTTGAGGAGTTTGACGGCGTCAAGGGAATGCACCGGCTTTGCGAACTGACCGATCCCGCCTTGGTCAAACTCAACATTGACGTGTATTGGGTAGCTATCGGCAGGGAGGATCCGGCTGAATTCATCCACCGCTATGCCGATCGCGCCGGATACTACCACTTCAAAGACGGCGCGCCCGGCTTATTTACTGAATTGGGCCAGGGCACGGTTGACCTGGTGGCGGCTAAGGAAGCGGCCATGGCTGCGGGCAACGCCGAGTGGATAGTCGTTGAGCAGGATAGAACGGAGAAGGAGCCACGGGTATCAAGTGCCGAAAGTCGCGAGTACCTACGCGCCATCGGCTGGTAGGGCTCGCAGAAAGTATAGTCTTTTTACTTTCTATGGCGAGGCATCCTTGTCCCCACCATGCTCTTAGTCGCGTAGGCAGGGTTCTCCAACCCTGCCTTGCGTTATGTAACGCAGGTTAGAGAACCTGCGCTCTGCGACGAGGAGGCTTGCCTACGGATTTGGACGGGTCAAGCATCGCGGCCAGTGCTATTCGCGGTCAATGAGGTATTTATGTATTGACTGGGCGGCGCGGCGGCCATCGCCCATTGCCCGTACTATCGTCTCCTCGCCGGGTATTAAGTCGCCACCGCCAAAAACGCCCGGGATACTGGTCTCCAGCGTATCGGGATTAACGATTACGTGACCGCCTTCGTCAAGTTCTATTCCCGGCACGGCGATGGGCACCAGCGGGCTGACGCGGGCGCCGATGGCAATAATTACCAGGTCAGTGGGGAGGGTAAACTCTGACCCTTCTATTGGTATGGGACGCGCCCGGCCCGACTCATCAGGCTCACCTAACTCCATCTGGAGGCATTCCATCGCGGCTACATCACCATCATCACCCAGCAGCCGCATGGGCTGAGACAAGAACCTGAACTGGACGCCCTCTTCCTCAGTGTGGCGGACTTCTTCCACGCGCGCGGGCATCTCCTCGCGGCTGCGCCGGTATACTATGGTGACGGTCTCGGCTCCGAGGCGCAGCGCCCAGCGACTGGAATCCAGAGTAACATTGCCGCCGCCGACTACTGTTACATTATTTCCGCGTCGGATGGGAGTATCATAGTCATCGCGGTAGGCGCGCATTAGATTGATGCGCGTGAGAAACTCATTCGCCGAATAAACCCCGCGCAGATTCTCGCCTTCAATGCCCAGAAAGCGAGGATTGCCTGCCCCCAGGCCGAGGAAAACTGCCGCAAAACCCATCTCGCCGAATAGTTCATCTATGGTCAAGGTCCGACCTATTATTGTGTCGTGCACTATCTGCACCCCCAACTCAAGCAGGGCCTTGATTTCGTAGCGGATGATGTCTTTAGGCAGGCGGAATTCAGGTATCCCGTAGGTCATCACTCCACCCGGCTCGTGCAGGGCTTCAAATATGGTCACTTCGTGGCCCAGTTTGGCCAGTTCCCCGGCAGTCGTTAGTCCGGCTGGTCCCGAGCCGACGATGGCAACTTTGTAGCCGGTAGGTTCGGGTGACGATGAAACTGGTTGAGGATTGGCTACCAAATAATCACCCACAAAGCGCTCCAAGTGGCCGATGCCCACTGGCGGACGCCCCGTGCGGCCAACCACGCATTTTGCCTGGCACTGCTGCTCCTGGGGACAAACCCGCCCACAGATGGCCGGAAATGAGTTAGTCTCCTTTATTTTCAGAGCGGCATCCGCGTAGCGTCCTTCACTAATTAGTTTGATGAAGGCCGGGATATCAATATCAACCGGGCAGCCTGCCACACACGGGGGCCGCTTGCACTGCAAGCAGCGCTGGGCCTCGGCCCGAGCCTGCTCCTCGCTGTAGCCCACGTTAACCTCAGAGGCGCCGGCCAACCGCCGGTCAACCGGTAATTCCGCCATCTGCTGGTGAGGCAATTCTAAACGTTGTTTGTTATCCATTTCGTTCATCTAATCGCCAGTAAGCAGGCTCTACTTGGCAGTGATGCGCACCAGCCTCATCGGCGCGTGATTCATTGGTTTTGTACATCTTCAAGCGTTCCGACAACTCCCTGAAGTCAACCTGATGGGCGTCGAATTCCGGGCCGTCCACACAGGTAAATTTGGTCTGGCCGCCCACCGTCACCCGGCAGGCTCCGCACATACCAGTGCCATCCACCATAATAGGATTAAGGCTGGCTATAGTCTTAATAGCATAAGGTCGCGTAACTTCGGCCACCGCCGCCATCATCACCACCGGCCCCACGGTAATGACCAGATCAGGCTGGGCACCTTCCTGCAGTTGCTGTTCGAGCGGCTCGGTGACCAGGCCGTGATAGCCATACGAGCCGTCATCAGTGGTGACGATTAACTCGTCACTGACCCGGCGAAATTTGTCCTCATAAATAATCAAGTCGCGGGTGCGGAAGCCGATGATGGCAACTACCTCAGCGCCCGCCCCTTTGAGTGCTTGAAGCATCAGGTAGCCCGCTGCTACTCCTACCCCACCGCCTACAAACGCCCCCCGAGCTGGTTTCCCAACGTTGGTGGGATTGCCCAGCGGGCCCACTACATCAAGCAGAAACTCACCCGCCTGAACCCCGGCGATTTCCTGAGTGGAATGACCCACCGCCTGGACTACTACGGTGATAGTACCAGCGTGGACGTCTTTGTCAGCGATAGACAAAGGCACTCGCTCACAATGCTGAGCGGCCCGAATGATGCAAAACTGGCCCGCGTGATGGTGCCGTGCTATCTGAGGCGCTTTGATAGATAGTCCAAAGACACCCTCGGCTAATTGACGGTTGCTGGTGACCTCAAACATTCTGTCTTCCAGACTTTCTGCATAGCACACAAAATCGCCGGCAATAGTGGCTATGACCGGCTACTGAGACTATGAGCGATAGGCGACTAATATCAACAGACTTCGCTGTATCAGCGAGGCAGGTTATTACTGCTATGTTACAGAAAAGGTTGTTAGTTGTCAAGACTGCGCGTATCTATAGCCTATGTCACGACCAAGTAGAACACGACAATTCCGGCTGTTCCGACGGCTGCACCCGGGCCCAGCGTTGCTGCTGCTGGCCGCAGTGGGCACGGTAGTAGTTGGTGGACTCAGCCAGCGCTGGGGGCCGGCGTGGTATCACCGGCTCATTTTCATCAGACCGACAGGTATTGTAGTGCACCACAGTGCCACGCCGCCGGTAGTAGCCGGGCGACGAGTGGATGCGGACTTTCTGGATGAAGTTCACGCCGCGAAGGGCTGGGGGATGAGATTCGGCGATCGGGTCTATCACATTGGTTATCATTATGTCATATTGCCGGACGGGACCGTTCAGTCGGGGCGGCCCGACTGGATGCCGGGAGCCCACTGTGCCGGACACAACGATTACCTGGGTATATGTCTGGTGGGAGACTTCAGTGAACACCACGGCCACTGTGCCCATCCGACGACCGCCCAACGGCAGGCGCTGGTCAAATTATTGCGCTCGCTGATACGCAAATACCGCTTGAAGTCTAAAGATATATATCGCCATTCTGACTTAGGAGCCACTCGCTGCCCCGGAGCCGGTGTCCCCTGGGATCAGATTATCAGTGAACTGGAAGCCGGGGACAGGGCACTGGAACAACCCACAGACTGACACCTATGTATACTGCCGTCGCTGCTGTTGTTGCTGTTTCTGCTGCCGTTCCCTGTCCGTTACTCCGGTATAACCAAAATTCGATGACAACTTTCGCATTTTACCACTTCAGCGGTGCTTTCCAGCCGGGTGATGGAATTGCTGGGCACAGAGGTACGACAGCCGCTGCAAGCACCATTGACCACGGCTACCACTGCCAGATTACTGCTTTTTTGGCAAATTCGCACATATTGTTGCAGTAGTGAGGCGGATATCTGGGGCAGCAGTTGCTCACGACGTTGACGCAAGTCGTGAAGTTCATTAGTAAGATATTCAGTGCGAGTGCTATAGTGCTGTTGTATACGGCGGAGGTCGTCGCGGAGCTCCTCGACTTCGGCGCTTTGGGCGGTCGTTTGTTGCTGTTGGGCTTCTACCTCTTCCATAAGCCGCAGGATTTTCCCTTCCAAATCGTCTTTGCGCCGGTCCAGTTCAGCAATCTTCTGCGCCAGGGCCTGCAATTCTTTGGGGTCAGATACTTGCCCACCGTAGCACTGGTTCCACTTCACTTCGCGGTCGTTCTCAGTGCCTTGCAACTCGAGTTCTTTGTCGTGCAATTCAGCCTTGGTGTTAGATAGATCTTGTTGCATCTGGGCGAGGCACTCTTCTTGTTGGGCCAACAGTTGTTCAGTCTGGCTGCCATCGTCCAGTTCATCCAGTTCGGTCTTATCGGCCTGAACTTGAGTATCTATCCGCTGGAGTTCATAAAGTAATGCCAATTGTTCGTTCATTTGATCTCCTACCTGTTCATACTAATGCTTAACGAGTTGGCCCGGCATTTCATATCCGTTGACAGCGGGCCATATACTTGGTATAATCATTATGTGATTGACCGTTCTGGCCAGACTCGTGAGTAAGGATTGATTAGACTATGCCGATTTACGAGTACGAATGCGAGAAATGCGGATACCGATTTGAAGTTCGTCAAGACTTTGATGACGAGCCGCTCACGGAATGCAGAAATGATGGCTGCGAGGGCCCCGCCCATCGCGTCTTCAGCCCTCCGACCATAATCTTTAAGGGCAGCGGTTTCTACACCACTGACTACGGCCCCCGCAGCAGTTCAGGCCGCAAGGAATCTTCCGAGAAGTCTGACCGCTCCGACCAGGCAACCTCCGGATCAGATACCGACCAGTAGTATTTCGGCCAGCACAAGTTATTGCCCTGCTATCTGGCCGGGAGCCTTAGTGTTGGTAACCGTCGTCGGGTGTTGCCGTAACTATTGTGCATCCAGCCAGATCGGGCTGGCCCACGCCACTTCCCCGTCACTCTGCACCACGCGCACGTAGTAGAAGCAGAATGGATGAGGGCAGAACTTTGTCGGCGGCAGCCATACCTCATCAAGCGGCGCGTCGTCCTGCCAGGATAGTTCGCCATCCAGACCCTGGCCTGAGTGCGTGTGAATTACTTGATTATTGCGAATGATGTCAATATGCTGGACAGGAGCCGTACCGTCAAATTTTATGTGCAGTTGCCGCTGATCGAGTAGGTCGGGATTCACGCCCACACTCAGCTCCGATCCCATAGGACTTCCGTTCAATTCATATCTGAGTATCATCCTTGGCCCCGTGGTGGCAATAACCCGCCGGTTCCACATAGCTTCCCAGATTGCTTCGCGCGTGAGATCAGGGGTTAGTACGCCCATAAGCCCGGCTTTGTACTGGCAGGCTCCTTGCGGGAAATCGGTACCCGCATGGCCGACATGGTCGTCTCCCCCGGCTGTGAATCCCACTCGCCAGCCCATGGCTAAAGCGCGGCTAATATAGCCGACAGGGTTAGGGGGAACAGCGCCACACTCCGGTACCGGATTGCCATCCTCCTCGGAATTCTCGTAGCTGCCCCGAACCTGGAATATTTCGATTAAGCGTTCGTGTTCCGGGTCATGGTGCTTGAAGTCACAGAAATTCCCCGCATGACCGGTATGATGGGGGATAACGATAGCGGTTTCGTCGCTAATGGCCTCAAAAAGATCGGGCGGCCTGGGGAACTCCCCCCAATCCGAGCGGTACATAGGACGGTAGTCTTCAAGGTAGTAGACGTTACGGTCACCATCGCCATTGCGCCGCCATTTGGCCCATTCATATCCCAGAAAGGTGACAAATTCTCCGGGCTGATTCCACCGAGCCACTGCCTCACAAGTAGTTTCCCACATGGTATCCGAAGTTTCCCGGAGGTGGTCGTGGTCACCGGTGGCCGCAAAATCAAGGGCAGCTTCGTCCCGCATCTGGCGAAAGTAGTATTCTATGGTCCCGGTTCCATCCGACATCTCAGTGTGGCCATGTATCATTCCCCAATAGAGTTTATATTGGGGGGCCGTAGTGCAGATTGTCGGATTCGTGGTAGCCTCTTTACCTGTGGCGCGGTCTTTGACCGTAAGGCGAGCAATACCCTCTGCTATCGGTTCAACCTGCACACGCACGCAGGTTGATTCGGCGACTGGCTCACAACTCCCCTGAAGTTGTTGGTCATTGAAGAGAATAGCCAGGTCCTGGAGCCGCTGGTGGGACAGATTGCTGAATTCATCTTCGGGCCGGACCACCAGAGAGAATGGTTCGCCCGGGCTCACCTGCGACGACACATAGGCGCGCAGATGATCAATATCTGATCCCACAATATGCATGGTGCAGGCGCCGACTATTTGGTGCTGGGTGGCCTCCGACCACACTTCTCCCAGAGGGTCCGCAGAGGGTGAATCACTGTCTGCTCGGTATAGCACAAAGAAGCTATTTAGCATACCAATACAGGTCGCCTCTATACCACCGCCGCCTGCGGAACGGTCTCCCACCGTTACCGTCAGGGCGCTTTCGGCCTCCAGTCCACTGTCAGGTGTGGTTATGAGAAAGGTTCCCTCATCCTCGGTCTTCTGGAGAGGCAGCGGCACTCCGTCCGCAGCCTGGGCGGTCACATAGCCATCGTGACCAGGACGGTCTACCTGAGGATTTCTGAAGCCTCCCTTATTATTCCGCCCTCCAAAAAGCTGTAGCCTGAGGGTGATGCCAGGGGCTATGTGCTCAGTCAAGCGAAAAGGCAACCTCCACGTGGATTTCTCCCCGGCCAAGGCAACTGGTGGATCGCTATGCTCGATAGGTACGCTTTCAGGAATTCGTGTCGGCCGTTCCCAGCCAGGCATATACTCAACTCTGGACACAGTGGTCATCCTTGCTTTCCACAAATAATCCCATGGTCTTAATTATACAACCTCTCGGGATAACAAAACAAGCCGAGACGGCGGTGGTCTCGGCTTGAGCGCTATTAGCAGCAGGCTGCCGTAATGTTCGGCCCATCATGGTGTCGTTGGCGCCGGCGTTGCGGGCTGAGCAACTGTTGCGTCGGACTCGGCAGCCGCCACCGGGGGCGGCTGGGTGAGTATGACTAACAGCTCGGGTAACAGTTGGGGATATTTGTTGATTATCATTGTGAATATCTTCCCCGCCAGGTCAGGATAATTCCGGGCCATAAATCTGGCCACATCAGCCAACAGTCCAGGGAAGGCGGCAATAACTTGATGCTGAAGGTCCTGGAGTACAGTAGGGAATTTCTCGTTAATGGTAGCAAGAACATCGCCGAGCAAGGTAGGGTACTTCTCTTGGATAAGTTGCGCAGTTCGTTGTTGGAGGTCTTCCCCCTCCGGCACCGCCTGCAAATCGGTGATAAGGTCGGGATAGTTTTCCCGAATCATCTCCACCACAGCGTTCTGCACAGCGGGTGTCTGGCTTAACTGCGAGTGAATTATGTTGGGTAGCCGCTGATATTTGGTCTTCACAAGGTGCCGCAAGTGAGGCATAATAGTGGCAAGGAACTCGGGACTATCCTCATCAACAAGAGCCAACATCTCCGTACCCAGCAACTTGTACTTGTTGGTCAACCAACGGCTAGCCCGGGTGCGTTGTTCAACAGTGGCATTATTCAACAGATCAAGCAGGATCTGGGCCTGAATAGTCGATGGCAGAACTGATTTCTCCTCGGTTTCGGCTCCGGCACTTATGGGCACCCCTGCCCCGACTACCAGGATGACCATTGCCCACAGTAGTATCTTTCTCATGGGACGGTATTCCTATTCAGCCTTGGATTCTTCACTTGAGTCAGCAGCCGAAAGGGCTGGCGGGGCAACAGGAGTGGAAGTGACGACCCGTAACAAGGTCTCATCCGCGCCAATAACCGCCTCTTGCACATACTTGTCTACCAGAATATTGGCCACTACTCCACTGACCAATGCTCCAGTCAAGTCATTGTCTTCAGCGGCCAGCAAGTCTGTAGGGGCCTCAGCAGTAGGCGATTCGCGCGCCAAGTCAGTGTGTAGCGCGGCCTGAGTCACGCTTACTGGAATTTGTACCTGGGGCAAGGCTGCTACCTGCACCTTGCTGTCTATCCCGCCGGTGGGAGCAAGCACAACTACTGGCTTGGGTGCAGGCGGCGGCTGATCACTGCTCTCGGTCTCAGTCTCACCTTGCGATCTCGCCACAGGCTTTTGGGCCGCGCCAGGCCGTCCGCCAGTGGGTTCAGCTGATGCCGCAGCGCGGCGTGTGGGCCCTATCTGACCCAAACGGCTGGCAGGAGCAATAGATGCCGGCGCTGGCGACAACGCAGGAGCACTCACTTCCGGCTCAGAAGGGGCCTTTGCTATCACCTCCGGCTGCGGGGAAGAAATCAGGCGAGGAGTTAATCGGTATGGATTGTACGGGGAAGTGACCACCATAGTCACTACAACAGCACAGGCCGCTACCGCGGCCAAAGCCAACTTGCTCTGGTATTGAGTGGGGATCGACCAGCGCCAGCGTCGCGCCGGCTCTGACTTGGAGCGGGCCACGGCGCGCACGGCTGCCTTAATCCGGGAGGCTAATTGCTGCGGAGGAGTCGGAGTCTCCAGGCTGTGCAACCGGTCCAAGATATGCCGCGCCTGGGCCAGGGCCTCTCTGCATTCGTCACAGTCGGCGCCATGCACCTTCATCTGCTCCGACCACTTACCCGGCAACGCTTCAGCCAAGTACAGTTGAATTCTTTCTCGGAATTGGCGACAGTTCATCATTTGGTTCTCCTTGCTCCCCACAACCTGCGCCTTAATCAGTTACTTCCCGAAGTCTCGTCTACAACTCTTGGGGCGATTGGGTACTCTCATGCATATAGCGCCGGAATTCGTCAGCAAAGGCATCCCGCGCTCGGGTCAGTCGCGACTTTAAGGTGCCCAACGGACAATTCAATAGGTCCGCGGCCTGTTGATACTCCATACCTTCCAAGTCAACCAAAACTAACGCCCCTCGAAGTTTAGGTTTGAGTCTCCCGATAATTTGATGGACAGCCCGTTGTGATTGCTTCTGCTGGGCTATCCGATAAGGTTCATGACTTCTGTCGGCCACTTCTCGGCTGACTGTGCCCGACTCCGTTTGAACTGGCTCATCCAACGACAGTCCCTCTCTCTGCTGTCGCCGTTGCCTTTTGCGTAACTCGTTTATGGAAGTATTGACGGCAATTGTCAACAGCCACGTTCGGAAACTAGCCTCACCGCGATACTGAAACTCCTGCAGCGCCTGCCACGCCTGTACAAAGACATCCTGCGTGATATCCTCCGCCGCCTGGGCGCCACACATATGGTAGCTGATACTGTAGACTTGAGAATAATAATGATCTACTAATACATCAAAATCTTCAACAGCGCCTCGCTGTGCCGCTTCTATCGACTTCTGGCACTGCTGTGCCTCGGTCTTCTTACCCATCCCCCCGTTCTCATTTACAAACACTTCAGACCTCATAATTGTTCCCTTTTGCCGCAATCAAACGGGTTATCTCGCCGCCTTGGCCAATAATCACTCAGTATATTGAGCTATTGTTAACATCCAACCTATAAGAGTTGATGGCAGGATAAGTATATTCACTACAAGCAGAAACTACAATGCCCCACCTAATCAGAGGCTATGGCGGAGGCTTGTGGAGCCGGCACGGTCCCAGGGACTATTCCAAAGGCTGCCGCTAATAGGCGGTGGGCTATAGGGCCAGCGACCGTGCCACCGTAGCCGCCCTCAGCGACGAATACGATCACGGCGTAGCGAGGATTGTCTGCCGGCGCAAAGCAGGTAAACCAGGCGTGAGTGGGCTTGCCGGGAAAGTGTTGCGCCGAGCCAGTCTTAGCCGCCACTGGGATCCCCAGACCTTGCATAATTCGAGCCGTACCTTTAGGGCTGGTGACTGCCAGTCGCATTCCCCGCCTGACCTTTTCCAGAGTATCGGCAGAAATCTTGACCTTACGACTCTGAGATTCATTATACAGTTGGGTTCCCCAACCCAACCACTGGGGCCAGATGATTTTGCGAACTACCCGCGGTGTCACTAATTTGCCACCATTAGCTATGGCCGCAGTTACTACCGCCATCTGCAGAGGCGTAACCGTGAGATACCCCTGGCCGATGACCATATGAAGAGTGTTGCCCAGTAGCCACGGCTCCCGCAGCACCTCGCTCTTCCAGTCCTCATCGCGCACGGCGCCACTGCGCTCCCCAGGCAAATCTATGCCGCTGGGACTGCCCAAGCCAAAGCGCCGAGCGTAGTCAGCAATGATATCACTACTTAGGCCCGCCTTGCGCACCAGTTCATAAAAGTAGACATCACAGGACTGGGCAATGCCCTGCCAGAAGTTCATATAACCGTGACCCTCGCGCTGCCAGCATCGGAAGGGCTGGTGATCACGCCCCTCGTGGATAACGCCGGTACACCGGAAACTGCGCGACACATCTATATTGGTCTCTTCCAGCGCTGCAGCAGCCGAAATTATCTTGAAAATCGAACCGGGCGGATATTCGCCGGCAATGGCCTTGTTCAATAGCGGGTACCGCGGGTCCTTGGATAGTCGCCGCCATTCTTTCTCGGAGAAGCCCCTGACCCAGACATTGGGGTCAAAACTGGGCTTGCTGGCCAGCACTAATACTTCACCGCTGCGCACATCCAGCATTACCACTGCCCCGCTGCGACGGCTGCCGGCTATGGTCTGCTCTAAAGCCTCTTCAGCAATCTTCTGCAAGCGCGCATCAATAGTCAGGTACACCGAGGCCCCGGGCACCGGCTCCCGCTGGTCCAGCAGACCAATAGGGTTGCCGGAAACATCTACTTCATACAATCGGTAACCCCGGCGACCCTGAAGCATGGGTATCGCTGGCGAAGTATGTTGGTAGACATCATAGGTGGCCTCGACTCCGTCCTGGCCAAATATGGAGTTCGGAGTATAGATAGGCTCTTTAGCGGCCACCGCTCCCGTTAGGGAGGATTGCGCCAGACCAGTGGCACGCGGATAAGTGAGATCCTTCACCTGGGCATATTGCTCGGCAGTAATGGCCCGAGCGTAACCCAGCGCATGGGCCGCCAAAGAGCCGTACGGGTAATGGCGTTGAACCTGCTGATCAATAACCACCCCCGGCATCTCCAACTGGCGAGACTCAATAGGGGCTACCACCGCCAGCGGGACGTCTTCCCCTATATCCTTGAGTGCCACCGCATCTACGGTACTTTGGGACTTTATCTGCTCTATCTGCTCCCTGATCTGGCTGGTGGAAACCCCGAGAATGCTGGCCAATTGACTGATAATACGGTCTGCTTCGGCCCGATCCGTGGGGAAGTCGCACGGCACTATATTAACATTCCAAACTGGGCTGTTCTCCGCCAGAATTGTTCCATTGCGGTCAAAGATCAGCCCCCGAGGAGCAGGCTGAAATGCCTTTTGAGTCCGATTGCCCACTGCTTGTTGAGCGTATTTGGTCCAGTTGGTCAACTGCAACATCCACAGCCGTCCCAGCAGCACCAGGAACGCAACTGCAATCAAGCAGGCCATAACACGGAGGCGGATTATAAAGACTGAATCTGCCATAGTGACACTAATATGAACTGTAGCCGGGCGGTTCTCGCTCCGCTTTCTATCGGGCCAGGCCTCATCTATTCACCTATTCAGGTTCGTCCTGGTCTGCGGCCGGCGGCGGGCCCGGGGCCGGTTCGGTGGTGGTGGATCGTTCTTCAGGAGCGGTCGTTGCCTCAGCAGGCGCGGGAGGGGGACCATGCAGATTACATACCTCAGTAGGCGCAGAGCCGGCCGGAAATTCCCTCTCCACTGTCTGAGGACAGTACGGACCAGCCAGTTTACCGGAGTCAACGCAGATAGTGACCCGGACCGTTGCAGGCCTTTCCACAGTGGGCTTCTCGCCCGAGGCCGAAGGCGTATGAGGGGCGGTCGCTGGAGTCCCGGCCGGACCTGTATGTTTGGTGCACCGGCCCGGTATAGGCTCGCGCGGAGCGAAATATTTCTCGGCAGTATTGGGACAGAAACGTGTGGCCAGGCGGCCGGTCTCCGTACAGATAGCAAGCACTATGCCTTCAGGTTCTTCTTCTTCTTCCTCTTCTTCGGGCTGGCCGGCGCGCGTCGCCGTCACGCCGCTGCCTTCCGGGAATTCTCCATTATATTCCAAAGTTTCCATAGCCTGCTTCATAAATCTGGCCCAGATGGGGGCGCAGAATCCGCCCCCGCTGGAGTGGCGCATCGGTGAGTTGTCATCATTGCCCATCCATACTGCCGCCGACAAATCAGGGGTGAAGCCTACCCACCAGGCATCACGTCCATCCTGGGTAGTCCCAGTTTTACCCCCGGCTGGATAGCCCACCGCACTGGCCCGTTTTCCCGTCCCAGAAGTGATGACCCTATGCAGCATACTTATCATGCTTATGGCCACCGGCTTGCGCAGCACCCGGGTAATCTGGGGTTTAGTGCGCACCAGGACCTCGCCGCCATAGTTTTCAATGCGCTTGATGAACTGACGCTTGGCCTGCAGCCCCCCGGAGGCGAAGCACGCAAAGCCGGAGGCCTGCTCCAGAGGCGAGAGTTCCGAGACCCCCAGAGCCAGCGAAAGATACGGGGCTAACCGTGGCTCTGCCGGTATATCCAACATAGTCGCTGCGTAGTGGCGGACTTTCTTGACCCCAACCTCTCGCACCAGCCGCACTGACACCAGGTTGACTGACCAGGCCAAGGCATCCTGCAGACTCCAGTTATGGCCCTGACCCGACGAATAGTTCTTCGGATGCCACCATTCACCACTCCCGACATATATGGATAGTGGACCGCCACTGAATATTGAGTTAGGGCCATAGCCCGACTCCAGGGCCGTGGCCCATACGTAAGGTTTGAATGACGAGCCGGGCTGGCGACCGTATTGAGGCGGGCCCGGGTGGGCACGGTTGTATTGAATATCCTTATACTCTCCCACCCCGCCAACCATAGCCAGCACCTCACCTGTATGCACATTGACACAGGCCAGCGCCCCCTGGCCTATCAGATTTCCCTTTATCCAGCCCTGCTCGCGACGCTTCTGTACACCAGCCTTAAGTTCCTTCTCTGCAATGCGCTGCAAGCGTATATCCAGGGTAGTATAGACTCGCAAGCCTCCGGCGTAGACAGTATCAACCCCATATCTATCACACAGCAGGCGGATGACCAAATGGGTGAAATGAGGTGCCAGGTAACTGGCGATACCGGCCTCCTGGCGGTCGCGCAGTCGGCTTTGGATCTGTTCTTCGTCAGCCGCCTTGAACTGAGCGGCGGATATGTGACCTTGCCGGCGCATCGCCGCCAGCACCTCGCGGCGGCGGGCCTTAGCCCGCTTAGGGTGATTATAGGGCGAATAGTAGGCCGGAGCCTTGGGCAAGCCGGCGATAAGTGTCAGTTCACCCAGAGTGAGTTCGTTGAGCCTTTTGCCAAAGAAGGTCCAGGCCGCTGTCTTCACTCCATAGGCCCCATGGCCATAGTAGACTTCATTCAAGTACATCTCCAGAATTTCGTCCTTGGCAAAGCGCCGCTCAATGGCCACAGCCAGCAGTATCTCTTTAATCTTGCGGTCCCAGGTGCGAGCCGGACTCAACCACATGTTGCGGACGAGTTGCTGAGTGATGGTACTGGCCCCCTGAGCGACCCGCCGGCTGCGCAGATTGATCCAAGCCGCCCGCAGCATATCCCGTGGGCTGATACCCCGATGTTGATAGAAGCGGTGGTCTTCTACGGCCACTGTAGACTGCTGCAGGTATACGGGTATACGACGCAGGGAGACCAATTGGCGATTTTCTTTGTAGACCTGGCCCAGCAGAGTATGAGTTTCGCGGCCATCAGGGTGAAGTTCGGTAGAGTATATCTCCGTGGTAAGACGGGGCTGGTAGCGGCCCACGCGCAACTCGGTAGGCAGGGAACTATGCAATGAGGCCAGGCTCCCGGCCCAGAAGCATACTCCCACCACCGCCACCACACCTATACCAGCATTGGCGTAACGAAAAAACCGATTTATGCGATAACCAGGCGTGCGTGTGCGCATTGAGTATTGACCAGACTATTCGGTGGGACGGGCGTCTCGCCTGTCCGTAATCCTCGCCATCCAAGATCCATGCGAGCAACCTATACCTATGATTATACTACAATCACTGCATAGGTCAAGGGGACAGGGGTTCAGGGATTCAGGGACGCAGGGAGGGATAACGGCAAGGGGACAGTGGACAGTCGTCAGTCGTCAGTGGACAGTGAACAGCAGGGACTGGCAACGGGAACGGCCTAATGGCAAGAGGACAGGGGTTCAGGGAGGTAGGGAAGCAGGGAGGCAGGGAGGGAACGTCAAGGGGACAGTGGACAGTCGTCAGTCGTCAGTGGACAGTGAACAGCAGAGGCTGGGGTGAGGCTACCGTTGTCGCCGTTCTCTGTCGTTGCTGCCGTTGCTGTCGTTGCTGCCGTTACTATCGTTGCTGCCGTTACTATCGTTGCTGCCGTTGCTGTTGTTGCTGTCATTATCTGCCGTGGGAGGGCCATCCCTGGCCCGATTGTGGTGACGACGCAGGACTACAATCACGGCAGAAACGTCGCTTCTACCTACCGGACGGGGACTGTCACTCGCGTCCCGTCGGCATTGGCACTTTCATAGATAGCCTCGGTCAACTCCAGGGACTTGGCCCCGTCCCAGAGATCCGCGCCCTGCTGTGGTGGGCGGCCTTCGCGCAGGCACTGGGTGAAGTAAGTAACCTCCTGTTGGTAGCCACACAGATTCTGGCCGTGCACCGTAATCCAGTTGGGCCGCAGCACCTCAACAGCATGAGCATAAGCGTTGTGGTCAGTGCCAGCCCAAGAGTCACCGGGGCGGTGATGGGTGAGATAAATCATCTCATCTACATGGACCGCCTCACCCACTCCTACGCAGTGCAACGATGCGCTTATATCCTGCCACGGATTGACGTCCCAGCCTTCCAGGGTATTCAGGTTCATCACGCCAATGGCACCACTGGTGAACTGAAAACTGACAAATAGCCCCATACGGTCAGTGTCCAGCCAGCGCTTGGTGGCCTGAACCCACTCCACATCCCGGCCGAAGTAGCGCACCAAGTCAAAGATATGGCAGTTCTGGCCGGTGAGCATGGCGAGCATAGTATCTTCAATGCCCGACCACTGTGGATAGGGCCCCTGAGCGAAGCGCACCTCTAACATCTGTAAGCCACCGAAGTCAGGGCTGTTTACAATGTCTCGGGCCAGCACATAGGCCGGGGCGAAGCGCATCATAAAGGCTACCATACCCCACAGACCCGCATCCTCGGCGGCCTGGGCTAAGTCTCGGGCCTTGGGCACGTCAACCGCCGAGGGCTTCTCCACAAAAATGGGCAAGCCCGCTTCTAACACTTGCAGCCCTACCTCATCCATCATATCGGGCAGCCCGCAGATGTAGACGCCGTCCAACTCCTCATTGGCCAGCATTTCATCCACATCAGTGTAGACCTTGCGCCCACCGAACCAGCGGGCATTATGCTCGGCCTTCTCGCGCACCAGGTCACAGACCGCGACCAGGTCCAGGTCAGGGACGTGACGCAACTGGGGATACAGGCTGTTAGTGGCATGACTGCCGGCCCCCACAAAGCCAACACGAACTGTTTTGGTCATAATACATCATTCTCCTTTTATAGATTTTCCAGGCTATGACTAATGACCCAATTACGATGACGGCAGCGGCAAAGTGCCCTCTTCTCTCAATACTTGGGAGACGATGGGCAAACTAATCTGCCACGTCCCGTCGGGAATATTCTCGGTAATTCCCAGCAAGAACCGGTCGCCCGGCGCGACGTCGCGCAGGATTTGCCGCGTGTAGTCCGCTATCTGGTCGGGGGGCCGCAGATGCACCGGGGAAGGAAAGTTCATCCAGATAATCTTGTCTGACCATATACACCGGGCCTCAGCCAATTCCAAATCGCCGTCCGGGACAGGAGAGAAGGCTTCAATAATGTCCACCTGCGAATCAGCCACGGCCGGGGCCAAGGCTTTCATCCGCCCGTCCATGTGCACAGCCAGGAGTTTGCCCCGGGAATGCAGATAGGAAGCAAATTCATCGTAGCAGGGAACACAGTAGCGCACAAAGCGCTCAGGGCCAAGCATGTCGGCGCTTATATTGTCGCCTATATGCAACAGCAGCGCAGGACTCGCAGCGGCAATCTCATAATGCTCGCGGCGTCGCTCGGCAATCACCTCGTGGAGCCGGAAGAAGTCATCAGGGCGCTCGTGCATATTAATCGCAAACTGTTCGGGACCCATTATCTCCCACAATATATACATTAGAGGTGAGCGCGGAAGCCATCCGCCAAAAACGAGGCCCGCTTCGCCAAGGTTGTCCTGGGCAGTGAGGAACTCCTCATAAGTCGGCGTGTAGACCTCATCGCGCACCATAAATTCTATGACTTTGTAGTCCTCGGGCTGCTTAATGAGGTACTCACTGATCCGGCTTGTGTTGTAGCCGCCCCCGGTGCGCCAGGTCTGCCAGACCTTGCCCACGGGCGTGCTGAAAGTCTCGCGAACGAACAATCTACCATTTTCGTAGTACTCGCGGCGCGCCACTTCAACGTGAGGACACTTGGTGTCAAAGACCTGACAATGAGTAACCAGGGCCAGACCGTCATTGCGCAGGCGCTGCTCAACTTCGCCTCGAGGCAGTAGACTATCGTAGCAGGTGAAGGGAACCCGGTCGGGCATCTGGCCACGCAGGACAGCCAATATTCTTTCTCGCGGTGTCATATCTCGGTTGCCTTGGTGGCTATTCACCAAAGATAGTCTGCTCGCGCCTAGGCCCCACCGAAATCATAGTTACCGGCACTCCAGTTAACTCGGCGATCTTCTCCACGTAGGCCTGGGCGGCTGGGGGTAGTTGGGCCCATTCTCGCATCTCCTCCAGGGACTGTTGCCAGCCCGGCAATTCCTCATAGACGGGCCGAACTTTGTGCAAATCGTCCGCCCAAGCGGGGACCCTATCTAATAGTACCCCCTCAATCTCATAGCCTACGCACACCGGGATGGTTGCCAGTGTATCTAACACATCCAGTTTGGTCATCGCCACTGAGGTGGCGCCATTTACCAGCGCTGCACTACGCAGCACTACCCCATCTAACCACCCACACCGCCGCGGTCGGCCAGTAGTAGTACCATACTCCTGGCCCCGGTCGCGCAATTGGTCGGCAGCGTCATCAGCAGCCTCAGTGGGCAATATGCCAGCACCGACGCGGGTCGTATATGCCTTGCATACCAGCGTCACCTCGTCAATGGCGGTCGGGCCAATGCCGGTGCCTAAACAGGCTCCACCAGCCACGGGATGGGAGGAGGTAACGAAGGGATAAGTCCCGTAATCCAGGTCCAGAAAGGTGCCCTGGGCGCCTTCAAACACGATCCGCCTGCCGCGTTGTGTACTCTCCTGAATTATCTTGCGAGTATCGGTAGCATACTTACCTACCATCTGAGCCGAAGGCCACACCTGCTGGAATACCTCCTCGGGATCCAGGGCTAGATGGTTGTAGAGAGCCTGGAGAATGACGTTCTTCTGCGCCAACTGGTCGGCAATAATATCCTGCAGTCGCTGGGCATCGCTGAGGTCAGCGAAGCGTACCGGGCAGGGCATACGGGCGGTCTTGTCGGTATAAGCCGGGCCGATGCCGCGGCGCGTAGTGCCGATGCTCCCTTTGCCCCGCGCCTCCTCAGCCAGTCCATCCAACAGCCGATGGTAAGGCATTATCACGTGGGCATTGCAACTAATGCGCAGATTCTCGCAGGCGTAGCCGCGCTGTTGGAGACCAGTGATTTCCTGGGCCAACACCTGTGGGTCAATAACCGTGCCATCAGCCATTATACAGGTACAATTCGGGTGCAGAATGCCGGAGGGTATCAGGTGTAATTTGAACTCTTCATCCCCGATTACTACGGTGTGGCCGGCATTGTTGCCGCCCTGATAGCGAACCACTACATCGGCGTTCTCGGCGAGGATATCAGTAATCTTGCCTTTGCCCTCATCGCCCCATTGCGCGCCAACGACTATGGTTGTCGGCATCAGTTAGTCTTCCCTTCGTCGTAAGTACTGGGAATACACAGCATGCAGGCTACCCTATTCCCCAGAGTCCAGCAGGCCGCTCCTCTTGGCAGAACCCGGCCGTCCGCTGCTCATAAGATTCTACGCCGATGCCTATTCTTCCTGCCTGCTTATTTCCTTAGATGGAGCGGCACGCAAGGCAGACCACTGATCATAGGCTAAGGCCACCAGAAGCGCATTCAGCGCTCCCCAGAAAGCAGCCGGCCAGTACAGGTAGTGCGGGCCGCTGACGTGGAGGATAGGCAATAGTTATCACGATTTTCAGCGGCTGGCTCACAATCGGACATAGCCGTGGTAAGCAAGCCCCTAAGTATTACTGGACTTGCGCCTCACTGAAGCAATAAGACTGAGCAATTGCTCAGGCAACTCCTTGCGATTAGCGGGACTGACGTCAATAACCTTTACACTGTCTAATTGACGGACTTCGTTTAGAAACGGATGGCGCTTGCGCTGGATTGTCCCTAACAGCGACGTAGGGCACTCCAGCGCCGCGCGCAGCGCGACTTGAAACTCTTCGGAGCACAATTCCATACTGCCGATCTCGTCGCAGATTATCAGGTCGGCCTCTTCACAGGCCCGGCGCAGCACCGGCACGGCAATCGCGTCAATATCTGGGATATTCACCCGATATTTACTTATCTTCGGCCCCTCAGTCAAGTCGGCATGGGATAGGATGCCTGACTGGCCATCCAGAGTCTGGATAGCAAAGCCCACCCGCCGGCCCTTCTCCCTTATTTCCTGGGTATAAAAGCCACCGGCCTTGCCCGGGAAACCCTCCACTGTGCGCATAATGACCGTGGTCTTACCGCAACCGGGCAGCCCAGTCAGCAGAATGTTTTTCGGAGACTCTTGTTGGGATTTTGTCAGAGCCATAACGATTATGCCCTTGTCGGTCGGGGACACACGACGGGATGGGCTCGCTACGCTCAATGTGGCCCAACTGTCCAGTGGCACAGGCTTGCCGCCTGTGTACCTAACGCTCAGGCAGGTGTGGCTGCCAACTTCAGTGCCCAGGCAATCTCTGTACTTAGACGCGGTGCTCACATCCTGAACAGTCCAAACACGCCTCGGCGGTACGCCACGACTACGCCACCAGCTATCAGCAGCACAATGAAGCCGACAAGGACGCTGAAGATCACCGCCGAGCCCGTTGGTCTCTGCGGAGGCGCAGCCGTATCGAGCCGAATAAACCTACTGGCACGGCTGTACTTTTCTACCAGGTTGGCTAACCCAAGCCCGTGGGTCAATGGGTCCAGCAGTTTCGTGTACTGCTCTTGCTCGTGCTTAAGGGATGTGTATTCGTGCGCGATGGCCGGCAATTCGGCCAGCTCTGTTCTGACCGCCTGTCGGAGGTGCGCGTACTGGGCCTTACGGGCCTTGGCTCCAATGATTTCAGTTTCCGATTGTACTGCCGTCGCGACAACAGCATCATAGGCAGGATCAATTTGTCGGGAGACCTGCTGAATGACATCTTGCTTTATTTTCTGTAATTGCTGTTTCACGCCATCTACCGCACCCTTCAATTTGACGATGTCTGGATGCCGGTCGCTCTTACCCAGCGCGTGCTCGGTCTTCAGGTCTATGTGCAGTTGGGCCAACTTTTGTTCCAGCGTGGTGATGACTGGATTGCGGGCCATTATCTCCTGGGAAATGCGCATAGCCGACAACTTGTCCAGTCGGGACTGAGCTGCCTTGCGCACCTTTGACGCTTGTTCCACTTGTGCCGTGGCTTCTACATAGGCTGGTTCGATGGCTTTGAGTTTTTCTAAAAGCTCTGAGAACTTGGCTTCGGGATTCAATAAAGCATGTTCAGATTGTAGCGTCTGGAGGCGGCGGTCAATGAGCCGCAATTTGTCTCGCGTCTCCTGCTCGCTTGCTTCCAGGAATTCGCACGTTTGGCGCGCCTGGCGCAAATTGGTGTCGGTAACGTAGTCTTCCAGTTCGCTGAGGTAACTATTGGCTAAATCCGCGCACAATTGGCGGGCCTCTTCCAGTGAGACGGGCGAACTTAGGAAAAAGCTATTGCGCGGCCACCGCGCACCGCGGCAAGTCACTGTGACAGTCATCCCGACGTTAGTGATTTGCTGAAACTCGGTCATATTCCTGAGTGCATCAACGGTATAGCTCTCGTCGAGCGATAGCACTCGCGTCAGATCGTGCTTGTGCACGATTCTCAGTAACATCTGACGACTGGTTAGGATGGCCCACAGACTGCTCAACGCGCCGCTGACCGGCGGCCGGACCAGAGTATCAGAAGTGGCAGTGGCGCCGGTCAAATTGCCCGTTCCGCCAGCGACGATCGCGGCGACTATATCCGGCTGCGTACTGATGAGCATAGAACTGGTAGCGACATAGCTGTGGGGCAGGAGCTGGTAAGATAACCAGCCGGCACCCAGTGCAACACCCAGGCTGATGAGCACTACAAAGGTCCAGAATAATATGCCTGACCAACTGGTCCAACGCCCACCGTATGTCCTATACCTTGGCATGGTCTCTCCTTAGAAAACTGGCCCAGCGACACCCTGATATTCTTCCTGATTGGTACTCTTGGCACTTGACAACACGTTTTTTGACTGACATATCTCATCACCCGGTAACTTTTTCTCCATATACTCAACACGCCCTCCTTCTTCATATTTCCCATACTGTACATGCCCGGGCTGGAAGCGCGTGCCACTGAGATAGTGGTCGCGGCGAGGAGGCTGCTCCTACGGCAACACAGTCATTGACTTCTGTGCGAGGGCCATCTCTGGCCCGATAGCGGGCCGGCCTCGCTCCGCTCGACACGGCCCCTCCAAACGGCAGGCGCGGCGAGGACGCCGCTCCTACGGCAATAACTTGTATATGCTTCCATTTGTTGTCGTTATCTGTTCCTGTCCCCTGCCCCCTGCCTCCCTGCCTCCCTGTCCCCTATCTCCGTCTCCACAGCAAATACAGGCCCACGCTGCCGAATATGATATTCTGGGCCCAAGCGGCGAGGGCCGGGGGCAGCGTGCCGGCTAATCCAAAGGCCAGGCCCCAGGACCTGACGCCATTGTACAAAAACACCAGAATTATGGCGACGACGATGCCCGCGAAACTGCCCAGATACGCATAGCGGTCGCCCAAGGGCGCGGCAATGAGGGCAAACACCAGACAGGCTACGGGTATCGCGTACTTGAAGTGCCAGTAGGTTCTCAATTGGTGGGTAGGCTGGCCAGTGCGTTCCAAGGCACGAGCCAACTCATCCAACTCCCCAGTGGTCATCTCCAGTGGGGTGCGTTTGTCAGCATAGTAGTTCTGGATAGCCTGCTGGAGTCTTATGGACTTGGAGGCAAAATGCTCCCCTTCATGCTCTTTCCATTCACCTTCAGTGTCGAAATACTCAGTGTAGCCCTCTTCCAGAACCCATATCGGCCCTTGCAGGCTGGCCCGGCTGGCAACGGTGATGGATACCAGCCGCCCGCTGTCATCCTCCTGGCAAATCATTATATCGGAGAGCTGGTTGGTATCGGCATTCATATGGCGCACATAGAATATCCGGCCCGTCTGATCCCGGAAGAACTGGTTGTACTCTTCGCGCACGACAGGTTGAGTCCGAGTAATCCGCTCGAAAACCCGACGGGCGGCTTCGGTGGCGGGGGGCACCACCCACTCATTTATGCCAAAGGCAGCGCCACTGCCCACCAGTCCCACTATGAGGAAGCCCCCACATACTCGGACAAAACTGACTCCCCCGGCGCGCATGGCCACCGTCTCGCGGTTGCGGGCGAGGTTAGTAGCGGTCATCGCCACCCCCACTAAAGTGCCTACCGGCAGCGACCAGACCAGAGCCTGGGGAGTACAATACAGCAAATACTCGGCGATTAGCCGGGGCGAGACGCGCAGTCCCAGCACAGCGGCGCCCAACTTGCGGGCCTCGTCACCCACCAGAATCACCACAAAGACGAGCACTCCGATGATGAACGGCAGCACAAGGTGGCGGAGGATGTATCGGTCTACCAGTCGCATCTGAAGTAATATGACAACAGGATTATTAGCGTGTATCAATGCTTTGGAGATTCGTCTCCAGAACCACAACAGCCACAGCATACTCTTCCTCGTGGGTAAGGGACAGGTGTATCGCCGAGACATTATGCTCCTGGGCGAACTGCGCCGCGTATCCGTGCAGGTGAATACGAGGGCGGCGGCGATTATCCGCCTCAACTTCAATGTCCCGGAATAGTATTCCCCGCGACCACCCGGTGCCCAGAGCCTTCATCGTGGCTTCTTTGGCGGCAAAGCGGACTGCCAGGCGCTCGGCAGGGCGGTCATGCTTCTGGCACCACTGCTGCTCGGCGGCAGTGAACACTTTGTCCAGAAAGCGCGGGCCATACTTCTCCAGTAACTTAGCAATACGTTCCACGCGAATTATGTCAGTGCCAATGCCTATGATCAAGTCAATACAGACTCCTCGGACGTCACTTTTGATGTAAGTATACATGCTTATCCACCTGGTTAGCAAGAAGGGAATTGGCGTGTGCAGCAAATAGTGTTATAATCAAATAGTGGGAGGCAATACTGCTGGGTTGAGTTGGTGCCCCAGCGGAGAAGCGGTCCACGATGTGCCGTGTCCGGGGAGCAGCGTATCAACCACCCCCTAAATTGGAGTGTAGATGATGGACAGACGCGAATTCGTACGATGTACAAGTGTGGGACTGGCGAGCTACCTGGTGTCCTCAGGCGGTTTGGCAAGGGCATTAGGAGAACCACCGGGAGGGCAATTAGAGTGCCGTAGCCTGGGCCGCACTGGCCACAAGTCCTCGGTGGTGGCGCTGGGGGGCGTGGTGGTGAAGAATGAAGAACAGAGGGTAGCTGACCAGGTGGTGGGTGAGGCCCTGGATGCGGGCGTCAACCACGTAGACGTAGCGCCTACCTACGGAGATGCCGAGCTCAAACTGGGTCACGCCCTGCGAGGACGGCGAGACCAGGTTTTCCTGGCCTGCAAAACCGCCAAGCGTGACAAGCAGGGAGCAGCGGAAGAGCTGCGCAATTCTCTGCGGCGTTTGCAGACTGAGCACTTTGACCTGTATCAAATGCACGGGTTGGACAAACCCGAGGAGCTCCAGCAAGCCTTAGGGCCGGGCGGGGCGCTGGAGGCCTTCTTAGAGGCACGCGAGGAGGGCCTGATTCGCTTCATCGGCGTTACTGGACATAGCCCTAGCAATATTTCCGACGCCCTGGACCAATTCGATTTTGACACAGTTATGTTCCCCATAAACTTTATCCTCCAACACCACGGCTATGGACAGCGGCTACACGAAAAGGCCAATGAACGGTGTGTTGGGGTAATTGCCATAAAGCCTATCGCCCACCGATACCGGAAGGCAGGCGAACCACAGCGTTGTCGGAAATGTTGGTACAAGCCCTTCACCACTAACCATGACATAAGACTGGCCATGGCCTATGTGCTCTCCCAGCCAATTACCACGGCAATACCCTCCGGAGATATCCGACTGTTTCGCCGGTCACTAGCTGCGGCCCAGCACGTGCGCCCGCTAACCCGGGAGCAGATACAGGCTATGGACGAGCGCGCCGGCTCCACCGAGCCGCTGTTCTCCGAATGAGCACAGGTCACCAACCAAAGGCACCCCAGCCGTTGGCCGAACAGTAGGAAGGGTCGGGCCCGAAACCCCCACGCTATCCCCAGGGCAGCGGTGCTACGCCAAAACGGTACTCGGGCCGCAGGCGAGAGATGATGACCTCGCCGGGGTCGGGCGAGTGGCGGATGAACCACTCAAAGCGATGGCGGCCGTAGCGAGCACGGCTCCAGGAGCGCAGCTTGACGAAGTCATACACGTACCCATCGGGTCCCACTACGCCTATATGCCGGATGGCGGAGGGCTCCTTGGGCGGATACCAGGGCGAATGCTCGACCGTTACAATGTCCCCAGGTAGCACGGTTATCCCTGACTCCCAGTAGAAGACCTTCATCACGCCGGGAGTGCATATAACGATGTGCTGGTCTGAGTTGCGTCGGAAACGCGCCCCGGGCCCCAGTGCGTCGTCTACGATGCAGTTTACGAAGTCTGAGCAGTCGTTGTGATGCAACACAAACTTAGCCATTGACTTCGTTTCATAGTAGCGGCGGGCGCGATTGGCAACGTGCCAGTTCAGCGGCTTCTTGTCGGGGAATTTCTTATAAAACTGCTCACGGGCCCAGCGCTCGTACTGCGCCTCGGTCATCACTCGAGGCGCAAACCCCTTGCGCACTCTACCGAGCAGCGTCGCCGGCCCTAACAGCTCGGGTCGCCAAGCAGCAAACAGTGCGCCGATCAGGCCAAGTAGCAGAACTACCGCAATCATATAGGCGGCACGGCGCATTCTCGAATTACTCCACTATAACGTGCTTTTGCGCTATTGATTATGATGTTATTTGCCCAATGTGTAAATCCTCCTTAGTCCATGATGCAAGACATCCGCCAATATTGTGCGTAGCCGAGATATTAACTCACAGCGCTTTGTGTTACAATGGATAACTGAGGACGGTATTGCTATGCGCCTATTCTATGAGTTAGACTATGATGAATTGAGCCAGTGGTTGGCGGCGCAGGGTCAGCCCGGCTACCGCGCGGACCAGGTTTTTGAATGGGTTTATCAGCACCGGGTGGGCAGTTTTGCGGAGTTGACCAATATCCCGGCGAGTCTGCGGGAGGTGCTGGGCGCCGAATTTGACCTGAATTCGCCACAGATAGTTGAAGTAGTCGCAGGCGGTGAGGCTATCAAATACCTGCTCGGCTACGGTGACGGGGCCCAGATTGAGTGCGTCAATATTCCGATGGGCGCTTATCATACCTTTTGCTTATCCAGCCAAGTAGGCTGCGGAATAGGCTGTGTGTTCTGCGCCTCGGCATTGGGGGGGCTTCAGCGCAACCTGACGGCTGGCGAAATCATCGCCCAGGCGCTGGCTGTGGCCCGCCATACTGGCCGACCGCGCAACCTGGTATTTATGGGCATCGGCGAGCCGCTGCTCAATCTGGACAACGTTGCCGCTGCTATCCGTAGGTTTACTGATTCGCGCGCCGTGGACCTCTCGCCGCAACGGGTAACGATCTCTACGGCAGGCGTAGTCCCCGGCATCCATCGTCTGGCCGATCTGCACTTAGGTGTTGAGTTAGCGGTATCACTCAATGCCTCCACCGACCAGCAGCGGGCTGAATTGATGCCCGGAGTGGCACGCTGGAGTTTAAGGGAACTAACGGAGGCCTGTCAATACTTCACGCGCGTGAGCCGCGGCCAGCCAGTCACCTTCACCTATGTACTGATGAAGGGAATCAACGACTTCTTCGCCGATGCCGACCGCCTGGTCGGGCTGCTGCGTCCACTGCGCCATCACCTGAACATAATCCCGTTCAATCCCGTGGAGCACGCTGAGATCAGCGCCCCGGGCCCCTCTCGGACTGCGGCTTTCGTCCGGCGGCTGCGCGAGAAGGGATTGAACGTGAGCGTCCGTCACAGTAAGGGAAGCAATGTCAAGGCCGCTTGCGGCCAACTGCGGCAGCATCGAAACTCGTGAGCAGGTAAGAAATCATTCCCGACCAATATTATCCATTATAGATTCAGTCTATTGATTCTATCTTAGTTAGAAAGGATAACAAGAATGATAAAGATAGGCATAGTTGGGTTTGACACTTCCCACGTCCCGGAGTTCACCAAGCGCCTCAACAATGTAGACATAGACGAGGAGCAATGGATAGAAGGGGCACAGGTGGTGGGCGGTTACCCTGGGACTTCATTAATCGAAGACCAGGAAACGATTGATGAGTATACTCAGCAAGTGGCTGAGTATGGCGTGGAGATTGTCCCGGCACCCGAAGACCTCATTGGGCAGATTGATGCCGTGATGATTGAGGCCCAGGATGGCAGCGTCCACCTCCAGCAGGCCCGGCCCTTCGTGGAGGCCGGCGTGCCCACATTCGTGGATAAGCCCTTTACTTGCTCGGTGCGCGAGGCACAGCAATTGGTTGATTTGGCCGCTGCCAATGATGTTCCGTTGTTTTCCTCTTCGTCGCTGCGTTATGCTCTGGAGATACAGCAGCTTCAGGCCGAGCTTGATTCCGCCGGACCAGTTGTAGGGGCAACGGCGTACAGCCCCGCCGCACTGCATCCGCGCAATCCCGGCCTGTTCCACTATGGTATTCACGCGGTGGAAACGCTTTACGCCCTGATGGGGCCAGGCTGTGAGGAATTGTGGTGCGTTTATGAAGCGGGGGCCGAGGCAGTGGTAGGGCGGTGGGCTGATGAAAGAATTGGCAGTATCCGCGGCACCCGCGCCGGGACCCATTCCTACGGCTTTACAGCGTGGTGCGAGAATGAGGTGCGCAGCGAGACAATCAACGCCCAGTACATCTACCGTGAGTTACTCAAGCGGGTAGTCCAGATGTTTGAAACTGGCGAGCCGCCCCTGGCACTGGACGAGACCGTAGAAATAATAGCCTTCATTGAGGCCGCTATGAAGTCGGCCCAGCTCCAGGGCCAGGCTACCCGACTGTCTGGCTGAGGTGACTCTGCGGGCATTGCAATTGGCTGCCGGGCCAGGATTCGAACCTGGAACAACTGATCCAGAGTCAGCCGTGTTACCGTTACACCACCCGGCAGCCTATATGTTTATGATACCCGATTCCCGGATTCTTTTCAAGATCACTTAGAAAGTGGCCAGCCAGCCGCCATCTACATAGATTACCTGCCCGGTGACAAAATCCGAGGCCCCTGAGGCGAGAAAGACAGCGGCTGAGCCTATGTCCCCAGGCATTCCCCATTTACCTTGCGGTGTGCGCTGCTCTACCCATGCGCTGAACTCTGGATCGTCTTGCAAGGGCTGGTTAAGGTCGGTGCGGATGTATCCGGGGCCAATAGCGTTCACGTTAATGCCGTATTCCGCCCACTCCACCGCCAGCGCCTTGGTGACTTGCTTAATGCCGGCCTTGGATACCGCATAGGGACTGACACCCGGACGGACCGCTTCGCTCATTAGCGAGGCGATATTGATAATCTTCCCGGGTCGTTTGCTGCTGATGTGTTCCCGGGCAAAGGCTTGAGAGAGGACAAAGACGGCTGTCAAATTGACCGTCATTACCAGATTCCAGTCCTCAAGGCTGATTTCTTCGGCGGGGCCGCGGCAAATTGTCCCGGCGTTGTTGACCAGGATGTCAATTGCTCCGCTGTCCTGGATGATTTGGGCATACATCCCCGGGATTTCCTCCACATTGTTCAAGTCAAAAGAGTAAACGGCTACTCTCCTGCCGGTGCTTTCCACTTGACCACGGGCTTCCTCCAGGGCCGCCTGGTCGCGGGCCAGCAGTACGAGGTCAGCACCAGCCTGGGCGAACTCCTGGGCGATGCCCAGCCCGATTCCTCGGTTGCCTCCGGTAACGAGGGCCTTCTTTCCCGTCAGACTGAACTTATTCAAAGCCAATCACTCCATACTTATCAGTACTTTACACACGTTATCAGGGTCTTTCATCAATTGGAAACCCCGAGCGCCATCATCAATGGGAATCCTGTGCGATATTAAGTTATCCAGTGGCAGATGCTGAGCGATTTGGATCGCCCGCCCAAAGTCGGCCCGGCTGTAGACTCTGGTGCCCACAATAGTAATCTCCTTGAAGTTCACCGAGCGCAAGTCAACTTCGTGGGCTACTTTGTGGACACTAACCATCATAATCTTGCCGCGGCTGCGTACAAGTTCCGTCATTTGCCGGGCCGCGCTCGGGCTACCGGCCACTTCAAAAATCACATCGGCGCCCTCACCATTAGTCCTACCAAGGATCTCCTCGGTAACATTGCTCTCAGATACATTGAGCACTTGAAAGCCAAACTCCTGGGCCAGCGCCAGCCGCGAACGACTCAAGTCAGTACTGACGATGGTTTCCACCCCTGCCTCCCGTAGGCACAAGGCGACAATCAGTCCAATAGGCCCGGCCCCCATAACTACCGCGAAGTCATCGCGGCTAATCTCGCTCATACTCACGGCATGCACCCCCACCGCCAACGGCTCAATCAGCGCGCCTTTATCATCGGGCATTGCCGAGGGCAGCTTGTAGAGTAGATCAAGCGGAACTTTGACATACTCGGCCATCGCGCCGTCACAGTCAATCCCGATCAGCCTCAGGGACCGGCAGACATGCTCCAGCCCGTGGCGGCAGGCCCAGCATTCTCCGCAGCAAAGTAGCGGATAGCATGTTACTCGGTCGCCGACTTGGATGTCGGTGGCCACATCCGCCGACTGTATCTCCACCACTTCGCCGGCGAATTCGTGCCCCGGAATGAGGGGAGGCTTGGCCCGAGGGTGCTTGCCGCCGACTATGGCCATATCTGAGCCACATATCCCTGCAAAATGCACCTTGACCAGCGCCTCACCGCCAGAAGCTACCGGAATATCTGCCTCCAGCTTCTTGATGACATCAGGTTCCACATATGTAAGCGCTCTCATAACTCTGTACCCAAGCCCTTCTGAAGCCGAGTGATACAACTCTTATTGTTGGCGGCCCCGGACGACTTCTTCCATAAGTCGTCGGGCCCGCTCAGTCAGCGTCGCAAAGTCGTCTGAGTCAAGCAGCGTCTGATTAATCAGGGCGCTGCCCACGCCAAGGGCCGCGGCACCAGCCCGGATAAAATCAGCCGCCGTCTCCATGTTAACACCGCCAACCGGGACCAGTTCCACCTGCGGTAGCGGGGCCTTGATGGCCTTGATCAGGCGCGGTCCACCTATGCTGGCCGGGAAGACCTTGACCATATCGGCCCCGGCCTCCCACGCGGTGAGAATCTCGGTAGGGGTATAAGCACCAGGGAATACCGGGATGCTGTAGCGGCGGCAGATTTGCACCACCTCGGCATTGAAGGCAGGAGCCACGATGAATTGGGCGCCGGCCAGCAGTGCCGCCCGGGCGCTTTCACCATCCAACACCGTGCCCGCCCCAAACAACACGTCCTCGCCATACTTGCCAGTCGCTTCTTCGATGATGCGCAGGGCACCGGGGGTCGTCATTGTCACTTCTATCACGCATACGCCACCTGCGCGGATAGCGTCGGCGGCCCGGAGCAATTGCTCGGAACTCTGGGTCCGCATAATCGCGATTACGCCCGTATTACGAATAATGTCCATCGCCTGTTGATGATTCATTGGATACCTCCACAGTTAGTCAACGTGCGGTACGTTTGCCTCCGCCGGTCACATCAGCCGTCATCCGCGCCTGGATTTCTTCCTTGGTGACAAGGGGGAGGTCATACATCAAAGTCTGCTTGAGCCGAGTGGCCGCGTCCCCGACCAGCACGCCTTTCTGGGTCGCGGCGGCACTATCGGCTTCGGTCAGCAGCCCATAGTAGAACCCAGCGTTCCAGGTATCGCCGCCGCCCAGTCGGTCAGTCAGCACAATAGTACCGACGGCTGGGGAACGGAAGAAGTAACCGTCCTCGCTCATCGCTGCGCTCTCCCAGCGGTGCTGCTCGTGACTATCGGGGTGGCGGATGGTCACGGCAGCCACCTTCAGGCCAAGCTTATCAACCAATTGACGCAAGAATGCCTGAATATCTTCATCTTCCAGTCGACCGATGTCGCCTTTCTGAATATCTTCGGCACTGACCCGTCCACAGTTCAGCCCGTAGATCTTGGCCATATCTTCTATGGTGGTAATCAGTATGTCCACATACTCGGTGATAAGCGGGCTCATTACCTGCTCGCATTGGTCCTTACTCCACAATGTGCTGCGATAGTTGTAATCCACGCCCACCAGACAATTGGCCGGCTTGCTATCCATAGCCTCCTGGAAGGCTTCTAATAGATGGTTGCGGTCGTAGCCGCTATGTGTACTCAAGCCAAGGGTGATGCCCGAGGTGTGGAAAAGCCGCGCATCCGCCAGCGCCGCTTCCCAATCCACCATACCAGCGCCCAACTTGCTGACCGCTGAGAACTTGCGCTGGTACCAGACCGCTCCCGGTCGCGGTGTGCGGCCCAACTCGTACAGGAACCGACCCATAGATTCAGTCTTTTCGGCCCAAACAATATGGTCAGTGCTTATGCCCTGCTCGCGGGCTGTATTGCGCAACATCCAGCCATAAGGATTATCCGGTACGCGGGTGATGTACGCCGAAGGTATACCCAGCCGGCTAAGCATCACCGCCAGGGTGAACTCACTACCGGCCAACGATACCCAGACCCGGCGCGTGCGCTCCAACCGTTCATTGTCGGCGGCCATATCCCGTACCATTACCTCACCAAATGTGACAAAGGCCGGCCCGCAACCAGCAAACTCGCTCAGGTCATCTTGCAGAATGTCGAAAACTCCCCTTGTCTCGGTCATACTAATAGTCTCCAAATTGTGTGTTGCATTGTTTGGTGCTTCAGGCATCAGGTTATGATGATATTCTTCAGGGTCCGCTCGAATTCCTCCCTATGTTTGCTGTACCCAACGGTTAGGCGCAACTGCTTGAAGATAGGGGAAGCACAAACCGCAGCAGCCGACTATACGCAAACGCCAAAGGCAGTTCAGTGGTCTGGGGTTCATAAAAGAAGGAATTTCTGCCTGGAGTCAGTAATATTCTTAGAGTAACTTTTGCACCAGTTTATGATAAGAGACAGGCATGGTGAAAGTGGCACTACAGGTTTTGAAGTTAGCCGCCTTTGTGGTCGCGTTCAGGCTGGCCCTTTGCCTCCCGGTCTATGCAGAAAACGTGCTGAAGCCGACCAATTCCTCTGACGAGGCAGGCCAACAACAGGTGGCAACGGAGCCGCAAGTCCGGATTGCCAGTTTCTACCCTCAGGGCACCTATGGGCTGTTTCTGCCCGGCCAGTTGGTGCAATTAACGTTAGTGCTGACTAATGCCAGTGAGCAGCCCCGTAGTGTCAACCTATTCACGACAGTCCGCGACTTTGATGAGCAACTGATTCACCGGCAACAGGAGCCGTTGACCCTGGAGCCTAATACGAGCACTGAGTATGAGTTGCTGGTCCCCGCCCAGTGGAAACTGGGTTTCTACAGCGTGCGCACTGAGGTGCGCGAGGGAGCCGAGCGGTTGGACCAGGTAATCCGCAGCTTTTGTGTGGTGGCTTCGCCCGAGGGGCCCAACGATCCTTTTTTCGGTTTCAGTGTGGCTCGCAAGCGGCTGTGGATGATTGATGCGCTGCGACTTATCGGGATGGGCACGGCATCGATTTTTATGGATTGGACGAGGGAACGCGAGCCGGGTGAATACGACTGGGCCAGTAAAGATCGCGAGGTGGATCTGTTAGGAAAAGCTGGCTTTCGCATGCTGGGCTCCCACCAAAATCACCAGCCTGATTACCGCGCGCATGTGGCGCCGCAGTGGGAATTGGAGCGTATCAAGCACCGCCGACAGGCCAATCAAGACCCCTATCCCGACGAGCATTTTGAGGCCTACGGCCGGTTCGTGGAAACGATGGTCAACAGATACAAAGACCAGATTCACACCTGGTATCTGATGAACGAGATTGACAAGCCGATGCGCACCGACCCCCAAGCGCCTATGGAATACTATGTGAAGAAAGTCAAAGCCTTCGCCCAGGCCGCCAAGCGGGCTGATCCAGACTGTCGCGTGGTGGGCCTCGGTGTAGCCGGGAATGATGCCACCAAGAAGCCACCGTATCCTGCCGCCCGCAGAATCTGGGCTCAAGTCCACCCGTATCTGGACGGCTTCTGGCCCCATCCCTATGCTTGGCCGCGCTATATTGGTGGCGAGCGCCGGGTGCAGATACCCGAATCGTTCTTCCGCAAAGCTCTGTACGACGCCCTTGACATGATCCGACCATCTGGCAAGGCGAACCTCGGCATAAGTGAGAACGGGTATGCCTGCCCTCCCGACACGCCGATAAACAGCGCCTATGGCAAAGAAATGGCCCGACTCACGGCACGGACTATGATCCTGGCTCGCAGCATACCAGAAGTAGAGTGCATATTGTACTTCACCGTGTTTGAATGCGGTGAAGGCGGTTTCGCATACGGCCTGTGGGAGCTTGAGGGAGGTGGCAGTCTGGTGGTCATTAAGCAGGCGACGCCCGAGACGCCTGTGTGGCCCCGGCCCGTGGTGGCGGCCTATGCCACTGTGGCCCGTTTTCTCAGTCATGTCTCCGACCCGCACATGCTGCAGGCAGACGAGGAGGTCTGCGGGTGTGCGTTCAAGACAGACCGGGGCTGGGTCATTCCTCTGTGGACTACCCGACAAGACCCGGCCGTCTTCGAGGTGGAGTTGCCCGGGGAGATTGACGTCTACGACCTAATGGGCAACCGCGTGACCCGCATCGGACCCGGCCCGGTCGAAGTCAATCTGACCGACGCGCCCGTGTTCCTGGTAGGGTCCCAGGGGTCTTACGACCAGGTAATAGAGGGCTTCGAGGCAGGGGTGGCCCGCCCGTCGTCCGCCTCAACAGACTAAGGGTAGTAAGCCGGAGACGATGTGGCCGGCCAATGATGACCTAACTAATAGCAACTCTGATTATCAAGAATTGGGAGTAGATTATGAAAATCGCTTATGGAACATACGCAATGCCTACGTTATCTCTGGAGGAGGCCCTGCCGGCTCTCGCCGAGATGGGGTATGATGGGGTGGAAATCTTTATCGGCGCCGCGCACGTCGGGGCCATGCCCGATCAGATAGACGCGGCTCGCCGCGAGCAACTGCGCCACCTGCTGAAGATCAATGATCTGGGCCTGCCTGCTCTTATGCTGGCTGGTGGTATCTACCAGCCGAGGCCCGAAGATCATCAGGCCAACCTGGAGCATGTACGCGTTTGCGCCCAATTAGGGCACGATCTGGGCATCAATCCCCCGGTGCTGGCTACGGGCTTCGGAGGCCGCCGAGATGATTGGGACGACATAAAACACGACATGGTTCAGTTGTTGGACGACTATGCCCAAGTGGCCGAACAGGAGGACTTCATTCTGGCGGGAGAGGCTCACTGCAGCGCGGCCGTAGACCGCTCCGAGCGTATCATCTGGCTGTTGGATACGGTCAACCACCCGCGCGTCCGGCTACACTTTGACATCGTCCACCTGTTTCTGGCCGGTGAGCCGATACAAGACGCGGTGAGAGCCTTGGTACCCTACACCGCTCATACTCACATCACTGATGCGTGTCGCCACGACGACGGGACCTTTGAGTTCCGCTTGCTCGGTCAGGGCGAACTGGACGCCACCACATACGTGGGGGCGATGTATGAGGCGGGCTGGGATGACTTCATCACCCTTGAAGTCAGCGGAATGGTCTGGTCACAACAAGACTACGACCCCATAGCCGCCGCCCGGCTCTGCTACGAAGCGCTCACCGCTGCCTTCCAGCAGGCCGGTGTGCCGCGCGGATGACGCTGAGTGGCAGTTACAAAGACGCAGCACATTGAATTCACTTGTCGTACATATTTTTCAGCATAGGGGAGTAGCACTATGGACAAGGTCCTGTTGGTAATCGGTGATGCTTCTGAAGTCACCGACACGCTGTATCCATATTTCCGAGTCCAGGAAGACGGCTATGAGGTGGTGGTCGCCGCCCCGGAGAAGCGCGTCTACCACCTGGTCCTACATTCCAATCATCCTGAATGGGACATAACCGTCGAATCCCACGCTTACCCATTGGCCAGTGACATTGCCTTCAAGGACGTAGACCCCGAAGAATATGCCGCATTGATCATCTCGGGCGGACGCGCCCCCGAGTACCTGCGCTACGATGAGGATCTGATGCGCACAGTCCGCCACTTCTTCGCAGAGAACAAGCCAGTGGCCTGTGTCTGCCACGGCATCGAAATTCTGGCGGCCGCCGATGTGATTCGCGGCAAGCGGGTAACAACCGTGGCCAAGTGCCAATACGATGCCGAATTTTCGGGGGCTATCTACGAGGACACTCCCGTGGTGGTGGCCGACAATCTGGTTACCGCCCGCACCTTCTGGGACGGCGCCCCCTGGATGCGCGAGTTTATGAAAATCTTAAATGCGGCACTACGACATCAGACATAGGAAGGGATAGAGACCAAATGGAACCGATCAACCTATTGTTAGTAGGATGCGGGATGATGGGAGCGCGACACCTGCGTGGCCTGGCAGAACTCGAGCGGGTAGCACCTGGGAGCGTGCACTTGCTGGGCGTCTGTGACCTGCGGGCGGAGGCGGCGGCGCTCTGGCTGCGGAGTCAAGTCTTCAGGCCGCAGACGTGGTGACCGATCCTCGCTCGCATGACGGGCTGGTAGTATCACTGCTTGACGCAGGGCTGCACGTAATGTGTGAAAAGCCCCTCGCGCTGACGGTGGACCGAGGCCGACCCATGGTCGAGTCCGCCTCGCAGACCGGGCGCGTGCTCGCCACTGCTGAGAACAATCGCCGCGACCCAATGAACCGCCTGGCCAAAGCATGTCTGGAGGCAGGGCTAATTGGCGCTCCTAACTTTGCGCTCCAATTGCAGATCTCCCCAGGCAGCAGGATTGTCGCAACGGCCTGGCGG
>JALGUR010000152.1 GCA_029820565.1 Candidatus Zipacnadia bacterium
CGCTGGCAAGAACAGTAAAAGCAGCAGCCCTATCGCTTACTTCGGCAGGGATAGGCTGCACATGCCAGGGTTCAGCACTACATTTTACGTAATCTGCATGATGACAATCGGCAACGACGCGGTCGCCCACTGTGAACCTTTGAATCTCAGATCCTACGTCTTCAACGCGGCCTACGAGGCTGTAACCAAGGCGGCCTGGCCCGCTGATTATGCCTTGAAGCGTAGCGCGCTCAGTGCCGGCGCTGATGAGGGAACAAGTTGAACGGATGATGATTTCGTTAGGACCGGGCGGGGTAAGCTCTTCGGTTTGAAAGTGGGTGTCCACAGAATCAAAGTAGATGTAGCGAGAGAGCATTGGATGGCCTCCTTCGAAGGCGAGCGATATTAGCCGAGATTTCCATATCTATCATAGCCCAGGTGAACGTCAGATGCCAGCGCATAATAGTTGCAGCACCGGTATATGGGGAACCACCACCACACTCTGGTCGGGTCGTTCTTCTCCACAGCATATCGGCTGCTTACGCTGGGGCAAGTCAGCGTTGTATCTCGCTTATCTTCTCGATGCTGCTATACATCAATTGATATTGACGCTCGATTATGACAGTAAACTATCCACAAACTCATACGTCTGCTGGGCGGCAACATTCACCTGTTCGGGCGTCTCGCCGCCGAGGCACTCAACCGTCACAAGGCCAGTAAACCCGGCATCCTTAAGTGTACCGAAAACCGATTCAAAATCTACCAGGCCTTCGCCGGGAGTAATCATTACCTCGCCTTCCAGCCCAGTGCAATCCTTCACGCAGATGCCTACTACATAGTCGGCTATCAGCTTGACATCCTGGGCTGCATCTTGCCCGGTATAATAGTGGATATTCCCAGGGTCATAATAAATGGCGAAGTTGGGGTGGTCTATCCGCTCGACCGCGGTCAGACATTCGTGGGCGGTAGCACCTATCCCGCCGTGAGGCTTCAGCGTGAGCATAACTCCCTGCTGGGCCGCATAGTCACAACACTCCGCCATTACCTGGTAATACGTTTCATATTGTTCCTCGTTCATAGTACCACAAGTAAGCACATAACTGGCACCCAGCAAATGAACATTATCTATGAGCCGGCAGAATTGTTCCGCTGCTTGTTGTACGGGAAGATTAAGGGGCGGGTCTGCCAGCACAACTGCGGGGCGCAACTCATGGCTTTCAATGAGCTCCTTCATTTCAAGGATCTCGTCAGGCGATGAATCTGTACTGAGCAGCAGCTTGTCTCGCTGGTACATTAGGCCCGTATGTTCATAGCCAGCGGCTTGTATGCCCTTTAGGGCAATCTCATAATCCCACTGAGCCCAGGGCCTATTGAAACATCCTATCTGGTTTTGCATAAGTCTTCCTCCTCAGCTTGGACGTCGCGACTTCGGCTGTCTCTAGGATTTCCCATATGTTCTCCTGCTACCAGTAACATTCTCTGTTTGCTGTACTGATCCCTCTGGATGCAGGTCATTTGAGACTATTTCAAAATCTACTCATACGGTATAGCACGACGTGGGGTCTTGCGTTAAGAGGGTAATGTGCTAGAATCGTCGGTAGTACCTGGACATTATTCTGTAGCAATGGAGATTGGGCTTATACAAGACGAATACACCAGTGAGGTGCTCCCATTAGTGGTACCACCTACTATGTTAGTCTCAGGGCCCCTGCAGCCATGGCCGGAAGCCATGGCTGGACTGCCTCCGGAGCCGGTGGTCGATAGTTAGGCGCGCTACGGGGCTGCGCTGGACGTCAGCAGGTCATCGGCCCCTCTTGCTCTACAGGCTACAAAGAAGAACTGAGCAAGTTCCGCCCCGGGGTAGATATATGTCCGCGATGCAGGTACAAGCTACGATTCACTTCGCGGGATTACCCGTACCGTGGCCAGGCTGCTGGCGCCGACCTCTACCGTAAAGCTGTGCTCGTCAGTCTCCAGCGCCACATCCTGGTCTTCCTCGATGGCATTTGTCAGCCCCGCATGCTCAAGCTCCAGCCAGGGCAGGTTAACCTTCGCCTTGCTGGCCTGGCTGGCCGTGTTCCACAGCCGTAGGATCATCTTCGGCTTGTTTGCAGGCCAGCAGCACCACCTCGTCACTGTCCACTCTTGCGAAACTGGCACTCGGCGGAAGCGTACCATCGCGAGGCTTTTCAGTAAAGATGGTAGTCATCGGATCAACTGCCTGGCGGGCCCACAGGGCGGTTTGCCCCTCGGAAAGCGCTCCCTGGCGCGTGGTAAGCACATAGCGGAAGAGCAAGTCGCCATCCTGGACACACGAGAAGTTGGTGCCGAA
>JALGUR010000153.1 GCA_029820565.1 Candidatus Zipacnadia bacterium
AACTGGCTTAGTTGCTGGTGCAGTGTTGATATGTAGCTGTTTACTATCCGCACTGCGTGCGCTGCTGCTTCTTGCCTGGCCTCCTTCGCCACTAACTCAACTACTCGCGGGCGGCCTGATAGAGCAACCTCTATTCGGACTATGTTCGGCCTCTCCAGCTCTATCCTCGTCCATCTCTCCAGTCGGCCGGCTGCCTCTGCTAGGGTGCTTACCCCGAGCACTTCCTCCAAATTGCATCCCTTAACGACGGCTCGTCGCGTTGCCCTGGTCTGCAGAATATAGCCACACAGCTCCGCTTCCGACCCTACACTCGAGGGCAGCTCAATCGGTACCTTCGCAAGAATCCCTGTTATTGACGATGGGCGCGGGCCGAGTTCTCCGGCAGCTACAATACTTGCCGACGCCCGATACTCAGTTGGCCGGATGCAGTAGCTCCAGACGCCTGCGCTAATCGCTGCTATCAGCCCAGCACCTACCCAAATCCGCCACCTCGCCTTGATAACTCGCCAGTAGTCATAGATATCAACTTCTTCTATCAACGGTCTATCTTCCATCATCGCTGCCGTCTATTCCATCCTGTTGTTTGGTCTATTTCTGTTTTTCTACTTACTAGTTTGGGCTTTGTTGGTTGCCAGATTCATGCCGTTCTTGAGAAGTGTAGAACAGATTATCAACAACATTTCGTTATCAAGAGTGCCAAAGGCTCTTCGTGGACAGACTGTATGGTATGATGTTGTAAAACATAATTACTTCTACATGTCTACAGATCCGGCGCCGCCCATTACTGCTTGGGTGTATGCAATAATAATGAAGTCGTTGGGCGCTATTACTTAGGTCATCCGTCAGTAATATTTATTGTCCCTCTTAAGCCGAAGGTCTCTATTGTTGCGCTCAGGAGCCACTAGAAATCACCAAACGTTTATGTCACAGGTCGTTATTAGCCATACTCCTTGAGTTTGTCTTGAGCTTCGCCCTTTGCTCGGGTTTCCTTCTTAAAGTGCCCCACACATCTAGCATCTCCAGCAGAAGCCCGGAAACCGCCTGTAAGTTGAGCCTCCGGCGCTCACCGACAGCCGCCGCTCCGGGGCCCCAAACGCCCAGTATCCCTGTTGGGGTATGTGTCCCACTATCAGTGGGTGTAGTTACTAATTGCGGCGCAAACATTTTCTGTGATGCGCTGTACCTACCCCCTGCGAGTTCCAGGATGAGACTCGGAGCATATTCTACCAGCTTTCCCTCATAAATATCCTGCGCTCTATGCACCGAGTCAACAAGACGCCCACCATCGCCTGGCTCCTGCAGACCCTCAAGGCCTTCTGCTATTTCCCGAGCAATCTCCGAATGCCTCTCCCCTACTGTATAGATAGCGCCTTCGAATCCCAGGCTATACGCTTCAGTGCGCTCCCAGTTTATACTCCCGGCCGTAAGAAATCCGCTGGCCACCAGTCTCCGTTTGTTTTGGCCAATGCTAATTTTTCCTAACAAACCCGACTGTCTAACTATCCTTGTGCAAGCCTGCACAATCTTGTGCTTTGCATTCTGCATCTGCAGCCACTCCTTCCAGCCCCCCTTGCTCACTAGGTAGCCTTTCTTCCATAGCCAGCTATTCAGATGAACTGTCCCATGCAGCGGTCCGCCTCCATGGTCGGACACCACCACGATTGTGTCATCTTTCCCCAGTTGTTCCATCAATTCTCCCACGATGCTATCAGCGTGGGCATATACATCTCGGATGGCGTTGCCCCATCGCTCGCCGTTTGAACTATCAGAGCGTGGATGAGAGCTATCCATAAATCGCCACATCTTGTGTTGTGCCACATCAGTTTCATACAGCACGAAAACGTGAACATCACACCGATGATTCTGCAGCAGATATCGTGCCAACTGTCTCCGCAACTCGAGACAAGCGTGAAGCTCTCGCACCAGGGCCTGCTCGCCACCGGGTGCATATACTCCGCGGGGCACTGTGCGGTAGGGGCCGACCTCCGCGGTGATTTCGGCGCCCAGTTCCGGTGGGTAAGTCGCGCCCGGTGTGCTCAAATGCGGGGCCAGCAGCCCCGCTACCATGTGTC
>JALGUR010000154.1 GCA_029820565.1 Candidatus Zipacnadia bacterium
GCGCATCAAGCTGCCCTCGAGACCTTCGATTGAATTGAGCGTGGACCTTTGTCAGTGCGCCCGTTGCGCGACCACAACAGGTGGTTACTGGCCGGGCACTTACTGACGCACCCCCATTCCTTGGTGAACTAGCGCACTATGGGATAAATCCCGTCCGGCGTCACGCGGATGAGCTGGGCCAGCAAGGGCTCGCTCCGCTCCCAGTTCATATAGGTGCATAATACCACATCCGGCTCTACTTCGACCATGCAGCCCATAGCCCAACTGGGGTAGTCAATGACTGTGCCCGCATCCCAGTTCAGCCCATCGTCACGGCTGACATTGACTGAGTAATGGGGGTAGCGATGCGCGCACAATATTGCCCCGGACCTGGTCCGTATCATTGACTGGGCATAGCCGGGGAAGGTCGCCCGCACTGCTGCATCCCATGTGGCCCCACTATCATCCGACCAACATTGCCACATCATCGGGCTGTAAATAGGGCGAATCAACACCGTTACCTTGTTGCCGATTGCCACCCCGGTCGCCTCGGTGAAGTCAAGTGCACCAGGAAAGTCCCCGCGCTGCTTACCCGACCAGGCAGGTTGATCCAAGTCCACGGGCCCCGACCAGTTCCTCCCTCCGTCGGTGCTGCGGATGGCGTAGCCCTTGGCATGTATGGCCCCCCAGGTGCGAACATCAGTAAACTGGTCCCCTTCCTCTATCTCTGACCCGATCAACAGCCGGATTAACACACCATCTTCGGTCTCCACCAGAGGGCCGTAAGGGCGTAGGGGGCCGTAAGGCTCTAGGGCCTCGACCGCGTCAGGCCAACCCTCTAGTGCAACCTGGCAGACCGTGGGGTCTGACCAGGTGTGGCCATTGTCGGTGGACTCGAAGATGCGAATCTGAGGCGTCATTGACGTGGGATACGGCGGTGTTATGGCGCGATACTTCATGACAATCAGGCGGCCGTGCGATGTGCAAAACATAGTATTGCCGGAGTCGCTCAGCGCACCGAGCTTGTCAGGCAGCTCCACAGGCTCACCCCAGGTACGCCCTTTGTCCTGCGAACGGACCAGCTTACTGCCTCCTGCTATCAGTACATCACCGTTTGGCGCCACGCAGCCGGTAGGCATCTTCTGGCTGTCAATACCAACAGTGAACGGCTCGGCCCGCATCTGCGCCTCGTCGCTCCAAACTGGTGGGTCAACCGAGGCGCCCTGGATACGAATATTCCGCAAAAAGTACCCGCCGTAACCAGCCAAACCCACACAGCCGCTCTTGTAGGTCTCATCCGTCACGCTGAGGGCAAAGCGCCCATCCACCCACACACGCATTTGGGGGCCCTGCGCCTCCACCCGCACTTTATACCACCGGTCAACCTCGCTCGTCACGCCCGGCACCCACACTGCCTTGAGGTTGCGCAGATACCCGTCGCCTTCCACCTTGGCAATCGCCGCCCAGAAGTGCTTGGCCCGCAATTGCTGGCCTTTCCAGGGGAAGTAGACGAAGTAGAAGTGTCCGGCATCAGCCGCCCGCAGAATCAACCCGGCACTGCCCTGACCCCGTGTGCCGTAGCTACCCTTGAACTCCAACTGCGCTGTCAAATCTTCGTACCCCTCGGCAGTGTAAAACAAGCGACTATGCAGGTTGGGTTCACCCGGGGGACTGATGACGCCCTCTTCGTCCTCGGTCCACTGCCCTACCAGGAAGCTCCAACCACTGCCGTCTCCGATCGCTAGCTCTGTGCCGTTCTCAGCGGCCATCTCGCCAGTTCTCCCTTCTTGCTGTGCCCAACTCATATATCCACTCATCAGCCCTACTGCCAGACAAATCAGTACTACTGCCCATCTCGTGAAGCAGTTCATTGTACCACCTCCTCGAACAGGATCAGTTTGCAGAGGTCGTCACTTGTGCTCTGCTCACCTCTGTTACTAGAGCTAGTTCGCACCAATGGGTATAGGCGCCGATGGTGAGCCCAGAAAGCAAGGCGGAGAGGAAAACCTCTCCGCCCGGCTACTTTTCGGCCGATATTGGCGACAATTCTGCCGCAGTATGCCTTAAGCGGTGGCACAAATGG
>JALGUR010000155.1 GCA_029820565.1 Candidatus Zipacnadia bacterium
GGACTTTGCGCGGCCGTCAGTCTCGGCCTCCACCCGGAGGGATAGAAACTCTGCATAGGTTCTCAGCGAATAGCCACGCTCCAGACCATTGATGAGGGTGGTCTGTGGTCCAAGGCTCTCAAGCATTCCGTCCACAAAGGCGGGCAACAGCTCATACTGGAGGCCATCCCATTCGCCAGTCTGGGGTATTACCACAATAGTAATGTCGGGGTAGGCAGCCACAATGGCCGCCATGAACTCCTGGCCTCGCTTCCGCACCTGGGGGGAGATTTCCTCGATGCTGCGTTGGCTCTGGTCGGGACGCTTGCGGTAGTTGAAGGGCGCTCCCCAGGGGCCAGGGCTTGGTTGGTAGCCCTCCACGTCCAGCCACAAGCCCTCGAGACCGGCTTCCCGCGCCACCGTGGCAAGGACCGCGGCATTATTGGCGACTACTGACCAGTTGGGGTCGTACCAGTCCAGGTTAGCGTCGTCTTCGCTGGCGCTGGGGTCGGTCGCCCCCCGTGCTGAGGTGGCAAACTGAATGAAGTTGTGTTTGAACTTGCTGAACTGTGTGTTCTGCAGATCTTGGATTCCCTGCCGGAAATCATCCACGCTGAAGTGGTGCCCCCCGAAGTAGCGGTCTTCCTGACCGGTGCGCCGGCCGGTCCAGTCGTCGGAGTACAAAGCAATGATTACGCCGTCAAGGGCCAGATCGTCTTCGATCTCGGCGATGTGCTCGCGCTCTCGGCGATGTGCTCGCGCAGATAGGTCGTGTCTACGAGCTGGTTTTGTGCAAATGCTATCAGCTTCTTATCAGCCGAGACCGGCGGCCCCATTTCCGCTTTAAGGGGTAGTACACTTCCCAGAATCAGCGCCGCTGTGGTCAAATATCTCAGGAGTCTGTTTGCCACTGCAATCACCGTACCTTTTGACAAGGATGCCTTCACTTAAGCGAGACTGTGGCAGGAGTCATCCTATATTATGCTAGGTGGGGGTTGAGGTCAAGAGGGCAATCTGATAAAATCATTGGTAGTGGCTCAATGATTGTTGTGTAGCAACGATGATGTGAGTTGTGCAAGGCGAGCACCGCAGCCCAGACAGTTTCTGATGATAGCAAGAACCATGAAGAGCTATCTAAGCATCGGTCCGGCAGTATTGGCAGTACTCCTACTGTACGGTCTTGGTGAGAAGGGCGCGCCCCAGGCAATACGCGTTCCGGAGGACAAGGAGACGGTCGCCGCCGCTATCGCGGCGGCAAGCGCTGGTGATACCATTGTCTTGTCCGCAGGCCGGTTCACCGGCGATGTGACGATCGAGAAGCCAGTTACCATTGTAGGCAGAGGCCAGCGCCGGACAACCATCACGGGCCATGATGACGTACTGACCGTCAAAGCTGACCTCACTCTTCGCGACCTGACAATCGCCGGCGGCGCGAACTGTGTCTTTGTCGGACCTGGTAATCGGTTGACGATGACCCAGTGCACTGTCGCCGGACTCCAGCCGTCCGCTCGCCAAGAAAGTGCGAAGCAAATTCGGCTTCAAACGACTATATACAATGAAGGGGCCACTCGATGTCTCGAGATGACTCCCCGGAACAACTCTCTGATCAGGAACTGGTACGCGGATTGATCGCGGGCAATTCCCGTGCTGTGGAGTATCTGTTGAGTAAATGTCTATTGGCAGCAGGGCGACTGGTTGGCAAACCAAGTCTCCACTGGCCATGGCGTGAAGATGTAGTCCGGGACATCGCTGTCGCTATTCTGGAATCACTGCGCCGCTTTGAGTTTCACTGCTCTTTGGATACTTGGATCTGGCAAGTGGGGGCCAGGAGGTATGCTGATTGGGTGCGCCGGGAGGTGAATGGGCCCACGTTAGCCCCGCTATTTGACCTTCCCGACACACAGCAGCAAACAGTAGCAGAAGCGGTTGCCGCAGCCCAGCGGAAAGAGTTCTTGGGCCAGTGCGTGATGCAGGCACCCGAGCCCTATCGGACTACCTTGTCTTTGTTCTATCTGGCCGAGCACAGCTGTCGGGAAATCGCCGAGGCCCTGGGCGTGTCTGAAGGCACTGTCATGTCTCGACTATGGCGGGGACGAGGGCTACTGCGGGAGATGATTCCTGAGGACTGGGATTGGGAGTGAGGATCAACTACAATGGATGACAATCACCTAGATTCCGAAATCCTGGTGCAATTTGTTGATGGCCGGCTGCGGGCCGACCAACGCAAGCAGGTAGCCCACCATCTGGCCAGGTGCCGAGAGTGTGGTCTGGTCTATCTTGCCCTGCACGCAGCCCAGGCGCGATTGGCCCAGCCTGCGCCCTACCGGCTCTCGCCGGCAGAGGAGCGGGTGCGGCGTGAGTTAATGGCTCGCTACAGCGGTAGCCCGCTGCGGCGAACGTTGCGGCGGTGGGGACCGATGGTGGCAGCAGCGGCCGCCCTGCTGTTGCTGGCTTGCGGGTTCTGGGGATGGTACCAATGCCGCACCGTACCGCCTCAGAGAATGGCCACTTCTCCTGCCCCACAGCCCGAAGAGTTGACTGCTCAAGGCCGCCCGCAATTACCGGAGTTATCGCCTCCTCAGCAGGCTATGGTCCCGTCGGGACCGGAGGCTGTAGCCGGCCAGCCGAAGGTTGGCATACCGGAGGTCACCAGGGCGCCCACGG
>JALGUR010000085.1 GCA_029820565.1 Candidatus Zipacnadia bacterium
TGGATGATAGCGACTGATGACATTCTCTACGGCCCCCGGCACATTGCTCTGGACCGCAGCGCGGATTGCGGCCGCCACGGCTTCAGGCTTCTCGGCCGGTTTTCTCTGTTTTGGGATACCCGAATTCTGGGACATCATAGTTATTGTCCATTAACGTTGTTTGCACTGAGCGGCAAACTGCTCCTGATCAGCACGCAACTTGGCTATAGTACTCATAATCCGTTCAGTCACCTGCTGCAACTGCTGTTTGGTCAGACGGCGCTCCCTATACTCCTCGTAAGTTATGGGAGCGGCGAAACTCACCTGCACCAGCCCGGTATGCAAAAACCATGCCCCGCGCGGCAGCACATCATCAGTGCCCCATAACGAGCAAGGGATTATCGGTACGCCCGCCCGCGAAGCAATCAGCGCGGCGCCGATGCCTCCCTCCTCCAGACTACCGTCCTGACTGCGGCCACCTTCCGGGAATACTACCAACAACTCGCCCTTCTGCAGCAGTCTTACGGCGTAGCGAAAAGCCGTAACATCACTGCCCTCTCGGTCCACCGGAAATGCGTAGCACTTGCGAATTAGCCAGCCGAAAAGGGAAATCTGAAAAAGTTCCTTCTTGGCAAAGTAATACGTCCGCCGTGGCAGTGAGGAACCAACTGCGGGGGGGTCGAAGAACGAAATGTGGTTGGGCGCGATAACGGCTCCGCCGTTATCGGGGATATGCTCCTGGCCCGCCACTCGCCAGCCGCCGAACAGCCGCCATATCTTGGGCAGAAATATCCGCACCATTTCATAATGAGGCCAGGTCCAGGACCGGATTGGTTCGGGTTCCTTCCGCATAGCCGGCTACTCCATGTATTGCTCAGCCTGGCGAACAATTCTCTCTAAGAGATCCACCACTTCGTCCTCAGTCATATTATCAGTGACAACTTGGCGGGCGTCAGGTGCCACTCGCAACGGGGCCACTGACCGCGTTCTATCGCGTTCATCACGTTGTTGCTGCTCGCGAAGTATCTCGTCAAGGTCGCGCTGGATGCCCTTTTCGCGTAACTGCTGCTGGCGCCGGCGGGCCCGCTCCTGGACCGAGGCAGTGAGGAATATTTTTACCTCCGCCTGGGGCAGCACAACCGTGCCGATATCCCGGCCCTCCATCACTACGCCGCCCTGGGCAGCCATCTGCCGCTGTACCGCTACCAGGTGCTCGCGCATTTCGGGTATCGCCGACACGGCAGAGGAGAGATTGCCCACTTCAGGCCGGCGTATAGCCTCCTCCACATCTTCATCATTGGTCAACAGGTGCTGCTCGTTGCCAACGTTGCGGAACTCAAAGTGCAGGCACCCGGCCAGGGCCGCAATCTCCGTGGCATCGCTCTCCACGTCCAGACCGGCTTGCAAGGCCCGGTAGGCCACGGCGCGGTACATCGCGCCGGTGTCAATATAAGTATAGCCGAGCCGGTCGGCCAATTTACGGGCTACTGTGCTCTTGCCCGACCCGGCCGGCCCGTCAATGGCTATGGTGCACTTATTACCACTAAACTGCTCACTATTCGGCATAGATGTCTGCCCCTATATCGCGCAGACAGTCGACAAAATCGGGAAAAGATGTGCGAATACATTCGCTCTCTTGCACGATGGTGCGATCTTCCGCAATCAATCCAGCCACTGCGGCCGTCATCGCGATGCGGTGGTCGTGGTGGCTGTCCACGGTCGCCGCGTGCAGGCTTGTGGAGCCGTCAATTATCAAGCCATCGGGTCGCTGCTCTATTTGGGCACCAAACGCTGACAGTATTTCAGTAGTCGTGCCCAGACGGTCGGACTCTTTAACGCGCAGTTCCCCAGCATCCCTGATGACGGTGCGTCCCTCGGCCTGAGTCGCGGCCAGGGCCAGGATAGGTACTTCATCCAACATTCGGGGGATTTCGTCCCCGTCCACCTCAGTGGCTGTCAGATGAGTATGACAGGCTGTGATGTCACCCATTGGTTCCCCGCTCACCTCCCGCTCGTTGCTCACCTGGATATCGGCACCCATACGCTGTAGTATTTCTATGAGCGCTGTTCTTGTCGGATTCAGCAGCACCCCGCGCACAGTCACCTCCGAGTCGGGCACCAGCAGGCCCGCCACCAGGAAAAACGCGGCTGACGAAAAGTCACCCGGTACAACCATCTCCCTTCCGCGCAAGTTGGGCTGGCCCTGCACACTGACCTGAAGCCCCTGGACATCCACCTGAGCGCCAAAGGCGGCGAGCATCCGCTCGGTATGGTCACGCGACTTGGCCGGCTCAATGACCATCGTGGTGCCCGGGGCATTCAGACCGGCTAACAGCACGGCTGACTTGACCTGGGCGCTGGCCACCGGCGAGTGGTAGGTAATGGGCTGGGGTATGCCGCCGAAGACAGTGACCGGCGCCGTACACCGCTGGCCTTGCCCCACCACTTCAACGCCCATTTTCCCCAAAGGCTCAGCGATGCGGTCCATTGGCCGACGCTGCAGCGACTCATCGCCAGTTAGTGTGGCTGTGAAGTCCTGGCCGGCGACCACGCCCATCAGTAGACGCATTCCTGTGGCCGAATTGCCCAAGTCCAATGGTTTATCCGGAGGACCCAATCCGCGCAGCCCGACTCCGTCAATCAGCAAGTCGGTTCCGCCCAGCCCTTCAATTGCCACGCCCATCTGCTGGCAGGCGCGAGCGGTCTTTACACAGTCTTCGGCAGTGAGGAAGCCGCTCACCGTAGTGGCGCCTTCGGCCAGAGCGCCCAGAATGACGGCGCGGTGCGAGATGGACTTGTCACCGGGCACCACTACCTCTCCCCGCAGCTTTGCCCCAGGCCCGTAGACCTGCAAAACGTTCATCACTTATCCAACTCCTGCCGCCACTGTCTGGCCTCGTTCAGAAGTTGCTCGAGTTGGTCGTGGTTTTTGTTGCGCAGCGCGTACCCAAACTGCTGGAGCTGCCGAACAAAGGCAGCCATAGTGCGGGCCAGGTTCTGGTCATTAGTCAGGAAGATGTCCCGCCATAGTTCCGGCAAGCCCGCCGCCAGACGAGTCGTATCCCGAAAGCCGCTGCCTATGAAATCCGCTGCATCCGGCTCGCCGCCCACCATAGTGCCCACTGTTGTACTGAGCACTGCGGAAAGCAGATGTGGCAGATGGCTGGTGGCCGCTACCATTCGATCATGTCGTTCAGCGTCGGTCAATACCGGCTCAGCACCCAGGGCCTGGATTAACTCCATAAGGCGCGCCAGTTCATCACGGTCGTTTTCCTCGTCGGCGACCAGAAAATACGTGCAGCCAGCAAACAGGTCAGCCCGCGCCGCCTGTATGCCGACCTTTTCCGAGCCGGCCAGCGGATGGCCGCCGATGAAGGTGACATGGTCAGGCAACAATTTCCGTGCCGCTGCCATCACCTGGACCTTGGTGCTACCGGCATCTGTAATCACAGTATCGGACCCAGCAACATCGCTAATCCGGCTGAATATGGATTGCATCGCGCCAACCGGCACGGCGACATAGACCAGGTCCGCCTTAGCGACGACCTCAGCAGGATCGGCGGTAACTTCATCAGCCGCGCCAATTTCCAAGGCCTTCTGGCGGGTGGCCTCGGAACGGGCCACACCAATAACGTGGCCTATCGCCTCGGCCTTCTTTGCCGCCAAGGCGAACGAACCACCAATCAGACCGGTTCCGATTACCCCAACACGTGGATATATCATAGTTCCCTCCGGTCCCCAGCGGGCTGGTGCTAAATCTCTCGGCCTACCGCCAGCGCCACGGTACGGACTTGCTGCATTAGTTTTTCAAAGCTGGTCGGTGTCAGTGACTGGGGCCCGTCAGACAGAGCCTGATCGGGGTGGGGATGTACTTCAATCATCAGCCCATCAGCGCCCGCGGCCACTGCGGCCAGGGCCATAGGCCCCACCAGCCGATGGATGCCCATCGAGTGACTGGGGTCTACGATAATGGGCAGATAAGTCTCCTGTTTGGCAGCGGCCATTCCCCCCAAGTCCAGCGTAAAGCGGGTCTCAGTCTCAAAGGTGCGAATACCCCGCTCGCACAGAATGATATCCAGATTGCCACTGGCTGCGATGTATTCCGCTGCCCGTAGCCATTCCTGAATAGTCGCGGCGAAACCGCGTTTGAGTACCACAGGCATACCCACCTGGCCCACCTCGCGGAGCAGGTCGTAGTTCTGCATATTACGGGTGCCGATTTGCAGGGCGTCCACCCAGCCCGCCATAACTTCGACCTGCCGCGGGTCCATAACTTCGCTGACAATAGGTAATGCGGTAAGGTCTCTGGCTTGGGCCAATAATTCCAGGCCCGCCTCACCCAGGCCCTGGAAAGAATATGGGGATGTACGCGGCTTATAGGCTCCCCCACGCAAGGCGGTCGCGCCGGCGGCCTTGACCGCCTGGGCGGCTTCCATCAGTTGTTCCTCAGACTCCACGGCGCAGGGGCCGGCAATGACCGATACCTGCTTGCCGCCGAACTGGGCGGGGCCTACCTTAACAGTTACCGGCTCCGGTTGGTACTCTCGGCTGACCAGTTTGTAGGGCTTGAGAATAGGTACTACCCGCTCCACCATCGGGAGACGGGAAAGTTGCTCAGCGACCTGCTGTTTTTCCCCTTCGGGAGCACCGACCGCCCCGATTACAGTTCGCTCTACGCCCCGCGAGATGTGGTGACCATAGCCCCGCTCCTCCAAACGCTCAATGACTCGGGCGATGTCATCGTCGCTGACACCGGGTTGCATTATGATTATCACTTTATGTCAGTATCCTTTCCTGCATCGCTGTCTAACTTCTCTTATCCCGTCTTAGGCCAGAACCTCGCACAGGGCATTGACAAAGTGGCGATTCTGCTCGGCAGTGCCAATGGTCACGCGGATGTAGGTGGGAAAGCCGAATATGTCACCGGTGCGCACTGTCACTCCGCACCGCATCAACGCATCAAAGCACTCCTGAGAGTCAATGCCTACATCCACGAAGACGAAGTTTGCCTGGGTGGGCACATAGCCCAGGCCCATATTGTCGAATTCATTATACAGATATTCCTTGCCCTCCTGGACCAGTTGGAAACTGCGCTGAACCTGCTCGGGGTCTTGCAGGCTGGCCAGCGCAGCGGCTTGGGCAATGCCGGCCACATTGAACGGCTCGCGGACTTGCTTGAGTGCCGCAGCCAATTCGGGCGGCGCGATACCATAGCCAATACGCAGGCCCGCCAGCCCGTAGGTTTTGGAGAAGGTGCGCAGAACAATGGCGTTGCGTCCCTCCTCTACAAATGGTAGGCCATCGCCGTAATCAGCGTCATCAACGTACTCGTAGTACGCCTCATCAAACATCACAACCACGTCGTCAGGCACCTGCGCCATAAATTCCTTGATTTCGTCGGCAGTAACAATGGTGCCGGTAGGGTTGTACGGATTAGATATGAAGATCATCTTAGTCCTATTGGTTATGGCAGCGGCCATCGCCGGCAAGTCGTGGACAAAATCCTTGTGCGGAATTTGTACGGATTTGGCATCCATTATAATAGTGGTGAACGGATACAGGGCAAAGGGCGGACTGGAATATATCACTTCCTCACCCGGATTCAGGAAAGCCAAACCCAGCATGTGAATTATCTCATCCGAGCCGCGGCCCACCACAATGCCTTCCGGGTCAACATCCCAGTGTGCCGCCAGAGCCTCAGTGAGATCGCGGCACAGCGGGTCGGGATAGATGTAGACATCTGCCGCCGCCTGTTGCATAGCCGCAATAGCCTGCGGCGAGGGCCCCAGCGGATTCTCATTAGAGGCCAGTTTAGTAACCTCTTCAATGCCCAACTCCTCTTTGACCTCCTGAGAGGACTTGCCCGGCGAATAGGGTTTGATTTGCTTGATGCTTGGTCGAACCAACTGCCATATATCTGTCAATGCGGTCACATCCTTATGTAGAGCGGCATTCCTATACTTTTACCACAAATCAGCGGAGTTGGCAACTGGCCCGGCCGCAAAGTACGAGGAAAGCTGGCCTTTGGAGTACTCTACTCGGTGTCTGGCCCCTCCAGCAGGCGGGCACGCTTGATGCTGTCCGGGCCGAACCGTTCCCGCAACTCGTCTATTGGTTTGTCCACGGGCGGCCGCTGACTTTCGTCTGTCTCCAGTAGAAGGAGTTGACCACTCTGGCCAAAGTTGCTGACTTCCACCCCAACGAGGCGTACCTTGCGCCTTCCCAACTTAACTGTGTCAAGCAGTTGCCCAGCCGTATAGTATATCTGCTCATCAGAGTGGGTAGAGTCGGCCAGAGTTTCGCGTCGTGTAATGGTCGTGAAGTCGGAGAAGCGGACTTTGAGGCTTATAGTGCGGCCCCGCAGATTATGTCCGCGGAGGCGCCGGCCGACTTGTTCGGATAGTTGTAGTAGGGTGGCCCGCAGAACTTGCTCATTCGCCGTGTCTTCGGCAAAGGTAGTTTCGTGGCTGACCGATTTGCGCTGGCTATCGGGCTCAACCGGACTGTCATCCTGTCCGCGGGCCAGGCGGTACAGGCGCCGGCCTTGATTGCCGAAGTGCTCCATGAGCACCGCTTGGGGATACTGTCGTAGTTGCTGCACTGTATTGATACCCAGTTTTGCCAGGCTTTGGGCGGTGCTGTCCCCCACTCCCCACAATTCAATGACCGGCAGGTTGGTCAGAAACTCCTGCATCTGATTGTCCCCAATTATCACCAGGCCATCGGGCTTGGCTTTCTCCGAGGCCAGTTTGGCGAGGAACTTGTTGGGCGCTACACCCACCGAGGCAGTCAGACCCAACTGCTTGCTTATGCGCCGCCGGATGTCACACGCAATCCGCTCAGCGCTGCCGAACAGCCGCCGGGAACCGGTAACATCCAAGAACGCCTCGTCCACCGAAACCGCCTCCACCAACGGCGTGTACTCCCCGAGTAACGCCATAACTTGCCGCGACACCCGGTGGTACTTATCCATATCTACCGGCAAGAAGATAGCCTCTGGGCAGCGCCGCTGGGCCTGGGAACAGGGCATAGCCGACTTGATTCCATACCGGCGCGCTTCATAAGAAGCCGATGAGACTACGCCGCGGCCCTGCGGGTCGCCCCCGACGATCACCGGTTTGCCGCGCAGGCCGTTATTATCCCGCTGCTCAATGGCCGCGAAGAACGCGTCCATATCAATGTGGATAATCTGGCGGCTCATTTATGGCCACCTCTGCAACAGTACAGTGGTCAGTCTACAGGGACAGTAGTCAGTGAGCGGCAGTCTAACGACAGATAGCGACACACACTAATGGCATTGTGGGCCGGCCTCGCTCCGCTCGACGCGGCCCCTCCAAACGACCAGTCGGGGCAAGGATGCCCCTCCCACCGCAAGACTATACGGGGTCTCTCGCGCCCTGCATCCCTGCTCCCCCGTTCCCCGTTCCCCGTTCCCCGTTCCCCGTTCCCCGTTCCCCGTTCCCCGTTCCCAGTCCCCCGTCCCCAGTTCCCCGTCCTTCTGCCTACGGACACGGCGCCTTCAGTGGTTTACCGGCCTTACTGGATTTCTCCGCCGTGTCCATAATGGCGATGGTGCGCCGGGCCTCCTGCGGCTTGACTACTAATTCGGTGCCGCGGCTCAAATGAGCAGAGATATTATCATAGTACTTCTGCCAGGCCCTCTCCCAGTAGGGCACCGTCATCTGCGCGGGGTAGCCCTTGTGTTCAGTGTAGACGGTGAAACTACCTGCGCCCCAGTAGTCCTCGATGCCGCCCTTGGTGCCCAGAATGCGCCAACGCGGTTTGCCGACGAAAGCGACACTGGAGACCTGGATGTCGGCCACGCAGCCGGTGTCAAACTCGACAATAGCGCGCACCTGGTCCTCATTAGTGACATTCTTCCAGACTACATTGGGATGATAGAATCCCGTAATGCGCTCCATCTTAGCGTCGCCCAAAAACCCCAGCATCCAGTCCAGGATGTGAGCACCCCAGTCGTAGAAGGCACCACCCGAGATTTTCTTATCGTCGCGCCACCACTTGCGCGGTTTGCTCCATCCTCCCCAAAACGCTTCTATGTGGAAGATGTCACCAATAATCCCCTTCTCTACACACTCTTTAATCGCCATGTAATCGCCATCCCAGCGACGGTTGTGAAATACCGAAAGCATGACCCCACTGGCCTGGGCCGCTTCTATCATATCAGTGGCTTGCTTGTAGGTAATACACATCGGCTTCTCGACTATAACGTGCTTGCCGGCGCGCAACGCCTCAAGTGCGAGAGGGGCGTGGGTATTGTGGGGCGTTACCAGGACAACCAGATCAATTCCGTCGTCCTTCACCAGCTTGCTGACGCTGTCGTAAATCTTTACGTCATAGTCTTGGGCTGCCTGCTGGCGCGCTTCGGAGTTAATGTCACAGATAGCCGTCAGCCTCAGGCCCTTGGTCGTAGTAACCTCTTCACAGTGCCTGTGTCCCATATTGTATGCTTTACCATATCCCACTACAGCAGTCCCTATACTCATTAGTACTTTTCCTCCCTTATGTCACAAATATACTATGATCAGTATTTTCCATTCGCATCCTCCAATTCCTCCCACGCCACCTACGCAGACCAACATTAGTTGTAACACCGAATAATCGGCCTACGGATACAATGCAGTTGATTCAATTCCGAATCTGTGATACACTTAATTGACAAGTGAATGTATTATGGAAAAGGCACACTCCAGTGATAAATCAACTGCCAGTGTAGAATGGCTAACGAGTCGGCTCGATGAGATTGTGAAATCCTACACTCAACCGCAAGAGCGACGGATAGGATATGGCAACCTGCGCTACGAGTGCGCCACTTGGACCCGATCGTCTGAAGTCATTACCAATATTGCTATCATCTATGAGACTCCGGGGGGATCTACTGCTCAGATTAATATTACTTACGACCACCACAAGGCCCAATTCTCCTATATCGACGATAAACGGGATGAGACAGTAGACACCAACGACGCCGAGTTAGTGGTGGACGTAATTGAGGCGCACATAAAACGCATCCCCATCCGGCGGCTAAATCAGTTGCAACAGCAGATTGATACGTGGGTCGGCGAGGGTAAGACGCGCAGCCAACTATTTGGCGAACTGAATAAATTGCTTCAAACCGAATTCCTGGGCGGTCGCATCAATACCACTGAACTGAAGCAAGGCATCCAATACGCTATTACCCACTACGCGGCAGGCCCATCTTATTGACCTGGATTGACCATTTGCATAGAGAAGGAATTGGATACGAAGGGCAAGACACACTGACACCAAGCCAAGAGCAAGCAATGGGTGAAACGAGCAGATTGGGAAAGTTGCCAATCGCTGATTCTTGTGCATACATCGCTATCCGGAGCAAGAATTTCTCACAGACCCGAAGAATATATAGACAAGTGAAACCCAACTGGTAAATCTCGGGTTTAAGTGTCTTGCAGAAGTCGTTGTCAGTTATTGGAAGGAGATCGCGATGAGCCGAAGACACATTATGATGTTTGTGCTGGTCGTTACATTACATATTCCTCTGGAGGCAGCAATGAGCGCAGAAGTGAGTTTCAAGGTTGTCGGCAAGGAGCCACAGGCTGGTCGTTATCAAACGTGTCGGCGGATGCTCGTGGGGCCTGATGTTAACCAACCCCACCAGTATGAGGGCTACAACGGCTTCGTGGGTTGGGCGGGCGTTACGCGGTTGCAGTCTGGCCGCTGGCTGCTGACATTCACGTCGGGGTACTGGCACGTAACGGTACCTTGGACCGAGGCAATTCGTAAAGACCCCGCCTGCCTCAAACAGTTTGAGGCGTGGCAAGAGATGGGGCTGCCGGACATCCCCGCGCCCCGCGGCGGACGCGCTCACATCATGTTCTCGGATGACGAGGGCCTGACCTGGTCCAAGCCCAGGGTGCTGGTGGATACCGACGCGGACGACCGGTGTCCCACGATCCTGGAACTGGACGATGGAAGTCTGATGTGCACGTTCTTCACCTATCGTCTTCCGCGCATCATCTATGCCAAGTACATGCTGTCCCACGATGGCGGCAGGACGTGGACCGAGCCGATGGACCTTCCCGGCAAGCCGGAACAGACGGCCTTTTCTAATGGACCGGCGATCCAGCTTGCCGATGGGACCGTGGTCTGGGTGGTCGAGGGCCGGTTCGATCCCGCGCACGCACACTCTTGCGTCGGGACGTTTCGGTCGACCGACCGGGGGAAAACCTTCAGCCTCGCGTCCTTGGTAAAGGTTGACCGCGGTCTCTACGAGCCGACGATCGCCGAGATTGCGCCCGGGAAGGTCACAATGGCCATCCGCCGCGAAGGCGATATGTGTTTCTCAGATGACGGAGGGCTGACCTGGCGGCAGTCCGGGGCCACGGGCTGGAACTTGTACGACCCCCATCTGCTCCAGATGCCCAACGGCGTGCTCGCCCTTTTCCACGGCTCGTACACCAAGGGCGGCATCCGCGTCTTTCTCAGTCCTGATGGTGGCCACACTTGGCACGGGCCGGGTGAGGAGTCCGACAAGCCCTATGGTTACAGC
>JALGUR010000086.1 GCA_029820565.1 Candidatus Zipacnadia bacterium
AGAGAATGGGAGACTGCTCTGGAGAGCTATCCTGATGCAGAGGCTCTGGGCGGGTGGGTCACTAGAGCCAGGCGAGAGTTGGGACTAATCGGTGCTCTGGGTGATTCTCCGCCCATGGTGCTCGTCGGGAATACGTACTTCACCGGGGATACAGCCAGCGCAAACGACCGGCTGCTGGTGTCGGCTCTTGAACTTGCCCAACGGATCCAAGTGGTCGTAACGCCTAAATCGAACAACCAGTTGCAGATCTCTTCAGACGAACACCAGCTTGTGGTTTCAGCGGGTTCCCGGCAGGCAGTGCTTGATGGGCAACGAATCCATCTGCCCGTCGCTCCGCTCATGGTCAAGGGCGAGCTCCTGGTCCCGTTGCGCTTCGTCGCCGAGACCTTCGGACGCAAAGTTATCTGGGAAGCCCTTCCCAGAATCGCGTGGGTGAGATAAGACTTCCCCTACGCCGCTAATTTGTAGCGCTGTTGGGACTTATGGACCTGGGCGGCTTGCTGCGAGCCGGGGAATTTCGGTAGTTTGTGCTGAATTTCGCCCTTAGCCTGGTGTAGATTGCCGGGCAGCCAGCGCAACTCTTCATAGCAAGAGAGAGCTCATCAAGGGCCCACCTGGACCGCAGTCTGCTCCACAAAAGCCACGAGTTCATCAAATGGCAGGTGTTCGGAGATATTCTGAGCGGGCAGCCGTAGGGGATTAGTCTGTCCGGCGTCTCATCCGAGTCAGGCTACTGTATGAACGCTGGCAGCGAGACCAGTAAGGACCTGCAGTTCAAGAATCAGGATGGCTTCCTAATCGCCGGCCCTTATAACGAAGATGCTTATACAGTTGATGAACAGCAGCAATTTATGGCCGTTAACTCAGCGGAAGTGACAGTCACGTCTTACGACTATGGCAGTTGGGGCCAGATACGGGCACTGATACAGGAAGAGGATACAGATGTTACAAAGTATGCTCATGTGGTGGACGAAGAAGGCACTTATGTGGATGTCCCGCGCGATGATGATGGTGACCATCTGCCCAAGAAGTGGGAAGAAGACCAAGTCACTGCCTGGAACACCCAGTATGGCGCAAGCGAGACCGTGGATGAGACCTTTTTCACTACGAGCAGCGACATAGAGCAAGCGGACCCAGATGGTAATGGGCCCTTGGGGAGCCATGCCGCTACTGGCGACTGGTTTAGTGCGTATAAGGAGTTCAGAGGGTATGTGGGCACCTACAGCGGCGACGCCACGCACCACCGCCGACTGAGTGCGGCCCGCAAGGAGCTGCTCGTGGAAGTGGACATAATGGAGATTAAGTCGGGCAGCAATGATGGCAAGTCCACTGGCACCTCGGATGCGAAAACTGCCACCGTGCTCACCGACAACGACGCGGCATGGACTGTGGACCAGCTAATTGGCTGGAAGCTAAGACCCGATACTGGTTCGAATCTGTGGTTCCCCATTACTGACAACACGGCCACCACCATTACTATCTATGGCGATATGAGCATCGCCACCGACCTGGGCACGCCCTCCACTTACGAGATTGCCAAATGGCAGCCGCCCAGTAGCGCCACTATCAATAGCGTTATGTCGTCTGTCCAATCGGCGTTTATGAACTCGGCCGGCGTCCAACTGTACCACATTATTGACGATACCTCGGGAAATCGAGTTACGTGGGATGCCTTGTCATCAGTGAATCCTATGTCAACGTGGATGTCGGACTGCCGAGATGATGGCGGCCAAGACGAAGACAACTACGGTGACTTCGTTCATCTAGGTTTCATAGATTGGTTCTCTGCGGCCGACTACCGACTCGCTACGGGTGCCGCGTGGTCTCCATGGCAGGGCTGTATGGTCGCGGTATGGAGTGATCAGGAAGCTGCTAAAGCCTTTTCAGCTAAAGGCGTTACCCATAACGAGGCAATGGCGGCCACCGCAACGCACGAGCTCGGCCACACGGTCACGTGCGACGACCACTACACTCAACACGCGTACGACGCCTTTGAGATCGAGTACACCGGTGCTGGTCAGACGGCTACATTGGACATTGGCACCGCGGCCACCGGCCTCCCTTATTTATTCTTTCCGGCACACTTCAAGACCACTGTGGACGCGCAAGACGATATTGACTACGACGTTCGATCAGCAGCTTACGATTCACTGGGGGAAGTCGTGAACGCGGCTGACGCTTTAGCCGACTACACGGCGGGGCTGAACGATGGTGGGAATGCTGGGGAACATAGCTTTAACATGGTTGCTGTCCAAGGCGCAGACATTACTAATGCGTACCAGGTTCGTGCGCGTAACGATGACTATGTAATGCTGGGGATATTTGCAGCAGATAAGGCCAACAATATCAAGTTTCACCAGGAGTGGGACGAGTGCATACCCAGCATGGATGTTAAGAGCAACTATGCGCAGCCGTAGTTGCGCGGAAAGAGGAGGTTGTCAGAATGTTATCTCACATATCGTGGTATTGGGCACACAGGTGCAGAGCCCTGGTTGCCGCATGGCTTCTTCTGCCGGTTGCCGCCCAAGCTGACCTGGTACTGAGTCTCTCTTTGTCTGCCCAGGAAGTCGTCATCGGTGACCCGCTCACGGCAACTGTTACCTTGGTGAACCAAGGTGACAAAGCGAAGTCGGCTCTTCATGCCTCCTACCCGGCTGGTGTGCATCTGACTGTTCGCGGGCCAGATGGAGAGCCCCTGCGTTACCACGGCATAAGGGCAGAAATGCCACGAACGGGTTTTACGCTCGCACCTGGCGAGGAGCGCGTTTATGAGTTGGAGGTGACGAAACTGTTTCGCTTGAGTGTACCTGGCGTCTACGTCGTTCGTGCCTCCCATGGTATGTCATCCGACCGAGATGCGGTGTTCTCCGACCCGCTAGAAGTGACAGTCACCGAGGGCACGATAGTCTTCTCTGAGCGCGTAGTGTGGCACAAGAGGCAACCCAGACCAATGGGGTTCCGGCCCGCGCCTGATGCGGAGTTGGTTTATGAATTTGAAGCGACGGTTACGCACGAAGTCAAGGTTCTGGAGGGCGAAACCGGTCTGACCGGCGTATACCACATGGCCCTCCAGGCCCATTCGGAGCATCCCCCACAGGAGCACTGGGTACTTTTGGGCAAGGTACAGCCGAAATGGGACCCTATTCTCATGCTTGACCAATACGGCGCGGCACATATCCTGCTTCAAACTTCCGAGGACGAGTATGGCTACTGGGCGTACCGGGTGGACGGAACACCTGAGGCGAAGGTGATGATCACCCGCGACAGGCCCGGTCTCCTCTTCCCACCAGAACTGTGTAAAGACACGCTAGGTAAGGTGTTCCTGCGGCCCCTTGCACCAGCGGCGGACTAGCAGGGACCCCTAATATTCGCCGACTGGCGCATATCGCACCACAGATAGCCTGGGTTAGATAACCTCGTGTTCTAGGCCGCCAATTTGTAAGGCTGTTCGGACTCATAGGTCTGGCCGGCTTGCTGCGAGGCGTGGAATTCCGGTAGTTTGTGCTGAATTTTGCCCTTAGCCTGGTGTAGACCCGCCTCCTGTAGTATAGGGGTGGAACCTGCCGGGCAGCCAGCTCCGCGTTTCATAGCAAGAGAGAACTCATCAAGGGCCCACCCGGACCGCAGTCTGCTCCACAAAAGCCACGAATTCAGCAAATGACTGGTGTTCGGAGATATTCTGAGCGGGCAGCCGTAGGGGATTAGTCTGCCTGGTAACATACCGAAAGGGCGTCGTTTCGTACCAGTGGCGAGCAGTTTGATAAAACTGTCCGACCACTTCTTCGACTGCCTCATTCCAGCCGCCTTCAGGATAGGCGAAGCAAAGAGGGGTAAGACCGAGTTTGCGCTCGATATCTTCCTTGGCGCGCCGCAGTTCAGCGACGACTCGGCGGTGGCGCCCCGCCTCTTCCAGTTTCCGCAGGTTAGGATGGGTGCGGGTGTGAGCGCCAATAGTCCAGCCGGCGTCACGCAGTTCCCCTAATTCCTTCCAGGTCATCCAGGTGTACCACCCCGACCCATCGTCCTGCATCTTGGGGAGGTGGCTGTCAGCCAGGGCGGTGATCACGAAGGAGGTTGCCCGCCATCCGTATTGTTGCAACAGGGGAAAAGCATTGTCGTAGACCGCCCCGCGGTTGTCATCAAAGTCTATCAGTACCGCCTTGGGCGGCAAGTCCGTCTCTCCCCGCAACCAATCATACAAATCCTCGTGGGTCACGACGGAGAAGCCGTGGTCGCGCAGGTAATTCATCTGCCGGATGAATGTGCTCAACACCACGTGACCACAGTATTGCCCCGGAACTACCGGCGGCGCGTCGTCGTCGGGGTGAACTCGATGGTAGACCAGAATGGGAACTCGCTGTGTCATCTCTTCGCTCCTAACATGAGATCCTAATAGTAGTCCTCCTGCGGCTGTGGCCAGTCCGCTAATGAACTGCCGACGGCTCTGTTTCATTGTTCATTCTCCTTTCCAGTTTGCTCGCTTTTTTCTGGCCCATCTGTGCACTCCAGGCTCCTGCTTTTATACTACTTGGTTCAGGACTGCTCACATTTGTGATCTACAGAATCGCTTCGCGGGCTATCTGGGCCACATACTCCACTCGCTCAAATATTCCATCGGTGGGCACATTGTCCCCCAAGCCCAGCACGAATCGCTGGTGCCCGCTCATACTGGTCAGCAAATCGTCCATAAACCGCCTAAACTCACTATCAGTGAAGCTACCGGTCAGTACTATCGCCGCCACTCCGCCCCATATCGCCGGGCCGTCCGGCCATAATTCGCGCAGGCGGGCCATGTCTATGGAAGTCATCGGCTGAGGAGTTATGGCCTCCACCACATCTACTTTAGTGGGGGGCATCAGTTCCAGCAACTTGCGCATCTCCCCGTCACCGTGTATCGCCACAAGTTTGCCACCGTGGTGCAGTATCTCGCAGGCCTGCTGATAGAAGGGCACGATGTGGCTCTCAAATATCGGTGGCGGAGTTAGGTATTCGTCATAGTTGCCGCCCACTTCAATAACCTCGCAAGGCGCTTGGGCGCCAATTTGCATAATCTGCATCTGTTGTTCCCACAAGGCTTGGTGGAGGCGCTCAACCTGGTCACGGTTATCAGCCCATTCGTAGTAGAAGACCTCGTACCCCATAAACTCGTGCATCAACATATGAATGGGCACGCGGCCGGTGAAGGGCAGGGCGAGGCCCTCCTCACCGATTTGCTCAGGCAGTTGGCTGTACGACTCGCGGTTGTCCACCACCTCGGTATTCTCAATATAGTATAGCAACGCGGGGTAGTCGCTCGGCGATTTGAAGAAGTATTCAGTCTGGATCGCGCCGGCACCAGTTTCGTGCAGTTCATCGGTCAAGCGCCAGGTTGCAGTCAGTTCTCCGTAAGGTGTTACGCACTGTACGTGGCGCCGACCCACGTCTTCTACCTCCTCATAGACCATATTCTTGGGTTCCAGTCTAAAAAACGACTCAGTCCAGGCCCCAAACCCCAGCGAGCCAATGTCCAAGCGCCGTTGTATCTCCCATAGCGACAGGCCCTCATAAGGTGGCGGCAAGGTACGCTGGTTGGCATGATAAGTGTGCCACAGGTCCATGCGCCCTATGAACGGTAGCCGATCGTGCTGCTCGCCGCGTATGGCAGCCAAAGCCCGCTGCTTATGGGTCATAAAGGTGCTCCCTGATTATGCAACCAATGCGGCGACCCGTAGTATGTGTCCTGAATATTGACCTGCTGGCATCCCGGTTGAGTAGTTGTGGCCAACCCTCTGTCATCTTCAACGATGTTTCGGCAAACACGGGCCTCCCTCAGGGCGTTATCTCGCCGATTAGCATCCAGGGCCCGCGCGAGCCGCCTACAGGTGGTATGTCGTATTCGCCGTCCAACACATACAAGCGATTGCCGATACACGCCGCTCCGTGGTCCAGAGCTCCATAAGGCATACGGCCGCGTATTAGATAAGTGTAGGAATCAGTCTGAGTATCATAGACATATACTCGCCGAGAGAAGCCCCAAGTACGGCCGTGTTTCTTCACCTCAGCGTAACTGGAGACTGTATACCCCCCGGTGATGAAGATGTAGCGGTCGGCATACGGGGCGGCCGCCCCCCAACGGGGACCGTACGGTAAGTCAGCAATGCGTGTCCACTCGTTAGTCTCCGGCGTATAGTAGTAGGAATCCCGCAAGGGCGGATATTCACCGTGCTCAGTGGAATACCCGCCGCCAAAGAGGTATAGTTTCCCACCGCATACCGCGCTCATAGCACCTTCTCGGCTGTGGCCGGGCAAGGGCGCACATTCGCGCCAACCGGCCTCGGGGTCGTCCAAATCCAGGGCAAATACGGTGGAATGGGTCTTATTGTCTGTGTAAGGCTGCCGTACGCCAGCAATGACGTAGAGGGTGTTCTGCACTACTTCCGCACTGGCCACTGAGCGATAGTCAGGCAACTGGGGCAGTGTCTGCCACTGCAGCGGCTCTTTATCTAAGTCCAACGCAAAACAGTCAGCATATTTCTCGGTCGGGCCCGAACCACCTACCACGTAGACGGTGCTGCCCTGAGCCGCCGCCGCTGGGTAACCGGTGTAATGGGGCAGGTCGGGAAGTGTATCCCATTGATTGATCTGGGGATTGTAGACCCATACTCCGGCGGTCCAGTATTTCTTGCCCTCCTTCCAGTAGGTTCCCCCGGCCGTGACCACCAAGCCCTTTACGACTACAGTCCCCCGCGAACTCTTAGGGCGCGGCAGGGGTGCCTCGTGCCATTGAATGGCTGATGGAATGTCCGCGGCCACCGCGGCTGCGGCGATGCTAATGGCCACTGTCAGCACGCTGATGGTTCTCATTATAGTGCTCCTTTCTTATTTGGTGCTCAAGATATCTCTAGGCCGGGCTAACGATACTGCACCAGGACTTCGATTTCACGCACCGCGACGGGTGCGGTACTATCGGAATTGTTTTTCTGAACATTGACCGTCAAAGAATTGGTGCCGGGATGCACCAGACTACCGTCCAGGTCAATCTGATACTGATAGTATGAATTGAGAGGGACGGTGTGGATGCGTGGGTCCCGGCCATAGGGCCACAGTTGACGCTTCAAGCGCTCGGCAGGCACTGGCTTGTCATGGATCTGCACTTCGGCCTCGTCCAATTCAGTGAGGTCAATGAGTTTGAACGAAAGAGTAGCACGTTTTAGATTGCCGGCCTGGTGGGCAGTAGCGATATCATCGGCTATACGGAAGTCCACCGTCTGAGTGCCCTGGCCCTGGTCATCCACCGCGATACTTTCGGGCAATTCGTGATAGACACAAAACATTTTGTCCTGTTGTTTAACTTTCTCTGGTGAACCGAGCGTTTGCAGTACCTCGAGGTCTTCGGGTTCGTATACTTCACCAAAACAAGGGTAATTGAATAGATAGATGCCGTCGGCTCCGTCAAAGTAGAAGTTAGCTGCTGCTCCATAGTACATTTCAGGTGTAGTGTACTGTCCCACCTGCGGACAAACACCGACCGTGGGCAAGATGCGTACCCCGGCCGGGCGGGCGGCCTGCACAAATTCCGCCGCCGGTGCCACCCAGGTCACGTCGTATTTCCCGGGCGATAGCCACTCTACCAAACCCTCTTGGATCCAGGTCAACACATCCATACCTGCGGCATTGCAGTCCTGCACGGAAGCCAGGCAGCGAGCGCCGATCGCCAGGTGGCGGCCCTTGCCGGCCCCAATATCATCCAGCATACTGCGCACCTGGCGGACGAACTCGGTTAGTATAGGCTGGTTCTGCTCGGCCTCATCAACGTTGAACAAGTAGGGAGAACGCATAAAATCAAGTTCGATGCCATCGGCATCGTACTTCTCGGCGACCTCGCGGATAATCGCCAAGCGCTGCTCGCGTACCTCGGGTATGGCGTAGTTCCACGCACTGAGAAAGTAATCGCGTGCCACTTTGGTCAGCCGGTACTCAGGGTGGGCTATCCATTCGCGGGAGGCAATCGGCCCGGTAGGATCAGCGCTCTGGTGGCAGTCATTCATACGCAGGCTTAGCAACACCTGTATGCCGTGCTGGTGGCTGGCTTCACAGATTACCTTCGGTGGGTCATCACCAGCCTCAATAAGCGCCGCCAGGTTGGCCATCATTCGCCACTGCCCACTTGACTTGAAAGGGCCGCGCCCCTGGCCCGACACCTCGTAGACCTCACTGTCGTGGTCGGCCACAAAGCCCGTGCCCAGACACCAGCATAACGTATCCACTCCATTGGCGGCTAAGGTGGCTACATGCTCCCGCAGGGTCTCGGCCCGCAGCGGATACGCATTGGCCATAAACTTGTTGGAGCAGTCGTCGTTGTAGATCAGCCGAGGGCCATTAGGATTGGTAATATCTGACACTGTCACTCACCTCGTTGGCCGAGACCAGGCGAAGGGCCGCGCGTATAGTTGGGAGGCTCGTCGTCCTTTCCGGTCCCGGCAATTATGTGTGCTGCTGCTTTACTTGGGCGGCAGTTCCCAGTGGACTACCTGGAAAGCTGTCCGCTGGTCTTTGTCTTCCTGCAGAAAGGCAGTTGTCGCATACGATGTTATCATGCTGCCGTCGGGCAACTGTAGGGTAACCGGCCAGCCGACATAGATATCTGATGACAGGGCGAGCAAGATTGGATGTTCGGTATCCCAGGTATTGCCCAAGTCGTCGCTGAAGATCGCACAGATGCCGTAAGGCAGGTGATAGTTGGCATACGTGCACAGCAATCGCCCGTCCTCCAGCAGGGTTAGATAGCCGTGGGGCTCGCCGTAGTTGGTGAAACTCCGCGGGGTACTCCAGGTCTCACCACCATCCGTGGACTCAGTCAGCAGCATGTGGTCGCCTACCTCAGTGTATTTGTCATACAAGAAAGGTGGCGTGTAGTCGTCAATGATGCGGGTCTGCTCACCTCGGAAGGCGAGCAGTATCTTGCCGTCGGGCAGCGTTAGCCAGGAAGGCTCCTCGGCGTTCACCCGCGCACCGTCCCAGTCCGTAAAGGTAGGATAGTCTGTGTCCACCGGCACTTCCTTGCCTTCCCAGGTGCGCCCGCCGTCTTGAGAAGTGCACAAGATGAACCGCTCAGCCGTGCCTGTGACACCCACCACCAGCAGCGAGCCATCGGGCCGTTCCTCAATATTGCGGGTGAAGGGACTGAAGGGTAGTTGGGTGTATCTCGTCTCCCAGGTCCAGCCGGCGTCCTCGGAGCGCGATACCCAGCCGCCATAACCAATATGCAGCAAAGTGCCGTCCGAGAGGACCGCCAAGCCGTGCTCTTTGCCGGGTAAGTCAGGCGGCGCCGCTATCTGCTCCCAGGTCAGGCCCTGGTCAGTGGACCGGTAGACCAGAGACTTCCGGCCGCCCTCTATATCAGGGTTCATCGGCGTGGCGATCAGATCGCCATTGGGCATCCTTACCAGGCACCCCTTGTAGCAGCCTGCCGGCCCCACCTGTACCCGAATGGCGGGCTTCATACTGAGGGTCGCTATTTGCTGCAGATTAAAGGTGAAGCCGAAAAAGCGCCCACCGTACTGGTCGAAATCATAGTACTCCCACAGGGCCTCATTTCTGGCTTGTTCTTGCTCGGGGGTACGCATTGGCATATCTCCTCCTGCCCACCAAACGATGCTAAGTGTTAAGCCGCTCGCGACCAACAGTATCCGGCCAATCTTCATAGTTACCTCACGCTGTCTAATTGGGACCTATAATAAGGTATTGGTCCGCAATCACAGCGAGTATATTCGTTGGCCCTGGGTGGTTCACCTTCTTGGGGAAATGCAGCCGGTACGCAATATATAAAGTTTGCTCTAACCAAGAAGGAATTTCGCGCTGGGCGGCGAAATAACACGAAATATACCGATATCGCATCTGAGAAGGGTGATGACCAATGAGTGATGTTAGCAAATTAGCGATAGATGGGGGAGAGCCTGTTGCCACTGAGCCGTTCCCGCCCTGGCCCTATTTCACACCAGAGATGATTGAGGCGGCCACCCAGCCGCTGAAGTCGGGCAACTGCAACTATTGGACTGGGCCGTTCGGGATGGAGTTTGAGCAAAAGTTCGCCGAATGGTGTGGGGCTACTTACGGTATCAGCACCAGCAACGGCACTACCGCCCTACACACGGCTATGGGCGGCCTGGGCATCGGGCCGGGGGACGAAGTTATTGTCCCCTCATACACTTTCATAGCCTCGTCTATGTCAGTGGCCCAGGCCGGGGCCATTCCCGTATTCGCCGATGTCGAGCCGTGCTCCCACGTTATCAGCGCCGAGGATGTGGAGGCGAAGATTTCTCCGCAGACCCGCGCGGTGATAGTAGTGCACCTGTACGGCGAAGTCGTGGATATGGACGCCATCAACGCCGTGGCCCAAAAGCACGACCTGTTAGTGATCGAGGATGCTGCCCAGGCCCACGGTGCTACCTACAAAGGCAAGGGGGTAGGCACAATTGGCGACATAGGGGCCTTCAGTTTCTGCCAGAGCAAGACCTTCACCACCGGCGGCGAGGGCGGTTGCGTGATAACCGACGATGAGGATGTAGCCTGGCGGTGCCGGGCGTTCCGCGACCACGGCTACGACGTGGCCAAGCGAATGAAACTCTTGGAATTGGAAGCGGTACTCCCCTATATCCACAACTCTATCGGCTTCAATTTCCGTATGACTGAGATGCAATCGGCCATTGGGTTAGAGGCACTGAAGATCATTGATGACTGGAACTTGCCCAACCGCCGCCGCAATGGGCAATACCTGATTGACCGACTCAAGGACATTCCCCAGATAATCAGGCT
>JALGUR010000020.1 GCA_029820565.1 Candidatus Zipacnadia bacterium
AGACATTCCCTGGTTAGAATTGATTTTTGCGCTGGTGGGCGGCGCAGCCTTGCTAATGTACGGTATCCAGTTGGCTGGCGACGGGCTGGAAGAAGCGGCGGGGCCGCGGATGCGTCGTTTCCTGGGTGCGATGACCAGGAATGTCTACTTGGGCTTCCTGGTGGGTACTATCGTGGTCGCTGTGGTCGGCAGCAGTACCGCGGTGTCGGTGATGACTGTAGGATTTGTCAACGCTGGGATTATGAACCTGCAGCAAGCCTGTGGGATTATCTATGGCGCCAACGTGGGCACTACCTCCGACGCCATCGCCATCGCCTACGTGATGAGCGTCGAGAAGCTGAATATCAAGATGGTGGGACTGGCGATGATGGGGGTGGGCTTCGCGATGATGTTCTTCTGCAAACGCCGCAAGTTCACCAGCCCGGGCAAGGCAATTTTCGGCTTTGGCATGGTCTTCCTGGCCCTGTCAGTGCTCAGTTCTGGAGCCGTACATCTGAAGAATAGCGAAACGGCCGTCCGAATGTTCAGCAGTTTAGGCACTCGGCCCTTGTTGGGTGTGCTGGTGGGAATCATCTCTACCTTCCTGGTCCACTCCAGCAGCACAACCGTGGCTATGAATCTGGCTCTGGTGCAGGCGGGAGTGCTCAGTGTAGAAACCTCTCTGGCCCTGATTCTGGGAGACAACATTGGCACTACCCTCACGGCGCAAATAGCCTCTCTGGGCGCATCGGTGCCGGCTCGGCGCACCGCGTGGACTCATACGTTCTACAATCTAATCGGTGTAATCCTTGCCCTTTTCTTGTTCTCGTATCTGGTTAAGTTTGCCTCGTGGATTTCACCGGTCCCCGTCCGCCGAATTGCCTTCACTCATGCGCTGTTTAATGTGGGTTGCGCAGCATTGTTTCTCCCCCTGACCAAGCAGTTCGTCCGACTGCTACACAGACTGGTGCCTGGGGAGGTGGTTACGGTACAAACGGGGCCGCGATTCCTTGACAATCTCCTGCTGGACAGACCTGATGTCGCTATCGGCCAGGCTCGCCGGGAGATCATATCAATGGGCGGGATGGCCAAAGAAATGTTAGACGACGCCATGGAGATGTTTCGCAGCAATAGCACCCGACAGATGCCCACCATAGAACAGCGCGAGTCAGCAGTGGACGGAATAGAGGAAGAATGTGTCAGGTACATGGTGGAGCTCTCCCAGGGTCCCTTGGAACTGGAGCAGTCCAATACGGTGGCGGGACTGCTGCACGCTGTCTCTGACATCGAGCGAATCAGTGACCACGCGTTGAACATCGCCCAGGCGGCGGAAGAAAAGGCCAATGAACGCCTGCCCGTGTCTGCGGAAGCAATCCAGGCCCTGGAGGAGATATATGAGAAGGTTCGTGAGAATCTGGAATTAGCTATTCAAATGCTATCGGTCGAGAATTCTGATGAACTCAAGGAAATAGCCGACGACATTTGGGAGCGTGAGGAGGAAATTGACGATTTGGAGCTGGAAATACGTCAGCGGCATATCCAGCGGCTGCGCGAGGCCGTATGCGAGCCGGACGCCGGTATCCTGTACGTGACCGTATTATCCAACTTTGAGCGGATAAGCGACCACTGCACCAACATCGCCGAGGGTGTGCGGGGGCCACTGGAGGTTGGCGAAGAACGACGCGATGCCCGCGCGTAGATGCTGATTCGTGTACAAGTGTCGGCTGTAACCTGCACAATTTGGGAGGCGACCTCAATGATTATCTACATACTGGACACCCACCCAGCAGTCGCGTTAGCCGGCGAGGAGTTGGCCCGGTGCTTGGGGACAATGGCTGGTATCTCCATACCGGTACGTCAGTGTGAGGAGTTTAATGGCGAGTCGGCCATCTACTTAGGCACGGCAGAGGCCCTGGGCGAGATCGCTGCCTTACCCCAGGTCGCAGACCCCAAGTGGGATGATGCCTACTGCATTCGCTCAGTCGGCAAGAGTCTGATAATTGCCGGGACTAATCCACGTAGCGTGTTGATGGGAGCCTATCAATATCTGCGCGAGTTAGGCGCTGACTGGCTGTGGCCCGGCGACGACGGCGAAGTCCTGCCCCAAATTGATGATATACCTCTGGCGGACTGTGAGATTACTCAAGCCCTCGCCAACCGCCACCGGGGTGTCTGCATAGAAGGCGCACCAGCCTTGGAGCATGTCACCGATATGGTGCAGTGGATGCCGCGCGTGGGCCTCAACAGTTACTTCCTTCAGTTTCAGGTTGCCAGTTATTTCTGGCGGCAGTGGTACGGGCACAAACTCAATCCAACCTGGGAAGAGCAGCGCGAATTGACTGAAGAAGAGTGCCGGCAACTTGATAAAGCGGTCATCAGAGAGGTGAAGCGACGTGGCCTGATTCTGCACCAGGTCGGCCACGGTTGGACCGCGGCGGCCGTGGGTCTGCCCACCAATGGCTGGGTGCCATATCGCGAAGAGTTGCCTGAGAGTACAGTCCGTCTACTGGCCGAAGTCAACGGCAAGCGCCGTCTATGGGACTGGAATGAAGAGCGTGGTCACATCCCAATAAACACTGAATTGTGCTACAGCAATCCGGAGGCGCGACGGCGGATAGTGCAGGTTGTGCTTGATTATGCCCGGGCCCATCCTGAGGTGGATGCGTTGCATTTCTGGCTGTCCGATGCGCCTAACAATCATTGTGAGTGCGCCGGATGCCGTCAGATGAGTCCTTCGGACTGGTATGTTATGCTGCTCAACGAAATCTCCCCCCGACTGAAAGATATCGCGCCTGATATGAAACTGGTGTTCTTGGCCTATCATGACACCCTGTGGCCTCCGGAGGAGTTACAACTGGACCTAAGTAATGACAACCTGGTCTATATGTTCGCGCCCATCTCCCGCTGTTATGCTCATCACCTGGCTGATCCGCAGTGTGACGAGGACCAGGTCCTGCAAAGACCACAGCGGAATAGAGTGGTTATGCCGAAGGATAACCGGGTCAATGCGAAGCTGTTGGAATTGTGGGATGGCGTCCGCTCCGACGACTCCTTTGCCTTTGATTATCATTTTATGTGGCCCTGGCGAGAGGACCGCATGACGGTGCGACTGGCCGACATTATGCCCCTGGACATCGCCGATTACGCTCAAGGCAAGTTAGGCGGGTTGATAAACTGCTGCGTGCAACGTATCTTCTATCCCAACGGGTGGCCATTCTATCTTATGGCTCGCGCGCTGTGGGGAGAAAACCCGAGTGCTCAGGACAAGACGCAATACTTCTCGTGGGCCTACGGCGAGGCAGCCCGGACTGCCCAGGACTTTTTGGAGGGATTTGCCGAAGTTACTGGCTCGCCGATTCACGGCCAGTCATGGTGGCAGGCCGCGGACCTCGCGCAGGTTGACAAAGTACTGGATTGGCTTGGTCAACAAACAGAATCACTCGAGGCGGGCGCCCAGCAGGCTACCGGACCGACTCAACAGCGCGCCTGGCGATTGCTGCAGCATTACCATCGTCTGGTGACTCATCTGTGGACGGCACTGCAGGCTAAATTGAGCGGAAAGATTGACGAAGCGAGCGCAGAGATACAGCGCGCCGAGAAGTTCCTACAACAGACTGAGCGCGAAACGGCACGGGCTCTGGATACAATGCTGATGCTGGAGCATCTGAAGAGTCTGCGCCAGGCCTGGGAGCAATAGGCCGACCTTTCCCCCCGGGCTATCCTTATGCGACCCTATTTGTTCCAGCCGTGCCAGAAGGGGACGGTGAAGCGGCTCAGGCCGACGGCAGCGGCAATTTTGAGGCCGTCGCCGGGCAGAAAAGGCGCGACGCCCGCCGCTAATGCGGCATTAAAACTGGCGCCGGTAAGGATCATCAAGCCAGCAACACCCAGAGCGTAAATAATCACAGTGGCTGCGATCATCGCCGGCAGCAGCGCCGATAACCTGAAGCCACCACGAGCAGCCCAGCCTACTATGGCCGCAGCCGGTACGAAGCCAACAATGTAGCCCGCGGTCGCGCCCATCAGCGCTGTGCTTCCGGCGGCGAACACCGGCAGGCCGATCAACCCCAGAAGAATGTACAATACCTGGCTGGCGGCCCCTCCGGCTGCTCCCAGAGTAGCCCCGGCCAGCAGAACTACTGCAGTCTGACCCGTAAGAGGAACCGGAGAAAAGGGCAGAGGAATGCGCAGGTGAGCCGCCCCGGCGGTGGCTACCGCGAATACACAGATGCCTACCGCGGCCTTGACAATAGCGGGATTGAGCGACTCAAAAGCGAACTTCCCAGCCCACTGCCGCGTCTTTATCATAAGTCAACTCCCACTGATAACACTAAACAGTTGCCCTGAATTGTAGCCCATCGGTTCAGTGCTGTCAACTCTTCAGGAGGAGGTTTGTGTCATGAATCGGACTATTGTTGCGCTGTTAGTGGTTGGAGTTATTGCTCTCACTCTGATGGGATCCGGTCTGGCGAACGCCGACGACAGCCTCTGGTATCGGGGATTGTTTGATGGTGTGGTGGAAATTAACCGTGCGGGCCTGCGGGGGTACGAGTACACCCCGGAGCGAGGCTCATTGTATCGTCTCCATCGACCGCGCCATTTCCGCACCACACGCTGTTGGTCATTGGGTCCCTTTCGCTACTGCGAGACTAAAGAAGTCATCAATGATGCGGATGAGACCAAGAAGACTGGCGAAGACAACAACAAGAAGGTCCATACCCTCTACCCGCTGCCCGGACAGTACTGGTACAAAAAGCCGCAAAGTTACAGCCTGACCAGAGGGCGCAGTTTACCGCCGCTGCTGCGCTATGACCGCGAATGGTAAGGGCCGATAGTCGGCTATCTAAGTAGTTCCACTTTCTAACAGAAGGCAAGACCCTGGCGTGACGCTGTGGGCACCGCTGCGGCCAGGGTAGCTTCCTAATCCGCGGTGAACTGGGCCGAGGGCGATAGGTCAGATGTCCAGTATGCCGCAAGGCCTGCGGAGCTCTCGTCAAGCATGATAAGGGCGCAGCCGAAAGAGAAGACGCCGCCCGTTTCGCTGGGGGGTGTCTGTTTATTCATCAATCGTCAGGGCTCACGAATTAGTCTCCCGGCGGCGTCGAGCCCAATAAGCAACCGGGCCGCCGAGTAGCAGCAGGAACGCCGAAGCGGGTTCGGGTGTTTCCCAGACGGTTATGCGAATTGGTGCATCATAGTTCATTGTGGGGGAGGGAGCACCAGGATCGGCCCAACCCGTGCCAAACCAGTTAACGAGGGTTCGTCCGTCGGGATCGGTATAATCCCCCTGGTCATACAACCAGTCTGGAGAGGTCCATCCCGCAAAACAGGAGCCGCCAGCATCGATCACCACGTTGGCAACAGTAACGTCGTAGGTGTACCATTGGAGGTCGGTGACAGTTGCCACCTGTTGATAAAGCAGGTCTCCCACTGCGGCGGGTGCCAGCGGGCCGCCGTTGTCCTCCCATATGCTCACGTGTATGGTCTGACTATCGGTTGGCGAGTACTCTCGGACCCAGATGCTCACTGCGTCAATTCTGTATGGATTGCCTACCGGCGGCATTTGGAAACGCACGGCTTCACCATGTCGGGCGCCGCCGGCCTCGAAAGTGCCGTCGTCGTACTCAATGACGATAGCCGACGCCGAGGAGCACAGACCGAGAGCAGCCAGGACGACGAGGGCCAGCACTGTCCGCGTCTGCGCGCTATACATGTGTTTCACCTCCCTCCATATCCGAAGATGTCTGCATTGGACTGTCCTCCTGCTTGCTCCAAATCGCTCCCATAAACGAAAAGCCCCCGCGACTCCAGACTTGCTCGTGGTGCCGCACGGGCTTCATTACGCTCTTGCCGATCTCTACGCCCTCGGGTGATAGGGCCCAGAGGCAGCGCTTATCTTCCTTTGGCTTTCAGTATACCATAAATAGCTATTCTATGTCAACCCGTCTTTCGCCAGCCCAACCAAAAATCCTGCTTCCTGTCAAAGTCCGGATTTACTTAGGGCGGATTACTTGCGGCTACATCCGTTGTTGAGTGTAGCGTCCAAGCAAGGCCGCGACCCCGCTGCACAGGGCAAAGACCACCGCGAAGATGACAAAGGTGGACTGCAACTGGACACCTTGAGTGTCTAAGAGGCGACTTAACACCAGCGCCGTCACTACCCCGAAATCATTCCAGATGAAGATTACCCCGTAAGCCAGTGGACGACGCTTACGCTGAGCGGAATCGCCTATCAGAGATGAAGTGACCACCGGCACACTGGCGTTCACTAAACCCAGTATGCCGGCCATAAAACCTAAGGCGACCAGGCTATCCCACATTGCCGCCAATCCACAACCAACCGCTCCCAGTAGAAATGCCACGGTCAGAACTAAGCCCCGACCAGCGATGTCAGAGATAATCCCGCTAAGCAGAGCACAAACTATGCGTAGGGCGGGGAAGAACATTGCGGTTATCCAGACCCATTCGGCTCCATATCTAACGGTTACGAACTCGGCAAAGGCTCCCAGCATCAGGCCGTAGGCCAGTGCGGAACTGGCTATCAAGAAGCTGGCTATTCGCGCCCCCGGTTTTCTTAGAATCTGCCCCAAGACCCGGGCCGAGGGAGCACTCATTTGTGCTTGACTGCCCCGCGGCAGGGCTACCGAGACCAGCACGCCGAGCAGCGTTACGACGGCAGCAATAATATAGAGCAATTGCGGGTGGTCAGGATAGTATCCGTACAGCAGCCCCAGGCCAATCACACCGGTAAGGTAGCCAGCATGAGTGCCACCATAGAGCAGACCGACGCCCAGCCCATACCGATTGCGCGGGCCCTCGCTCAGCGCCAACGCCTCCATAGTAGTTCCCCCCCACATAGCCGCCGCGCCCCAACCCCACAATGCCGCAAAGCCCAGGGCCAACCAATAACTGGGCACGACCGCCAACAGGACCATACCGGCGGGGAAAATCACATAAGTGGCGCTGCCGACTGCTCGCCACTTCCAGTCGGGCCAGCGCCGCAGCAGGTACAAGTTGCCCACCCGGAAAATCATCATAAGGGCGTAGACCACCGCCAGCAGGCCAGCACGCTGCAGACCGCCCCACGGGGTAATGCGGCTGAGGTAAGGGACGAGATATTGCTGCTGAGCACCAGCCCCGGCGAAGATAAAGAAGAATACCACCGCCAGTAGTACCAGATGTGCTGTTCGTCCGGAATAGTATGGAGGAGGCGAGTGGTTGCTCATATTCTATGTGGTGGGACGATCCGCGCGGACAGCCGCTGAGTGAGAGGTAGGCTCGCAGTATGACATTTAGACCCTACTCATCTGGCAGCCGCCGACCTACTTGGGCGGATATCCTCGCCGGCAGGGACCAGATGTGGATGAAGCCTTCAGCCGCCGATTGGTCGAAAACATCGGCCGCATCGTAGGTCGCTAACCCATAGTCATACATTGAATAGTCGGACTGACGCGCGACCGCCTCGCAGCGCCCTTTGTGCAACTTGACGGTCACCTGGCCGCTGACCCGCTTCTGAGTCTCGGCCATAAAACCGTCCAGCGCCTCGCGCAGTGGTGTGTACCATAGACCATAATAGACCAGTTCGGCATAACGCAGCTCCAAGTAAGGCTTAAAGTGTAGAGTTTCCCGGTCCAGGGTGAGGGACTCCAAATCCCGGTGGGCTTCCAGGACGATAGTCGCGGCTGGTGCTTCATATAGTTCGCGCGACTTTATCCCTACCAGTCGGTTCTCTATCATATTAACCCGGCCTACTCCGTGGGCACCGCCCATAGTATTCAGCCGGCTAATCAGATCGGGGCCGGCCATATTCTCACCGTCCAAGGCAACTGGAACTCCCTGATCAAACTCTATCTGTACATACGTGGGCTCATCAGGGGCGTCGGCAACGCCCACTGTCCACAGCCAAGCGTCTTCCGGTGGCTCCTGCGTCGGGTCTTCAATGACGCCACATTCAATGGAGCGTCCCCATAGGTTAGTATCTACCGAATAGGGGCTCCCTTTGCCTACCGGTACGGGGATATTGTGCTTCTGGGCGTATTCAATCTCTTGCTCTCGGGTCATATCCCATTCGCGGGCCGGAGCGATGACCTCCATCTGTGGGGCCAGGGCCGCATAAGTGGTCTCAAACCGCACCTGGTCATTGCCCTTGCCGGTGCAGCCGTGGGCCAGGTATTGCGCATTTCTCTGGCGGGCCACCTCCACTTGCGTCTTAGCCAACAGGGGTCGCGCCAACGCCGTGAAAGCGGGGTATTTATGCTCATACATCAGATTGGCAGCGATACCTCGGGTAATGAAGTCATTGAAGAACTCGTCTTGGGCATCTATTACCAGAGACTCCACTGCCCCGACCTTCTCCGCCTTTTCTCTTATAGCCTCGTAGTTCTTCTCTTCGCCGACGTCAACCGCCAGGGCAATTATCTCTACATTGTACCGGTCAGCAATCCACTTGATGGCTACTGAGGTATCAAGCCCTCCTGAATAGGCCAGAACACATTTGTCCATAATAGGCCAGAACACATTTGTCCATTGCCATTTGCTCCTTAGTCCGCAAAATTCATGAACGGATTTTGCGGAAAACCCGCTTTGTGAAAAAAGCCGCGTTCTCCGCAGTATTGGGTAACCCCGCCTGCAGTGTCACTACTGCTGCCAATCAATTACCATGCCCAACATCTCCTCAGAGCCCTCAATCAACTGCTCAAAGACCCCTGGAACCTCCTGCGGGGTGAGCGTATGAGTGATGAGTGGCCCGACCTTCAGATCACCAGACGCCAGCAATTCCAGACACCGCCGCATCCCTTCATCGGTAACATTCGTGGGAATGTAGAAAGTAATCAGAAAGTAATCTCTTTGGCATGAGGCGTATCAAGATTCAGGCAAGTAAGCCCCGGATAATATGCCTGAAAGCAGTACCGGCCTCCGCGAAACTTCATCCACTGGAAGGATTCGTTGAGCGCTTGCTCGTTAGCACTGGCGTCAATGATAGCATCAGCCCCGTCAGGTTTGCGGCTGCGAACCATCTCTTCAACATCTTCATTAAGCGGATTGACTACATAGTCAGCACTACACTGACGAGATAGTTCCAGTCGCCAGTCCAGGATATCGGTGGCGATGACCTCTGCTCCCTGTAGTCGTGAGACCTGGGCGGCGAACTGACCAATCAGCCCCTGGCCAATAACTACCACCAACTCGCCACTGCGTATCGGCATTACTTCGGCGGCTCCGTGATAGCCCACCGCCGGCATTACCAGTAAACAAGCATCTTTAGAGTCCAATTCTTCGGGAACAGGAAATAGCCCATCGGCATCTGTCACTGAATATGAGGTATGACCACCCCAGCGACAGTGCAGTGGCGAGTCGATTTCAGTAGATCGCAGGAAGACCCTATCTCCTTCCTGTACCCCCCTGACATCAGGCCCCAGTTGGTCCACAATTCCTACCTTTTGATATCCAGGGACGAGCGGAAAGGTAGTGCCCATGTGAACCCCCATCAATACCCAGACATCGGTGCCATTGCTAATCCCAGAATATAACGTGCGCACACCTACTTGACCACTGCCGGGCGCGGGCAGTTCAATCTCGCCTAATTCCACTTGACCGCTTTGCGGGAATACTATGGCCTGGCAGGTTATGCTCATATTTTCTCCCTTTCTTAATAACTGCCATATTTGTGGACCAGATCAATCACGCGACAGTACTGCTGAAAACTGACATTGTCGGGCACCGAGTGGTCGGAATGATAGATGTAGCCGCCGCCTTTCATCGCCACGGGTATCTTAGTAGAGATTTCTTCTTCAATGACCCTGGGGTCGGGATGAGCCATAGCGCGTACATCAATGCCGCCCATAAACGCCAGCCACGCCCCGTGGCGCTTCTTAAGGTCAATCAGGTCCATACCGGCCTTGACCTCCAGGGGTTCGAGACAATCCAGACCGGCTTTCACCAGACCCGGAATGAGGTCCTTGACACAACCGCAACTGTGCAGGATAACTTTGAGGCCCTGGGAGTGGAAGAAGTCGTAGACCAGTTTGTGAGCCGGATACTCGTAGCGCATAAACATCGCTGGCGAAAATAGCGAGGTATTCCGGTAGCCCATATCGTCGTAGACAAAGCCGCCGTCAAATTCAATCCCCGCCCCGATCATCTCCTCAGCGGCGGCGACAACAAGGCGAGCGTGGGTCATAAACATATCCTCGACCCACTCCGGTTCGGTGGCCATCGCCACCAGCAGTCGTTCAGAGCCAACGATACCCTGAATGAGGTCATAGCCAAAGGCAGCGCCAAACTCAAACCATTTACCTTTCTGCCGGGCCTCCCGCTGAATCCTGCGTGCCTCGGCCCAATCTATCCGATCAGTAGACCACTCTAAGTGGGGCTTGTACTCTTCCCACAACTCGCGCGAGGTGATGAGGAAGCTAATCTTCTCCGGCGTAGACTCTTGATGCTTGAAGTTGCGCTCAATAGCACCGTAGGCATTACGGGTGATAATATATTCATCCGTCTCGTCTATAGTCTCGGTGGGCAGCCGCATGCTAATATCAGCCCCCACACCCGCCATCTCAAAGTCAAAATGCTCCCTCGGCCCTACTCCATCGGGCAGGCCCTCTTGGTGCCAGCGCACAATGGTGGTCTGCCAAAGGCTATCGTCAATTGCCACACGGTCCGCCTCTTTGAAGTTCAGGGCAGCGTCAATTCGCTCTCGTGAGGTCATACATCTCTCTCCGGTGATTAGGCAATAATGCTACGCGGGATACCGTCAACCAACATTTGAAAATCTATATTCTTCACCATCCGCTCTAATTCCTTGCGGACTAACGACAGTTGCGGGGGCCGGAAGTTAGCGTCGTGGGCATCGCTGGCCAGAATATGGGCTTGGCCGGTCTGCAGCAGCCTAATCGCAAGCCGTCTGGACTCCCGGCCTGACTGGCCGAGGACGCTGGCCACGTTTATCTGAAGCAGACAGCCCCGATCTACCAGTTTCTCCAATATCTCGGGACACCGGCGGGCAAGTTCACTGCGCTCCGGATGAGCCAGTATTGGAGTTATGCCTATAATTTGCAGTTCAAAACACATCTGCTCCAGAAACTGAGGAATACCTACAAAGGGCGTCTCTATTAACAGATGCCTACCGTTATCCGCTACGGTCAATAATTCATCGTCTTTGAGTAGTCCGGCCAGGTCCGGCCGGGCCTCAACCTCGGCCCCGGGAAGGATGGTCAGGTCTATCTGCGGGTCCTGAAGCACCTCGTTGAAGAGTACAGTGGCCGTCCGGATTTGCTCCGGCGACAGCGGATTACCTGAGGATAGATGTGGGGTAGCTACTGCGGTATCAATGCCATCAGCCGCCGCTATCTGGGCCATCTCCACAGAAGTCTCCATATCAGGCGAACCGTCGTCAATACCCGGTAATATGTGACAGTGTAAATCAACCATTGGCTACAGGCTCCGATACATTATCAAGCCCCCCAGTGTGTGAAATTGGGGGGCTGAATTGACGAGGGACATTCACTATGAGGTGGCTTTTACTCTTCCGACCAGGTTATATACGCCCTGTTCAAAGTATCATCCCACTGGTAGGTGACCCCGAACAGTTGACAATAGACCTTCAGAGGGATGTAGGTGCGACTGCCTATGCGTCGGTTCTGGCCATCTATCTCGGTCTTTACCTCATTCACGTACGCGTACTTGCTGCCCGGGATCACGCGCACTATAGTCTCCCCACGGTGGCCCTCAATATAACTGTCCTTAGGTCCCCAGTTCAACACACCACCCAAGTGCCGCACCAGGTCAACAAAAGTAATGTAGAGTTGGCCGTCAATCTTCAGCGCCGGTTTTTCTAAGTCGGCCTCCCGTTCGTTAAACCACACTGTTCGGGCCGGCATCTTCTCAGTTACGGCGGCTTGGACGACACCGTAGGTCGTCACTAACATAGCACATAAGATAAAACTCAATACCAGGCAATTGCCTTTTTTCATCATAATGTCTCCTCTTATTGAAAGGACTTCATTGCCATACATATTAAGTATACCATATCTCTGCGTATACATAAACCCCAGCCGAGTCTAACTGTGGTGAGAACGCATAGTGGCAATGAACTGCTCAAATAGGTAAACGGAGTCATGGGGCCCGGGATTGGCCTCGGGGTGGAACTGGACCGAGAATATAGGCAACTCTTCGTGTTTCATACCCTCGGCGCTCATATCATTCAGGTTTATGTGAGTCAGTTGGAGCCCGCTGCCCTCCAGGCTGTCCATATCTACGCAGAAGCCGTGGTTCTGCGTAGTAATGGCTACTTCACCGGTTTGTAAGTTCTTGACGGGATGATTGCCGCCGCGATGGCCGAATTTCAACTTATAGGTCTTCCCGCCAAAGGCCAGAGCCAGAATCTGCTGGCCCAGGCAAATGCCAAATATAGGCACCTTGCCTATCAAATTGCGGGCGGTTTGAATTACGTAGGTTACGGCCTCGGGGTCGCCCGGTCCGTTGGCGAGCACCACCCCGTCAGGCTCCCAGGCCAGTATCTGGTCAGCGGTCGTAGTAGCCGGCAACACCAGCGGGTCACAGCCGCCCCGATACAGATACCGCAGAATGCTCTGCTTGATCCCGCAATCCAGCACCACCACCCGATAAGTTTCCCAGTGACCGCGAACATCAGCCCTATGCCTCTGCGAGCCTTCTGCTACCCAACGTCGCGGTGTCGCAGGCATTTGCAAGGGCAACTTGTGGCTGACGGCTATCGGCTGCTGGTCATAACCATCTTCGCCCCAACGGCGCGGCTGGGCGCAGGTAACCTCCGCCACCAAGTCCCGCCCGACCAGCCGAGGAGCCTTCTTCGCCTTCTCCACCAGGCTGGGGCCATCAAGGTCTTGTGTGGAGATTACTCCAATCATCGCCCCTTCGGTGCGCAGGTGCTTGGTCAGCATACGGGTATCAATGCCTTCAATCCCCACAATTCCGTGGCGGCCCAGATAGTCACTGAGGCTCTCGGTGGCCCGCCAGTTGCTGACGATCGGCGAGACCTCTCGGACCACAAAGCCGTCCACCCATGGCTGCCAGGATTCCACATCATCGGGGTTAATGCCATAGTTGCCGATCTCGGTGTAGGTCATAGTGACAATCTGGCCCCGATAGGAGGGATCAGTGAGCACTTCCTGGTAACCAGTCATACCCGTGTTGAAGACCACTTCCCCACTGCGCTCACCTTCGGCCCCGAACCCCTGGCCTTCAAACACCGTGCCGTCTTCCAGCGCCAGCATGGCCGGTTTTACTGAGAGTCGCTGATTCACTGTTCGTTCTCCTTAGGCCACTGTCTACTGTAGGAGCGGCATCCCTGCCGTGACTACCGTCGGGCCAAGGATGGCCCTCCTACAGGACTTCAGTTTGTCGGAGCAGCACCCCTGCTGCGACTACAGTCAGGCCAAGGATGGCCCTCCTACAGGACTTCAGTTTGTGGGAGCGGCATCCCTGCCGCGATTACAGTCGGGCCAAGGATGGCCCTCCTACAGGACTTCAGTTTGTGGGAGCAGTACCCCTGCCGCGACTACAGTCAGGCCAAGGATGGCCCTCCTACTTGAACACTTGTTCCCCACCCGCCAACAGTTCTCCTTCCCGCACGGCAAACCGTCCGGCCACAATCGTCCCCCACACCTGTCCCTTCACCACAGCACCAGCGAAGGGGGTGTTACGACCTTTGGAATGGAATTGCTCAGGCTCCACTATCCAAGATTTACCCGAGTCCACAATTGTAATATCGGCCGGAGCACCCAGTTGAAGGCCGCCGCCCGGCAAGTTGAGCAATCGGGCCGGGTTGCAGGTCATCTTGGCCAGCGCTTGCATCAGCGACAGGGCACCGGTGTCAACCAGATGCGTGAGCACTAACGCCAGACAGATCTCCAGGCCGACAATGCCAAAGGGCGCCTCTACCAGACCCGCGGCCTTCTCGTCAGGGGTATGAGGGGCATGGTCAGTAGCAATTACTGCGATAGTGCCATCTATCACTGCCTGCTTGATGACCTGCTGATCAGCCTCAGTGCGCAGTGGCGGATTCATTTTGGCATCGGCGCCGAAGTCTAAGACTGCTTCTTCACTCAGGCAGAAATAGTGAGGAGCAGTTTCGCCGGTTAATGACGCAAACTGCCCCTCTTGCTGCAATTGATGCAGATGGTTGACGCTTTCGGCGGTACTCAAATGCAGCAGGTGCAAGCGGGCATCTAATCCTTCGGCTGCCTGCGCCCATTGTCGCAGTGCCACCACCTCTGATCGGGAATCCTGTCCCGCTACATCCAGACTTCTGCTAACCTTGCCCCGGTTAATTACTCCTCCCCCACTCAGTCCTTCTGCTTCCAAGTGAGTCAAGAAGGGCGCCGGCCTGCCGCTTAATTGGTGGAGAGCAGCCTGCATCTGCGCCTTTGACTGAAACGGCGCGGCATCATCGGTGATACCCACACACCCGGCCGCCAACAGAGCGGCGAAATCGGAAAGTTGGGCGCGCTGGTTGTCAACGGTGGCCGCGCCCAGAATATTGACGCGGCAGCGGGCCGTCTGGTCAATCTTCTCCTGCAGCCAGGCCACGCGCTCGGGGCGATCAATAACTGGCGAAGTATTAGGCATGGCACAGATGGTGGTAAATCCTCCGGCGACAGCGGCCTGGGTGCCGGTGGCTACAGTCTCCTTGTGCTCAAAGCCCGGCTCGCGTAGATGGACGTGCATATCTATCAGACCCGGGCAGATTACCAATCCGGCCACGGGGATCACTTCGCCTTCGGACGGTGAACCTGCCGGCCTTATCCATTTCACTTTCCCCTCGGCTACACACAGGTCTGCGGCCGCCTGGAAACCACGAGACGGGTCCATTACCTGCGCGCCAACCAAAGTGAACACCGGCATGCCGTGCTGGTCAGCCATCTCTGGCCCGTTATGAAAGAGCCTTCCCTCATGGGAAGGCTCCATAGCATCATCGTTGAGCCGCATCCGAGGCTATTACTCCACTATGACAAATGTGCGATCCGTGCGTCTCTCGCGCTGGCCGGCCTTGTCGGTGACCGTTAGAGTGACCACATAGTAGCCGGCCTCGGGGAACTGGCACGAGACCTGCTGGCCGTAGGCATCTTCGCTGAGGCCATCCAGGTCATCAAAGTCCCAAATATACTTGGCCTCCACTCCCTCCATTTGCGGCGCGGCATTGAAGGTGGCTTGCTGTTGCAGGGATGCGCGGCGCCGCTGCTCACCTTCAATTTGGGCCACCAGCGGCTTATCTTCTTGCACAATGCGTAGATTAGCCACGTAGAAGTTGCCCTGCCGATTGCCACATAGCACTACGCGCAGCAATTTGGCTCCTTCTAATTGCTGAGCGCCTTTGCAATCTGACAATACTCTCGCCACCCGTATCCACTCCTCCTCGGCCACCGTATTGGGATCTAACTCCAGGGCACCGGAGTCCAGTTGGCCGCGATCCGTGACCAGAACTATCCGTATATTGTCCACCGGTTCAGCCGGCGGCTGGTAACCATACCCACTCGGCATGCCGGGTCCCGGTCCCATCCCGGGTATGCCGGGCATACCGGGCATACCAGGCTGAGTGGGCATCCCCATACCAGGCATAGGCGGGCCTGGAGCACCCATTCCCGGCCCATACCCTGGCGGCATAGGACCCTCTGGAACACCTCCCGGCCATGGCTGGCCGGGCATCGGGCCTACTCCAGGTATACCACCGGGGAGGGTGGGCCCATAGCCGGGAACACCCGGAAACGCCCCGGGGCCGTACGCCGGCGGCGCCTGGGCCTCAGCCGCTTTGACTACCGCGATGATCTGCACATTATTCGGTTGTTTGCCGAAAACGCTGAAGTCAGCCGGCTCTTTCAATTCCAGCCGTCCGCCCTCGTAGTAGCCCTTGGTCTCTACCTCCAGCACGTTATTGTCCTGATACTTGACTTCCTCACTCTCGGTAATCTTGCCGGTTCCCCAACTGCCTAACTCCACCGCTGTCATCGTGCCATCGTACAAAGACAGCGTCTGGTCGGCATTGACCACAGCCGGCGCGATTACCATCACCAGAATACTAACGATAAGAATGTGATCATATACTCTCATCATACTTCACCCCCTGGATTGCTTCTCCGGGCTTAACTACACACTTTACGTGCATATATATTAACCCATTGAAGAATATTTAGCAAGCCCCTCCTACATCCGTAGGAAATAGATTCTTATCCTTTCTAATGTTCAGCCCGAGATCAATCTATCCGCAAAATGGACATAAAGGCTTCCTGGGGTATCTCTACCTGGCCTATCTGTTTCATCCGCTTCTTGCCGATCTTCTGCTTCTCCAGCAGTTTGCGCTTGCGAGTTACATCACCGCCGTACAATTTCTCGATTACGTCCTTGCGCAGCGGCGGGATGCGCTCGGCGGCAATTATCCGCTTGCCAATGCTGGCTTGCAAGCGTACTTCAAATAATTGCCGGGGTATGACCTCCCGCAATTTCTCAATAACCGCCCGGCCTCGCCTTTCCGCAAACTCCTTATGAGTAATGATGGCCAGAGCGTCCACGGGGTCACCATTAACCAATATATCAAGTTTGACCAGGTTCGCTCCCTGGTAGCCGGCCGGTTCGTAATCCAAGGTGGCATAGCCGCGGGTGGCCGATTTGAGGTTGTCAAAGTAGTCCACAATAATCTCGGCCAGGGGCAAGTTGTACTCAATAATCACGCGCTGGCCTTCGCGGTAATCAGTGTCAATAAACTGGCCTCGGCAATTCTCCGACAGTTCCATACAGGGACCAACATACTGGTAGGGGCAGGTTATGCGGGCCTGCACTATCGGCTCCTCGATCACCTCGATCTGAGCGGGATCAGGAAAATGAGCCGGATTTTCCACTTCCAGCGCCTCGCCACTGGTGGTCAGAATCCGGTACTCCACACTGGGCGCAGTGGCCACCAGGTCCAGCCCATACTCCCGCTCCAGCCGCTCCTGAGCTATCTCCATATGCAACAGGCCCAAAAAGCCGCAGCGGAACCCAAAGCCCAGGGCCACCGAGGTCTCGGGTTCGTAGCGGAAGGCGGCATCATTAAGCGAGAATTTATCCAAAGCATCCTTAAGCGCTTGATACTGAGCATTCTCAGCCGGATAAAGACCGCAAAAGACCATAGGCCGTACTTCCCGGTAGCCTGCCAGCGGTTGGACCGCGGGCCGTTGGGCACTGGTAATAGTGTCGCCGACGCGGCTGTCTTTCACATCCTTGATGCTGGCGGCCAGATAGCCTACTTCGCCGGCGCTAAGTTGCCGAACCGCTTCGCGCTGGGGCCGGAACACGCCGACCTCACTCACTTCGAATTCCTTGCCCGTCGCCATCATCAATATGTCGTCACCCGCCTTGAGAGTGCCTTCAAGGACCCGAATGTAGGCGATGACACCGCGGTAGGGATCGAATTCGGAGTCAAATACCAGCGCTTTAAGAGTAGCGTCGCGGTCCCCAGCGGGCACAGGGATACGCTGGACAATGGCTTCTAACAAGTCGTCCACCCCCTCACCGGTCTTGCCACTGGTAAAGACTATATCTTCCGGAGCAAAGCCGAAAACCTCTTCCAATTCCTCAGTGACGGCCTCAGCATCAAATTGGTCCAAATCAACCTTACTGACTACAGGAATCAGCGCTAATCTCTCATCAACGGCCATATACGCGTTGGCTACCGTCTGGGCCTCTACGCCCTGCGAGACATCCACCAACAGCACCGCTCCCTCGCAGGCATGCAGCGCCCGACTGACCTCATAAGAAAAATCCACGTGGCCCGGGGTATCAATCAGATTCAATTCGTAGGTTTGCCCATCGCGGCCGGTGTATTCCAGCCGCACTGCCGAGGCTTTGATAGTGATGCCGCGTTCCCGCTCCAGGTCCATATCATCCAGGACCTGCTCGCGCATATCGCGCTCATTAATAGCCCCGGTTGCCTCTAACAGGCGGTCGGCCAAGGTAGATTTACCGTGGTCAATGTGAGCCACTATAGAGAAGTTTCGAATGTGTTGCTGGTTGGTCATCTCAGATAACGCTATGGTCCGGCAATGAGTCTCTCGATAAAGAAATTCTCAAACCTTTCAACATCAACGTCGGTGGCGAACTGGACATTGGGTTCGCCGTCAACCTCCACACATTCACCCGTTACGTGCCCGTCCTCATCAACAGTGGCTATTCTAAGCCTTATAGGCGCCAATGTCACTAAATCAGGCGCGAAAGTCACCGCCACCGCCAACGGGTCGTGCAAGATTGGCTCTACCGCGCCGCGGGCGGTTTGCCAGGCCCGGATTAGTTGCCAAATGAGTTTGGTGCTGGCGGTGCCAGCCTGCTGCAACTGCTGGTGGCGGTGCTGCCGGTAGTGGCAGCGCAACGTCACATCCAACGGCAGCATAATCTTTTCTACCGGCAAATCCATTACGTAAGCGGCAGCCGAAGGGTCACAAATCATATTGTACTCGGCCCTGCGTTCGGTGTGCAGAGTGCCGCCCATAATGACCAAGCGCTGTACTTTGCTGACCAAATCGGGTGCTTTATCAAAGGCGGCAGCGATATTGGTCAGCGGGCCGATAGGCACCAATACTACTTCTCGCGGGTGAGACTTGATAGTCTCAATGATTAGGTCAACACCGTCGCCGCCCGGCTGCGGATCGTCGGCGCTAAGCACAGTGGCCTGGTTGATGTCTTTCTCGTAGGTGGGCGAGCCGTCGAACATATCGCGTTGCCCCGCAGATACCGGAATATCCTCGCGCCCCCAGGTGCGTAGCATCTTAGCAGCGATTTGGGCGCGCAGCGCCGGATCGGTATTGACCGTGGTCACAGCCAGCAGTTCAATCTCGGGGCTATTGAGCGCCAAAGCCAGGGCCAGGGCATCGTCAATATCGCCACCAATATCGGTGTCCAATAGCATCTGTACGTTTTTCATAGCAGAATATTGCTTTTCCGCTTTACTAACTAAGCCGATGCTGTGCGCCCGGTCAGGCGGCGCTTGACCAGTCGCCAGGCCGAGTGCATTTCCTCTACGCGCAACAGGGCTGACAGGCCAATAAAGGTGATAATGCCCAGGCCCATCGGCACTAAGAGATTGGCCAGACGGGCGGTCAGACCGGCAGTGCCCAGGTATTGCTCGGTAGCAACCATCGTCAGCCAGCAGATAATGCCTAAACCGGCTGCTGGCGGGAGCAGGTTAAGCTGACTGCGCAAAATACGTGCTCCATCTAAATTGCCTACCTGCTTTCTCAACAGCCACATCAGTATTATGGTATTGACAATAGCGCTGATGGAGGTAGCCAACGCGAGACCGGCTACTTTCATCGTTTGCATCAGGGGCAGCGCCGCCGTCACGCATACTCCGACGGATAAGACTCCGACCCACACTGGTGTGACAGTGTCATGGCGGGCGTAGAAGGCCCGGGCCACTATGTAAAGTGCCGACAGGCCCACAATGCCCAGGCCATACCAGAGCAGAGCCTGGCCGACCGCTACCGTATCCTGAGGGCCGAATTGATTGCGCTCAAACAGCAGCCGAATCAGCGGCTCACGCAGTACCATTATACCCACGGCCGAGGGCACGGTCAAAAACAGTGTATTGCGCAGCCCAAAGGAAAAATCCCGCCGAAATCTACTGACGTCATCTTTGGCGTAATGCTCAGCCAGGGTCGGGAACAAAGCAATGGCAATGCCGGCCCCAAACATCCGGGTGGGCAATTTCCACAGGCGGTTGGCATACTCCAAGATGGCCGGGCCGTTTTCCGGATTAACCTTCGTGGCTAAGGCGGTGGTAATGATCAGATTGATTTCGGCGACAGCCAGGCCAAAGATCACCGGAATGGCCAGCATTATGACCCGCCGCATCCCCTCGTCAGACAGGTCAAGTGACAACAGCAGACGAGCACCGCGGCGGCGCAGCGGTGGAATTTGCAGCAGCAGATTACCCACCAGTGCTCCCAGAACTACCGCATAAGCAACCGTAGGCAGACCCCACAATATCGGAGCGAGGAGGATGCCTATAATAACAATGATATTGTAGACAATGGGGCCAGCCGCCGGCCAGAGGAAGTGCTTGTGCGCATTCAACGTGCCCATAAACAGGCCGCCGAGGACAAAGAAGATTTCCCCCGGAAAGACAATGCGCATCAGCCGGATGCACAAAGATAGCAGGCCGCGATGCTGGGCAGCCCAGCCCGGCCCGACCAGTAGCGCCAACTGGGGGGCAAAGATTACCCCCAGGCCCACCAGCAGCATGCCGACTATCACCAGCAGCCACAGCGTCGAACTGAATGTCCGCCAGGCCTGCTTGTGCTTGCCCAGGGTCAAGTATTCGGTGAAGACTGGCACAAAGCCGGTGCGCAGGGCCCCACCGGCCATCAGAAAATAGATGAAATCGGGTACGCGGAAAGCCTGAACGTAAGCGTTAATCTCACCGCTGGTACCGAATTGCTGGGCGAGGACCATCACCCGGATCAGCCCCGTGATAGCACTCAGGAAGATAGCCACCACCATTAGCCCGGCCGCCGCGGCCAGGCTGTCGCGACCTGAACCAGTGGCTGAGGGCAGGCCATTAGTAGGCTCTGCTTTGCTACCCAGATGTTCGCTGGAATCCTCAGGCATTATCGGCTATAGTCCTCAGAGCAACTCGCTGATGATAGACAACAGTAGCACCTGCATGCGAGCATTATACCGGTAATGGCGGGAGTTGAAAAGAGGCAGTCGCTGCTTTAGTGATCCGATGTAGCCTACTGGCGGGAACCAGACTCAACCTCAGGCGGAACCTCGACAGGTGGCAGCGTCGGAGCCCGCGGCGCCAGACTGGGCCCGCCGGGCCGTTCAGCCGGTGCTTCCAGGGGCTTGGTGCCTACCCGAACAACTTTCGTTTGCGGACGATACACATCAGTGTGCATCCGCTGGCGCTTGATCAATTCGCCATCCTTGTGAACCTCACGGAACAGCGTCACCCGCAATCCACCCCGTCCCGGCGTCTCAAGTTGCTCCTGACCCGCTTCCAATTCGGGATCGCTAATCTCCTTAATACCAAAGGACAACTTGGCTATGTCAGCGCGCACCAGTTTGACATCGTAATCATCCTCTTTTTTGCCCAGTATCTTAGCCCACAGCCGATTGCCCTCTATGCCGCCTAAAATCAGAATAGAATAGGAAAGACTATTGCGGAATCGCATATCAAGTTGGCCGTAATAGACCGTAGCATCGTGACCCGCCGGGCAGTAGACCACGGGTCGCGAGTGGTGGTGACGCTCCAGAATTTCCAAGTTTGCCAACAGGGCTGCATTGTACATAGTGCTGGCAACCTGGCACACACCGCCACCGGTCTCGGGCACGACCTCGCCCTCTCGGAAAATCGGCGCTGACCGATACCCTTCTTCGGTCAGACGCGGCCCTACTACTTTATTGAGCGAGAATTCTTCCCCCGGCTCTACGACAGTCTCGTTAATGCGAGCCATAGCCAACTCCAGGTTATGGGTGCGCCCGACCTGTCCCGGATTAAAGGGGGTGCTGTAACTACTCAGCACTACCTCAATATCAGCCAGAGCCTCAGCAGCAATGGCCGGGGGCTGTACCTCAACGGCGAGTTGGATCTGTCGGCACCAGGGATTAGTCAAAGCCAGGCGCAAGGCGGCAATGCTGGCCTCGACTTGCAGGCTGACGCCCGTCTGGCCGGGAATAATCTGCACTTCTTCGTCAACTACAGACACTTCAGCGTCACGCGGCTCACGATTAATGTCCGGAGCCAAATTGATGAGGGCCCGGCGCAATTGGGGTTCATCCACCCGCGCAGTCAAGGGCACATCAATGCCATCCCTCAACAGCCACAGACGGGTGACTAACTGGTTACCTATTCCGCCCTCGCGCGCTATCTGGTAGGCCTCAGCCGTCGCCTGCTGCAACAACACAGTAGCCCCCAGCCGCTGGGGCGCCACCGTACAACTGCCTCCCGGATAGGTCAGTTCTATTTGAGCGGGCAAGCGCGGCAGCAATTGTTCTTGGACAACAGCCAGGGCCTCCTGCTGCGACAGTCCGCCTACCGCCGCGCCCCCAATGGTAACATTGGGCGCAATCTTCTCCGACGAGGCAAACTGCCTTACACTCACAACAGCGGCCAGCAGGCCAATTAGCACAGCGGCAATGAGGCTAACCGCAATGATCAGAAGCCGTTTGATAAGCTTGCGCCGCTTAGAATTAGTCATAATACCCCTAACAAAAAGCCGCAGGCCTGGGGCTTGCGGCCAGAGTCCGATATTATTATACTACGGCCCAGGCTTACGGTCAACTATGAACTACACTTACTTCACACTTACGGGCAGCCTTCGGGCCACCACCCATTGCCTATCAATCCACTTCACGATAGGCGCGGCCGCCCAGCACCTCCTCAACCTGCTCGTTCGCCGTAAACCCGGGGCGCTGGTTATCCAGACACCGATAGATATCTTCCAGTATTCTGAGACGAATGCCCTGAGCAGCCTCTTCAGAACGCCAGGCGGAGTGGGGTGAGAGGATAACATTGTCCCACTGCAGTAGTTCGGAGTCGGCCGGTGGTGGCTCAGGCTCGTACACATCGAGCGCGGCACCAGCCAGCCAGCCCTCGCGGAGAGCCTTGATAAGTGCCGGGGTATCCACAATGCCGCCGCGGGCGGTGTTGATCAAATAGGCCGACGGCTTCATCAGCCCCAGTTCCCGCTCACCGATCAGATGTCTGGTCTCATCGTTAAGAGGCGTGTGGAGAGTAACAAAGTCGGACTCAGCCAGCAATTCGTCCAAAGCAAACCGCTGGGCGATGCCCAGTTCGGCCAGCCGCTGCTGGGGCAAATATGGGTCACAGATAATCCGGTTCAGTCCCAGACTGGCGGTTAGTTGGTAGACCCACGAGCCAATGCGTCCGCAGCCTATTATGCCCAAGGTTCGGCCCCGGATAAGGCGAAACGAGCCAAAGCCGGAGCAGTCCCATTCGGTGGCTTGGCGAGATTGCTGTACGATACGCCTACACTCACCCAGGCGCCTCGCACAGGCCAGCATCATCGTCACCGCATGCTCCGCTACCTCTTCAGTGCAGTAATCAGGATAATAACCAATGCGGATACCTCGGGCCGTGGTCGCAGATACATCCACATTATCATACCCCACACCGTGACGAAGAATCAGTCGGCAGCGTCGCAGCGAATGGATGACTTCGGCATCCATTAGTGCATGATTGGTCATTATTACGTCAGCATCCTGGATAGCCGCGATGAGATCAGACTTGGCGGCAAAGCCCAACTGGTGGGCTTCAAATTCAATATCTCGCTGAGCGAGTTGTTCGGCTTCCCATGCCAAATCGGGCTCCGGGTAGTCGGTCACTACAACTTTGGGTCGGCTCATTATAACCCTCCTAATCAGATGCAAGACCGGCAAACGGCGGGTGGAAGATGCTGCGCACTTGCGCCCCGGCAAACGGCAAACTACAAAATCAGTACTTCAGCAGCAATTGGGCAATTCGTTGGGCGGCATCAGGCCTGCCCCACTTCCGGCTGGCTTCAGCCATAGCCTGGCGTCGTCGGCCATCCTCGTATAACTCCAAAATCGCGCGGCCCAGAACCGCACCATGCAAGGCCTCATTGTCAATAACTTCAGCGCCGCCCGCCTGCTGCACCACACCAGCATTATACTTCTGATGACCACCAGCATACGGATACGGTATTAGGATAAGCGGTTTGCCCAAGGCAGTAGCCTCTCCCAGGCTGCTGGAACCAGCGCGACTGACCACTAAATCAGCCGCGGCCAGCGCCGGGCCCATCTGCTCAAGATAAGCATAACACTGATAGCCGGGCGAGGCAGCGCCCCGTTGCTGGGCCTGCTGTTTCACATTCTCGTAATCCCGATCGCCCGTCAGATGCACTATCTGCAAGTGCTCTTCAGCTAACAGAGTGGGTAGTGCCGATACCAGCGCCTCATTTATGCGTCGCGCTCCCTGGCTACCACCAGTCACCAATACTGTAAACTTATCAGCCGCCAGCCCCAGCAATTCTCGGCCCTCGGCAGCAGTGGCAGTTACAATTTCCCGACGCACCGGCACTCCCGTGTAGATAATCTTATTCACTGGGAAATAAGAAGCGGCTTCATCAAAGGCCAAAGTGATGGCCCGCGCCCACCGGCTCAGCAATCGGCTGGCCCGGTCGGGGAACGCATCACTGACGTGGACCATCGCCGGGATACCCAACAATCGCCCCGCCACCACTACCGGCACAGCGACATAGCCTCCCGCACTGAACACAATCGTCGGGTCAAAGCGCCGCAGCAGCCTGAGTGCCGTTATGGTGCTATTCGCTAACCAATAGAGGCGGGAGATGGCGCGCAGGGAGACACCGTAAGGAAAGGGTCGGGCATCGATAAGATGGTGCTGGAAACCGGTTCGGGGCAACAGTCGCTCATCCAGAGCGGCGTGGGCACCAATTAGCAATACTTCCACATCGTCGTCGGCCTGTTGCAGTTGCTGGGCGACCGCCAACCCAGGAAACAGATGCCCCGCGGTTCCGCCGCCCGCAAGCACTATGCGCTTGGTCATTGTCTATCCTTGTGCCGCCCTCTGGCTATGGCGGGCTACCGACAGAACCACACCGATGCCCATCAGCGAACTGATCAGGCTACTTCCGCCGGCGCTGATAAAGGGGAGCGTCAAGCCGGTTGTGGGGATTGAAGCCGTAGCCACGGCCATATTGACCAGGGCTTGCAGAGTAAGACTTAAGCCGACGGTAGCGGCCAGGAGCCAGCCCAGGCGACTGCCACTGGCGCGGGCGATTCTAAACGCCCAGGCCGTCAACAATACCATTAGTACCATTACTCCAACTGCGCCCCACGTGCCCAACTCTCCGCCAATGACGCAGTAAATTGAATCAGTGTGAGGAACGGGTAAGTTCTTCCACTTATCCGGACTCATACCCAGGCCGGTACCCACAAATCCACCCCGAGCCAGAGCGATGAGCATATTGTAGATATGATAGCCAGGGCCTTGCAAATACTCGCCGGGATGCAACCAGGCCAAGATACGGCGCCATATGTGAGGCTTGGTTGCTGCAAAGGCCAGCCCAGCGCCCAATAGCCCCAACCCTGTTGGTACCAGATACTGCCAGCGGGCTCCACCCAGCAGTGCCATAGCCAGGGCTATCAGCAGTATCAGCATAGCCATGCCCTGGTCAGACTGCTCCACCAGCACCACTACCATTGCCGCGGTAGCCGCGACTATCGGCAGGATGACAGTGTAGCGATTTTCCCAACTCACCGGCCCCCGATTCAGCATAGTTGCGCAGAATATCACATAGGCTAATTTAGCAAACTCCGAGGGCTGAAGCTTTCCCCCCCACGGTAGCGGTAGCCAACAGCGTGAGTGGCCCACCTGGCGACCCAATATAATCGCCAGTATCATTAACACCAACCCGACAAACAAGCCCGGCAGGCTCAGCGCCGCCAGCCAACGGGGTCGCACATGGCTGATTATCCACATTGCCACCAGACCCACGGTGGCAAACAGTAGTTGACTCTTGAGAAATGAATAGGCGTCGCCGTAGCCGGGGGTAGGGCGACCGGCTAAGGGGAAACTGGAGGAGAATACAAACACAAGGCCCAGCACTACCAAACCATACGCCAGTAGGAAATAGCGTCGGCCCCAGACCAGAGCGTCATTGTCCTCAGAAAGCGGTATGTGGTTGACGTCCACCCCAAGGCGGGTTGTGCTGGCCACTGCACCAAACTCCTATAGTGAAGGATCTGCGACTATCTCACGAGCCAGTTGCGTGAATACCTCTCCCCGCTGCGTTAGATTCTCGAACATATCAAAACTGGCGCAGCCGGGCAGCAGTACTATCTTGTCACCGGCCTGCGCCGCGCTATAGCCCTTCTGTACCGCTTCGCGTAGACTGCCACACTGGGTTACCTTAGCATCATCTCCGATGGCTGCGGCAATCTCTCGTCGGTTTTCCCCTATCAAATATACTAACCGGGCGCGCCGGGCCAGGACCTGACCAAATTCGGTGAAGTCGGCACCCTTCGCCTGACCGCCAGCAATCACAATCACTGGCCCCTTTACGGTCTCCAGGTCAGCCACGGCAGCGGCCGGATTGGTAGCATGAGAGTCATCTATGAACGTTATCTCGCCGACCTTCACTACCTCCTGGAGCAGGTGGTCGACCGGCACGAAACCGGCCAGACCTTCCCGTATCTGCTCAATACTTGCCCCACACAGTCGGGCCGCCAGTGCTGCCGCCAGAGCATTGCTGACATTGTGTCGGCCAGCGACTGGCATTTGCTCTACAGGACAAATCACTTCGGACCCTGCCGGATCAACATCTATGACCAAATGCCCGTCTTCCAGACGGCCCGCAGTATCGGGCAACTCCGTGGAGACAGTCAGCAGTTGGCCGGGCACCGTCGGCTGTAGTTGAACCACCATCAAATCATCCACACACAGGATACCGTAATCCGCGCCGGCTTGGTTCTGGAATAGTCGCTTCTTAACCCCTACATATTCAGCGAAGTTTCGGTGGCGGTCCAGATGGTCAGGAGTTATGTTGAGCAGCACCGCAATCCAGGGCCGGAAATACCGGATCGTCTCCAGTTGAAAACTGCTGACCTCAGCGACTACTACCTCTACTTCACCGCTGCGGTCGATTTGACTAATCAGCGGCAGGCCGATATTGCCGGCTATCAAATTGTCAATCCCGGCCGCCTCCAGCATCTGCCCGGTCATCATCGTAGTAGTACCCTTGCCATTGGTGCCGGCAATAGCAATAATCGGGGCGCGACAGAAGCGGTAAGCCAGTTCCAGTTCGCCTATAACCTCCCGGCGGCGCCAACCTTCCACCAGGGCAGGATGGTCCCAGGCAAGCCCCGGACTGGTGACAATAAGGTCAATTTCCCCCAGCTGATCGGCCTGTTCAAATTCACAGACTACCTGCACCCCGAGACTTGTCAGTTCGTGCACTTCATCAGTTAGTTCCTCTTCGGTTTTGCGGTCCGCACCGACCACCTGCGCTCCCTGCCCCAACAGGAAGCGGGCACACGCCAGCCCACTGCGAGCTAAACCCAGTACGGCAACTCGCTTCCCACTCAGATCAGGTGGCTGGTCAAAAATTGTGTCTCGGTTGATTGGCATATTATGACACCACACTTGCGGTGATGATTAACCCAACGGCGGCGCACAATGCGCCGGATAGCCAGAGACGAGTCACTATCTGCGGTTCACTCCAACCCCGTAGTTCCAGGCTATGGTGGATAGGAGTCATTAGGAAGACCCGCCTGCCGGTAGTCTGAAACCAAATTACCTGGATGATAACCGAAACAGTCTCAATCACAAACACACCCGCCAAGACTGCAAATAACAATTCCATCTCAGCCATCACGGCAATGCCTCCCAGCGCCGCGCCCAGGCTCAGGCTGCCCACGTCGCCCATAAAGATTTGAGCGGGATGAGCGTTAAACCACAAAAAGCCGGCAGTTATCCCTGCCAATAGAGCCGATAACAGGGCCAAGCCCGGCTGGTCCACCATCCAGCACACTACGCTCAAGGCGGTGGCACAAACGGCTACTAACCCTGCCGCCAGTCCGTCCAGTCCGTCGGAAAGATTGACCGCATTGGCACTACCTACCACCACAAAAGCTGCCAGCGCTATCCGCACCAGGACCGGAAGGCTACCAAAGCCCAGTACAATGATACCCGTGCCTGGGACAGATAGCCGGGTAGCCACCAGCCAGACGACGGCCAGGGCGACGATGAACTCGATACATAGACGATACCGTGCCTTTATGCCGGTACTGGTCTGGCGGATGAGTTTCAGGTAGTCGTCGGCAAATCCCAGTGCGCCGAAAACCAACATCACGGCCAGAATTGCCAAGACCTCCGCCAGTACCTCGTCAGGACTATGTGAGAAGATACCTCCTACCCACGCCCCTAACCAAACCGCCCCTATGATGGCCACGCCGCCCATAGAAGGCGTTCCCTGCTTTTCCTGATGCCCGCTGGGCGTATCCTCTCTGACTTGCTGACGGAGGCCTGAACGGCGCATTACCCATAGCGTCAGGGCAGTCAGGGCTATGCTGGCCAGTAGGCCCACAGCGAATATCACGGCCATCTGGCCCAGAGTCAGGAAGTTAATCATCGGCCCTCAGCCCCTCTACCACCCTCTCCAGGGCAATTTTGCGCGAGGCCTTGACCAGGACCACATCAGAACTGGTCAGTTCGCTCTTTAGCAATTCTACTACAGCCTGCGGCGAATCCGCCACATCGGTCCGCAGACCCAAAGATTGGGCCTCTTCGGCGGCCAGGGGTGCCCAGCGCCCCAGGGCGACCAGCCAATCCACTCCCTCCTGGGCGCACAGTTGCCCAATACGGCGGTGTTCGTCTTCTGATGCTTCTCCCAACTCCAGCATATCACCGAATACGAAAATCTTGCGTCCTGCCGGTTGCCCCAACAACTTGAGAGCAGCGGCCACCGAGGTGGGGCTAGCGTTGTAGGCATCGTTGATAACAACTGTGCCTTCAGGACTGACGTGGCATTCCCCTCGCATTGCTTGCGAGGCACAGTTGTGCAATCCCTGGGCGATATGCTGCATCGAATTGGTGGCCGCCCAGGCCGCAGCCGCGGCACTTGTGGCATTCAGGACATTGTGCTCCCCAGGTAACTGCAACGAGACCTCAATCGCCTCGGGCCCTAACCGCAAAGTAAACTCAGAACCCTCCAAGCCGCGCAGGTTAACGTCAGCAACCCTTACCTGGGCCTGGGCATTCATGCCAAACGAGATAACCCGACAAGTCGCCATCTGGGCCAGCACTTCAAAATAGAAATCATCAGCATTCAATACGGCGACCCCATCAGCGGGTAGACTGTTGAGCAACTCGGCCTTGGCCTGGGCAATTGCTTGCTGACTGCCCAGCCGGCCCAGATGCGTCTTGCCAATATTAGTAATGACGCCAATGTGCGGGCTGCTAATCTGCGCCAAATATTCGATCTCATGGCGACCTCTCATGGCCATTTCCAGAACACAATACTGATGCTGCTCAGTCAACTCCAGTAGCGTGCGGGGCACCCCAATCTCATTGTTCTCAGTTTGGGTTGCGGCCAAAGTCGGGCCATGCAATTGCAGGATAGTCGCTATCATATCCTTAGTAGTTGTTTTTCCAGCGCTGCCGGTCACCCCAATAACTGTCGGGGCAAAGTGCCCCCGCACCCATGCGCCCAGTTGGCCGTAAGCCTTAAGTGTATCTTCCACATATATCAGAGGACTACCGGCTGGCAGTGGCGAAGGTTTTTTGCTGACCACCGCCGCCATTGCGCCTGCGGCCATCGCTTCGCCGACAAAGTTGTGACCATCAAAGCGTTCTCCCGGCAGTGCCACGAATAGTCCGCCCGGCCTGATAGTACGGCTATCAGTGCTGACTACCGATGCCGCCAGGTCCCCGCCGGCTCCTTCCAGACGACCCATCATGGCCTCAGTTATCTGTTTCAGTGTCATTCTCATATTCAAGCATCCGTGTTCGTTGTAGGACAGGTGTCTCGCCTGTCTCTTCTACGGTTGGGCGAGACGACGCCCGACCTACCTTTATTCTCACACCATTACCTGTAGCCCTAAGCCAACATCTCGCGTAAGGCCTGTCGGGCCACTTCGCGGTCATCGAAAGGAACCCGACAGTCGGCAAATTCCTGATAGGTCTCGTGACCCTTGCCCGCGATTATCAGTATGTCCCCGGCGCTACAACGGCTGATGGCTTCGTATATCGCTTTGCGGCGATCAGCCTGTATAGCGTAGTTTTCTCCTGTTGCTCCTGACGTAATCTGGTCAATGATGTTCATTGGCTCCTCATGCCGCGGGTTATCAGAAGTGATTATGGCGAAATCAGCCTTGGCGGCAGCAATTTCGCCCATCATTGGCCTTTTAGTGTGGTCGCGGTCCCCGCCACAGCCAAACACGCATAGTAGACGGGACGGCCCCAGGTCCCGGGCCACGCTTAGCACATTGTCCAGGGCATCAGGAGTGTGGGCATAGTCCACAATTACCGTGAAATCCTGGCCCTCATCAATGCACTCAAAGCGGCCGGGCACACTCTTCATATCAGCCAGGCCGGTGGCAATTTGCTCGGGGCCAATCCCCATCCCCCAAGCACAGGCCGCCGCGGCCAAGGCGTTATACAAGTTGAAATTGCCAGTCAAGCCCAGAGTTATGGGCAGCTCCACTCCTTCGGGCAAATGCAACCGAAAACTAATGCCACTGGAGCCAATCTCGGCGTCGGTTGCCGTAACCATCGCTGGCTCACCCAATCCGTATGTTATTACGCGACACTTGGCTTCCTGCTTGATCCGTTGCCCGGCCGGGTCATCAATATTTACGGCGGCAATCGGCGACTTCTCTGGAGCAGCCATTCGTGGGTAATCAGTGAACAGGCGCAGTTTAGCCGCAAAATACTCATCCCAAGCAGCGTGGAAATCCAGATGGTCCTGAGTAAGATTGGTAAAGATTAACGCATTAAACTTACACAACCATGTTCGGTCCAGGTACAGACCGTGAGATGAGACCTCCATAGAAACGTAGCCTATTCCCTCCTGGAGCATTTGCGCCAGAAGGCCTTGGAGTTCGACTGCGCCTGGCGTAGTGCGCGCAGCCGGGACATTGCGATCATCAACAACGCGAGCCAGAGTCGTAATAAGTCCAGTAGTTGCTCCGCCGGCCCGAAAGATGCTATCTATCATATATGCGACGGTAGTTTTCCCATTGGTGCCGGTTATGCCCACCAATTTCAGAAAGCGAGAGGGGTGTTCCCAAAAATCAGCCGCCAGATATGCCGCCGCTCGCCGAGAGTCGTCTACCGCAATGGCACTGACATCCGACGGGATAAGTCCAGCAAAGTCGGGATCCTGGTACGCCACGGCGACCGCGCCTCGCTCAATCGCCTCAGTGATGAATTGATGCCCGTCATGCTGGTAGCCTTTGATAGCCACAAAAACGTTTCCCGGATTGACCTGGCGCGAGTCGGTGGCTATGCCGGTGACTTCCCGGCAGTGGGCCAGGCGTCGGCTATCCGCCCATTGTGCGGTCAGTTCAGCCAGGTCGGTTTGGCGAGTCGGGCGAGTATTCATCACTTTGGCGAGCAGTTATGGCTTCAGGTGGAGTTAGTCAACCGCAGCCGCCTCGGTTACAAGCCTCCGTTGCTTAAGCATATACTGGGCAATCTGTTTGGCTACCGGAGCCGCCACATCCGAACCCCACCGACCGTGCCGAGGATTTCGTGCTGTTATTAGTATAACAAATTCTGGCTGCTTGTCTACTGGTGCTACCAAAACAAAACTGACCAGGTGTTCATCCAGCCATTTCTTCTGCTTTGGGTCCCAGATTTGGGCGGTGCCAGTCTTGCCGCCCACGGCCACTCCGGGAATTTGAGCCACGTGGCCGGTGCCGTGGTCCACCGCGTTGTGGAGCAACTGGCGCACCTTCTCCGAGGTTGCTGCACTGCAGACCCGCCGAATGGGCTGCGGCGCCACTTCCCGATAGAGTGTACCATCCGGATTAATCACCCGCTCCACTACATAGGGTTGCATTAACACTCCCCCATTGACCACTGCTGCTACCGCAGCAATCAGGCTAATATCAGTTACCGCAACATTCTGACCAAAGCCCATATTGGCCACATCACGCACCCGCATCTTCTCCGGTGATTGCAGTCGGCCGGCGGCTTCCGCAGGCAAGCCAATTCCAGTCGGCTCGCCGATACCGCAGCGCTGCAAGAATTCGCAGAATCGCTTGGGCCCTATCTTCACAGCTATCTGCGCGGCGCCAATATTGCACGATTTGGCAATTACGCCGGTCAGGTCAAGCCATCCGTGACCCTTGCTAGCCCAATCCCCCCAACAGCGCAGCGGCCAGCCGCCGAGCATTGTCGTCCCCGCACAATGGAATCGGTCACCAGGTTTCACGGCTCCTGACTCCAGAGCCGCGGCGGCCAGCAGCACCTTAAAGGTGCTGCCGGGCTCATACTGACGATTCACAGGCAGATTACGGAGATTTCTGGGGTTGATATTTGCCATTTGGCTGGCAGCAGAAGCAATATTGTTTGGATCATAGTTGGGGCGGCTGGCCAGGGCCAGAATCGCTCCCGTATTCGGGTTCATCACTACGGCGGTAGCCTCGGTGGGTCGGTTATGCTGCCAACATCTGTTCAAGGCATCCTCTGCCACTCGCTGCAGATCTATATCTACCGTGAGCGCCACATTCTTGCCCGCCACCGGCGGCAACCCCTCTTGGCTCTCCTGCCCTACTATCGTCCGGCCCCACGCATCAATATTTCGCCGCGGCGTACCGGGCAAGCCCTGTAGTGCAAACCTATATCTGTATTCTATTCCGCCCAGCGGCCGATGATCACTACTGCAGTAGCCTAACAGATGACAGCCTGTCGGTCCGCCGGGATACACTCTTTTGTATTCCAAATCCTGGGATATTCCCCGGTAGTGCTGAGCCAGTATCTCGCGGGCTGTGTTCAGCGGGATGCGTCGTTGTAGATAGGCAAAACTACTATCTCTGTTCAGTATTTCCCAAACTTCTGAGCGGGGCATTCCCAATTTATCAGCCAAATAATCGGCGACGGATTCAGTTTCTTCGTAGCGGCGAAGCACGCGAGGATTGACCTGCAAAGAAGCAGTCATAACACTATCAGCCAGCACGTGCTCCTGCCGGTCAACAATCGCCCCGGCCGGACTCTGCAAGGGCGAGCCTATGGGATGAATTATGCCATCCAGACGCAGATAAAAGCCACGATTAATGACTTGAACATACAATAGCCGGCCTATCAGAATCACCGCCACCACAATTACCAGGTTAAGGGTAGTTTTAAGGATGCGTGTGTCGGGCAAGCCGTTAGTCGTTTTGCCCGACACTGAGATACGTCTCGTATTATCAGCAACAGCCACTGGTTAAGTTCCCTTGCCAAACGTATGCTGTACTGGCAAAAAACTGCGACCTGTCTGGACGCAGTTAGAACGCAGTCCCCGCTATTCCTCGGCGGGCTGCTAACTCCCGCTCGGCATACGCCGCCCGATGCTCGCGGTCCGGGGCCTGAACTTGTGGGGTAACAGGCGAGATAGCCCACTGCTTAGGGGGCAAAGGCGGCAGAGTTATCTCATCGGTGGCGGCGGGTCCCAAAGTCATGCCTTCTTCCTGCACAAATCGGCGTAACGCGGCTCTATCGCACAGTTGAGATACAGCGCGACGCCAGTGATTGCGAGCAGCCAATTGTTCATCTATCCGGCGCTGCAAGCGGCTGGACTGAAGTTCCAACTCAGACAGGCGGGCACAAGCAATAAGAAAAGTAATGCTGATAGCGCCAATACAGGTGATAAGCATCGTCGGCCACACTACCATCAGCCATCTCCTCTTATGGGAATTGCGTGAATTCGGTTGGGCCCGGTGGCTGGCCGACGGGGACTTCATTGATTTTCACCTGTAATGACAAGTAAGGAGTTGGGTGCCGCGCGTGGCAGTGTCACTTGCTGTGATGAAATCAGTGTCTTCTGCTGCGAATTACACTTGACAACAGGGCATTGGGTCGGTTATAATCTGCCCACGTGTGAGTTGCCAAGTTTGCTGCAGTCTTTGCCGCAAATATGCTACAGTCTATGGGATATGGGCGGCACCCACCTCCGGGTACAATTGACCTTACCGAACCGGTAGAATCTGGGTTGCGGTTTAGATTGACAAATATCACTTGAAACTTGTCAGTCTTTCATACTGCTTGGGCAGCGTGCAACCGACAAGTGCGCGCTGCTGGATTGCGACGAACCTCCTGTTCGTCAGGATACAATGGATTAGGCGTCAGATATCTAAGTAGCGGTCTTTTAGGTTCTGGGCTTGGCAGGGCGGGAGGCTCGGAAGTGCCGGGATTCGCGAGAATTCGAAGCTCACGTCGCGCCAGACCGTGCTCGTGGCCTGCCCAGGTAAGTACCACTAAGCGACCGGTAACTGGCCGCAGAGCCTCGGCCGCCGCACGCAGACCATCTTTTAGCTCGTGTAGTTCGTCATTTACTTCGATGCGGATGGCCATAAGCCATGGCGTAGCCGGGTGACGTTTCTTTCCCCGACGGGCCGGAGTGGCCACCACTGCTGCGATGATTTCGGCAAGTTGAGCTGTGGTCTGAATCGGGCCGCTCCCCTCCCGAAGCGACACGATGCGGCGAGCTATTTTCCTAGCCTCCCGCCTTCTGCCTGTGCGCTGCAGAACCTGATAAAGTTCTTCCTGCGAATAGTGGTTGACAACTTCGTATGCGGTCCGAGGCTGACTGCAATCCATACGCATATCTAACCGGGCGGTACTTCCAAAACTAAAGCCCCGGTCAGCATCCAACAGTTGGTCGCGCGATAGCCCCGTATCAATCAAGATCCCATCGGCTTTGTCAACCCCTGCCTCTTGCAGTACCCCCGCAAGTTGTGAATAGCGGCGGTGGAACAGTCTAAATCTGCCTGCAAACTCAGCCAGACGCTGTCGGGCCATAGCCAGAGCCTGCTCATCTCGGTCAATCCCGATAAGAAAACCATCGGGAGCATTTTGCAGAATCAGTTCACTATGGCCTCCCGGACCAATTGTCATATCCACATAGGTTCCGGCGGCGCGTATGTCAAGGTACTCTAATACTGCCTGCGACATTGCCGGCACGTGTAGTGACGGCTTCAACTCACTGACTCGCCCTTCTCGCCTCGCAATAGCCGGCGGGCCACGTCCTTCAGTTCTTGCCCCCGCTGAGTCAAAAACTCATTGTAGCAGTTGACTTCCCAGATTTCGTAGCGATCCTCCAGCCGTATGACCTGGGCCTCGGCTGGGTCCTGATCAAGACCAGCCCAGCGCAGCAGGGCCTCAGGTATCTTCAACCTCCCCTGGTCATCTATCTTACATACTTCAGCCGTCGCGATAAGCAGACGCTTCAGATCATGCACATCCGGATCCAGCGAATCTAACTGGGCAAAGCGCTGGCCGTACAGATTCCAGGCTTCTGCTGAAAACATATTGATACAGTTGTCGAACCCGCAAGCCAGTACCACATTGCGGGGCAGATTGTCGCACTGGTGTTCGCGAAGCTTAATGCGTCCGGCGCTATCAAGTTTATGAATTGTCGCGCCCTGCGGGTCAAACATCTTCAGTCCAAAAAAGACCTTTCTATTACTTCCTTATTCCATTATTTCCCATTATAGACCATTCTCAAACATTTGTCAACCCCTTTTGGGATTTTTTTAAAGTTTTTCTTATGAGTCTCTTTGCCGCTCCCATCGCCGGGGCCAACCAGCCCCGAACAGATAGCGGGAGACTACTCAAAGAGATCTGATTTACATTGTCGGAAAACGAATAATCAGCGTATGAAGGAGTTATTGTTCAGCCGAAGAATAGCGCAACAGTCGGTAGATTACAGTAAGTTCTGCATTGCATTGCAGACAAGGAGGTATCCTTAGCAGTATGACGACAAAAGTGCATCAGATTGGACTCATTGGCACGGGAGGACGCGGATGGGGCTTAGCCCACATTCTCGCCCAGCACTCCGACCGAGCCAATGTCTCCGCAGTGGTCGAGCCTATCGAGAGCCGCCGCGCAGCGTTTCGGGATGAGTTTTCTATCCTGGCCAACCGCTGCTTCGAGACCCACGAGCAACTTCTCAGCGAGTGTAGTGACCTTGACGGGGTGGTTATTGCCACACCAGTCTCAAGCCATGTCCCGATAGCCTGCGACTGCCTGGAGGCAGGAGTGGCAGTGTTTCTTGAGAAGCCGATGGCGCTGGATATCGCCGGCGCCCGGCGCATAGTGGCGACCGCTGAGCAGACCGGGGTACGGCTTCAGGTCGGGTTTAACCTGCGTTACAGTCCTTTTTTTATGAAACTGAAAGAGATTGTTGCCCAGGGACAGCTCGGGAGATTGCTGTCCGTGGAGTGGAAAGAGGCGCTCTCGCCCAGTCATTGGGCCGAATACTGTCGGCACCGGACCTACAACCGCCGCGCAGCCCTGGGCAGTTGGCTGCTGGAGAAGTGCTGCCACGATATGGACATTATCAATTGGATAGTGGACAGCCCGTGTGTTCGGGCGGCCTCGTTTGGCAGCCGCTCACACTTCAATCCCCGGCCGGATGTGCCCGAGCATTGCTCCGACGACTGCCCTATCGCCGACGAGTGCATCTTCTCGGTAGACAGGCTCTACGGCGACCAGCCTCCCGATGCCAGCGGGCAGCGGCGGCAGATGCCGCACGGGTGCGTGTATCATTGCGGCTCTGACCTTGTTGACCATCAAACCGCGCTCTTAGAGTTTGCCAACGGCGTGACCGTGGACTTCAGCCTGCTCCCATTGACGCACCGCCAAGCCCGCTTTATGCATATCTGTGGGACAGATGCAACGCTGCGCGGGACGACAGCCAACGACGAGTTACGAGTGTTTCCCTATCTCACCGGCGAAGAGATCGTAGCGGACCCCGGGGCGACACAGGGCGGGCACGGTGGCGCTGATCCTACCATTATGCCAGCGTTCTTAGACTGGTTAGACGATCCATCCTGCCGGCCCAAGACAACAGGGCCCGAAGGTCTGGAGGCCATGGTAGTGGCCTGCGGGATTGACCTGGCGATGCGCGAGCGGCGGGTCGTGGAGTTGGACGAGTTGCGAGGCGAGGCCCCCGATTAACGCTTGTGATCAACCCGAGATGAGTTCCTCTGCCTGTGATATGTGTACTTAGGCTGACCTGATATGCAATTGGCGCGGGGAGACTGTATTCATCGTCTTAGAAAAGCAATGCCTTATACCCAAGGAGTAAGAAAATGGAATATCGTCAGTTAGGCAATTCCGACTTGGAGTTGTCTGTCATAGGCCTGGGCTGCTGGATTATGGGCCGAGGAGGCTGGGTGGACGTAAAGGATAACGAATCTATCGGTGCCATTCATACAGCGCTGGAACTCGGTATCAATTGGTTAGACACCGCTGAGGGCTATGGAGGTGGGCACTCGGAGCAGGTAATTGGCAAGGCACTGGAAAGCCACAAGCGAGAAGAAGTCATCATAGCCTCCAAAGTCAGCCCTGATAATCTGTCGGCCGAGAGGCTACCCCAAGCCCTGAACGGTAGCCTCCAGCGTCTGAAGAGCGACTACATAGACCTCTACCAGATTCACTGGCCCGCTCCCACATACCGCTACCACGACTCTCACCCCGACGTGCCCATCGCCGAAACTATACAGGCGCTCCTGGCAGAACAGAAGAAGGGCAACATACGTTATATTGGCGTCTCTAACTTTGATGCGGTGCAACTATCTGAGACCCTGGATGTGGGGCGGATTGAATCTCTGCAGCCGCCCTATAGTCTATACTGGCGCTACATTGAAAAAGAGGATTTGCCCTTCTGTCAGCAGCATAACGTTGGCGTGATCCCTTACAGTCCTATGGCGCAGGGGCTACTTACCGGCAAGTTCAGTCTGCAGAACCGTCCAGCACCAGACGACAATCGCTTTGGCAATAAGCTATTTCGCGGTGATACCTATGAGGTTGCGCTCGCGGGTGTAGAAGTCGTCCGCGAGATTGGCCACAAATATGGCAAGACGCCGGCACAGACGGCGGTGGGCTGGGTGGTGGACCAGCCTGGGGTGACGGCGGCGATCGTCGGAGGACGCAACTCCGAGCAGGTCAAAGAAAACGTGGGGGCCGCCGGATGGAAGTTGAGTAGCGAGGACGTGGACATCCTCAGCGCCGTAGGCGATAAAGTTATGAATACGCTACCGGATAATGACCCCAGTCCTTGGGTACACTAAGGATTAGGGGGCGCTGGGAGCTTACACGGCGTTCCGCAGCGCCGCGATAGCGGCCTCACAACCCTCGGGGTGGCCGAACAGGTACGAGCCGCAGACTAAAACATCAGCGCCGGCGGCGACTACGTGCGGCGCGGTAGTTTCGTCAATGCCGCCATCTACGGCGATGAGCGTGTCCAAGCCCTGCCGGTCAATCATTGCTCTAACTTGCTCAATGCGCGGCAGCGTCGTCGGCATAAACTCCTGACCCGCTGCTCCTACTTCCACTGTCATAACCAGGATAAGGTCGGCGTGTTCAATGACTACCTCCAAGCCCTCCAGCGAAGTAGCCGGGTTGAAAGCCAGTCCGGCTTGAAGTCCTAATCCGCGAATCCGATTTAGCAGCGCTGCTGGGCCGGTCACGGTCTCTCGGTGTATTATGATGGCATCGGCTCCCGCCTCGGCGAACCGAGAAATGTGCTCGGCGGGATTGCTCACCATTAAGTGGGCGTCCAACGAAAGTTCCGTGTCCTGGCGTAGGGCCTGCAACACCAACGGCCCAAAACTGATATTATCCACAAAATGCCCATCCATAGTATCAAAGTGCAGCCAGTCGGCTCCGGCCGCAGTCAACTGCTCTACCTCTTGCTGCAGGCGTCGGAAATCGGCACATAGTATTGAGGGTGCGATGGTTATGCTTTTCACTCCTGATGCCCCCTCAGGGCTCACGAAATATTAGTATTATGCACGACTATCACTGTTGCGGAAACTATCAGCACTGTCTTCAACGACAAATTGGTGGCACAGCCTATCAAGCCGCAGAGCGACTCCCGCTATTTGCGGGGCATCGCGATTGACTACCATAAGGAGAGGGCGTTGGCCCATCCCCGCCGCTGGCCCCACAGCCACTGCACCATCGGCCAGTCCCACCAACACTGAGGTCGGCTCTCCCCACTTTAGCACTTGCCAAAGATCGGTGGCAGTATGCCATATCCGCACCCCAGCCACCGCCACCGTTTCACCATTTATGCCCGATGGACCTACCAGTATTACCGTCCGCTCCTCAGCGCTCACCGACGATATCTGGGCATTCCACTGATCAGCCAGACTATCCACTGCGGCTGACACCCTATATTCCACCATACGGCCTGTAATCTCTGCTTCGGACGGCGGACCTGTTCGGGAGCCAATCAGTTCCACAGCCGGCCAGTGGGCCTGAACTCGGCGCAAGTTGGCAACTGCGAGGGCGACTGTAACCGGCGTCGGTTGCGCCAGTCCCATCCACCAACCCGACGGTGCATTCTGAATTGGCGCCAGCGCCCAGCAACCGTCCTGGCCCGCCATCACTACCAACTGGACTGTACCACTCTGCACCGCCCTGCCGAGCAATTCAACACTATCCAGCAAGCGACCGGCCGGTTCAACCAGCGCTGAATGCACCACAGCCTGCGGGGCCGCCCAGACCAATCCCCCGCCGCCCGGTAGGCTGAGGGTATCAGCCACAGTCCCTTCGCCGACTACATCTGCCAGCAGTTGCTCGGCCTCTGATAAGTGACGCCGCGAGGCGACCAGCAGTACCTCAGATGCCGTAGCACCTGTCGCTTCAGTCTCCTCTTCTTCAGCTACCGCCAAAATCTGCGAGGTATCCTCGGCGGCAGTCTCTGGCTCACGGGGCTGCGCAGCGACTTCCTCGCGTAGCAGAGATAATTGTTCATCCTCAGGCCCTTCCATCAATGCCGCCAGCAGTTTTTCTCGGCGAGCCCGGCGCTCGTCCAGTGTCTCGTAACTCTCCAGTCTCTCACCGAACGCTTCCACTGCCCCGGTTTCCCCTATTTCCCACACATCTCTGACAAACCACAAAAACGCACTTACAGCAAGGATCTGGACAAGCGCTCCTATCCAAAATTGAGCATAGTAGAAGCCAAAGTCGGCGGCCAGACTGCCCCCCGTAGCCGGCAGCGGCAGGCCCAGCAGCGCTGCTATCAGACTCAGACCAGCCCTTATGATAAGCCCCAGTCCGATACCTATTGCTACTCGGCGGCCAGGGATCATCCTCGGTCCGCCCATTATTAGCACCATCAGATACAGTAATACTTCTGCCCCCAGTACCATGGCCAGGGCGCGGCGCAGAGGCAGCGGCTCAACGACCTGCGCCCGGGCCAAGACAATACATCCCACCACGCCGACGATGGCCGTCAAAGTTAGCCACAGCACGATGACGGGCGAGGACAATCCCGACGACCTGACCGGTCTATGCATGCTCAACTTCTTAACTCCTCGGCAAGTGTGGAGTTGTCATTTCGCTATGCTGTTACTGGTGCCCTTCTTATTCAAGCACGTCCTCTTGTGGTACGATACTTAATACAGTATAATACAGGGCAATGTCTGCTGGCAACTGGTTATACAGCAGGCCGCCAAGTGGGTACAACAATGTTCGACCCGATCGGGACTCAGCAAGGGGAGGACTGACTATTATGCTAAGCGACATCCAGAAGCGTAGACTTCTGCAGGTAGCCCACCGCGCCTTGCAGGCGGCAGTCGCCGACGGACAGCCACCGGCAGTTGATACCACAGACCCCGACCTGGCCGAATTGCGTGGCGCCTTTGTTACCTTGAAAAAACAAGGCCAACTCCGGGGCTGCATTGGTTATGTGGAGCCGCGCGTGCCGCTGATTGAGGCCATAGCCGACAATGCTGAGTCAGCCGCGCTCCACGACCCTCGCTTTCCCCCGGTTAGTGGCGCAGAACTCCCTGATATTGAGATTGAGATATCGGCGCTGACGCCGCTGGAGCCTGTCAAATCAGTGGATGACATTGAAATTGGCCGCCACGGACTGATGATAAAATGCGGCATCAACCGCGGACTGCTGCTACCTCAGGTGCCGGTGGAATGGGGGTGGACCCGGGACGAATTCCTGGCTCACACCTGTATGAAGGCTGGCCTCCCCGCTGACGCCTGGCAGCGCGACGACGCTGAACTGCTGTGGTTTGAGGCGGAAGTGTTCGGTGAGCAGGATTTCAGCGACAACGAAAGCGCGTAGCAGCAGGCCGAAGCCCGCTACGGCAGGCGAACGCCTGCGGAGGTAGGTTCTTAACCTGCGTTGTCTTGCAGGCGGGGTTAGAGAACGCCGCCTACGCGACAGAGACTGTTGCAAAAGGTAATTAAAGGACATTTAGGACAACAAATTGCACAAATATAGCCCATCAAGCCATACACAAATCGGGGCAGGGATGCCCCTCCTACAAGTTTTGCAACAGTCTTCGACAAGTGAGGCATCCGCTGGGTAACTATCCCGTCGGCCAGGTGATGATCAACAGGTCCAGAGCGGTGGCCACACCCCAGTGCAGCAGCCAGGTACCAAGGAATGACTTGCTATGGTAGGCCATCACTCCCAAAGCCACCCCCGCGATTACGGCAGCAAAGCACTCAAGTTCCGGCTTGGGAAAGTGCATCATCACAAAAGGCACGGTCTGGATCACGATGGCAAATGCCCCATAGCGCAGCGAAAGTAGATTGAGCAAGAAGCCGCGGAAGAAAAACTCCCAGGCGAAGAAGTACACTCCCCACCCGACAATGGACAGCAGCAAACTCAGGGATTCAGTTCGGGCCCACGGATAGCGAGGATAGTATTGCTGAAAGGCCGATAGTCGGCTCGCTATGATTACCATCGGGAGCATAATCAGCCCGTAAAGAATTAGATACCGGGCCCACGTCCCACTGCGCCCCCAACGCAGGCCATAAGTGCCGAGGTCTTCTTTCCAGATGGCAGTGATTATGACCACCGGCACGACAAATAGTATCAAGAAATTTATGCCAAACCAGCCGAACAATTCAGCCCGAGATGGTAGGGCCGCTACGTGGCCATGGTAGTAGACAATCGCCAGTAGCGCCGTCGCTGCCAGCAGACCCGCGGCCTCGCGCAACGGTGGACGAGCACGGGCCGGTGAACCTTGCGGCTGTTGATATGTCTGGTCATCGGTAGGCTTCACTGTCCCTCCCATACTTGCAGACCGCGAAAATCAAAGGTGAACTCCAATATTCGTCCCCCCGCTGCTTCCAAGGCCCGCTTCAGGTGAGTTTCCTCATCGCTGCCACTATAGAATAGCAAACAGCCCCCACCACCAGCACCGCAAACCTTGGCCGCCAATGCTCCGGAGGCCACGGCCACCTCGCGGAGTTGGTCCATCTTATCAGTTACCACTCCCGGTGCCAACTGCCGTCGCGCTTTCCACTCTTGGTTCATCAGTTCGGTGAACCAGGTCAAATCCTCCGCTAACAACGCCCGGTACATATCCCACGCGACCTGCTTCACTGCCCTCAGCGCCTCCGTTACTGTCTTTTCGCCTTGCTCATAGGCTGATATCATAGCCTCATTAGTGCGGCCCGACAGCCGCGACTGACCCGAATAACATAGCACCAAGTGTTTCGCCAACTCACCCAGTACGTCATCGCTCAGATATAGCGGTTCCACTGCTACTCGCTGCTCGGAAAAGAACTGCATATAGTTGAGTCCGCCGAGCGCTGCTGCGTACTGGTCCTGCTTCCCCCCGACGATGCCCAACTCACTCTCCAGTTGGCAGGCCAATTCGGCCAGGGCGAAGCGACTCATTGCACCGCGCTGCCGGCTGTGCCGTAGTGTTTGCAAGCGGTTGAGCAGGCCCAGCAGGGCCACGCCTACCGAGGCTGACGAACCTAAGCCCGAGCCGGGCGGAGCATCGCACCGCACGCTGATGTCCAGGGCTTCTTCCAGTGACAAAGCGCGCACCGCTGCCTTCAGCAGGTCCAGATTACCATCAAACTCCAGTTCCCCAATATTGCGCGCCTCCACAAACTGCTCCATGTCCTGGGAGATAATTCTTACCCCGGGGTTATCGGCGGGGCGGAGGCTGCAATACGCATAACGGCTGATTGCGGCACTCACAACTGCCCCACCCTCACGGTCGCGAAAGGCAGGCAGGTCCGTGGTGCCTCCGGCAAAGTCAATGCGAGTAGGAGCACGACTGCGAATAATCATTAGATAGTTCCTTAGGATAGTTTTACGCTGTCAGCAACAATTCACCCATATTTCGCCATTGGCATGGTCAATCCTGCCGCGCCGGGGATACAATATCTCACTGCGCCAATTCGGCGAGGTGCTCAATGACGGCTTGAGCGGCCCGGCGGTTCATTGCCGGCACCGCGGCTAACTCGTCCACCGACGCCTGACTGATAGCACGTACTGACGGGAAGGCCTTCAGCAATTCCTGGCGGCGGCGCGGGCCGATGCCGGGAATCTCATCCAATACTGACCTGGTCATCGCCTTGCCCCGCAAGCCCTGGTGATACTGGAGGGCAAAGCGGTGGGCTTCATCGCGGATGCGCTGGAGCAGAAAATGGGCGCGCGGGTAGGGCCCGACGTCAACGGGTTCGGACTCGTCGGGCAGGAAAACTTCTTCCTCGCGCTTGGCCAGAGCCACTACCGTAATCCCCTCCATTCCTGTTTTCTGCAGAGCCTCTACTGCTACCCCCAATTGACCCTTGCCACCGTCCACCAATATCAGGTCGGGCAGGGGCAGGAATTTCTCATCGCCTTGTGCGCCTCGCCGCAGGCGGCGGTGGAGCATCTCCCCCATCATTGCGTAGTCATCCGGCTTGTCCGCGGTCTGTCTCATCTTGAAGTGGCGATAGGATTGCTTGTCAGACAGCCCGTCAGTGAATGTGACCATTGAGCCGGTCGCATGCTGACCCTGGATATTGGAGATGTCATAAGACTCTATGCGCGCCGGGGGTTCGGAGAGCGCCAGCATTTGGGCCAAATCGGCGAGCGCGGCATTCGCCGCCTGGCGCCGTTCACCCCGCGCCTCGGCAATACGCAGCAGATTGATCTGGGCATTGCGGGCGGCCAGTTCCATCAGACGCCGCTTCTCACCGCGCTGGGGCCGGCGGACCTGCACCTTGGAGCCGCGCAACTCGCTTAGTGTCTGCGACCAACTTTCCGCACTGGGCAGATCGGCGGACACCAGCACCTCCTTAGGAGCCCATCCTGAGCGGCTGTAGTGCTGAGTGAGAAACGCATCAATGACCTCGGCTTTACTACGCTGGGCGGTATGAGCGAAGACGTACTGCTGCTGGCTGACCAACTTGCCGGCCCGCACCGCCATCAATACCACCAGGGCGCGGTCTTCGCCAACCGCGGCGGCAATCACATCCTCTTCGCGGGCCTTGGTGGAGACAATCACCTGCTCCTCCAGGACCCGGCGCACGGCCCGCAATTTGTCCCGCAGGATGGCGGCCCTCTCAAACTGCTGGTCAGCAGCGGCCTGTTGCATCTGGTCTTCTAACTCTTTGACAATTTCGTCGGATTTGCCCGACAAGAACAATTCCACCTGCCGCACAATTTGGCGATACTCTTCCTCGCTGACCTTCCCAGTACAGGGGCCGACGCAGCGGTGGATGTGATAATTAAGACAGGGCCGACCTACTTGCTCACCGTCAAGTTTCTTACGACAGGAGCGTATGCCAAAAAGTTGGCTGGCCAGGCGCATAGTGCGGCGCATCGCCTTGGCATTAGGATAAGGGCCAAACACTGTCCCATCATGTAGGGTGTGGACCTCGTGACGCTTAGGATCATGGTAGCCGCGCTTAAGGGCGCGCCCGCTCGCGGGCTGAGCGTCTTTGGGCAAATCGCGCAGCAGCATCAGGCGGGGGTATTTCTCGTCGGTAAGTTTTATGTAAGGATAGCTCTTATCGTCAGCCAGGCGAATATTGAACTGGGGCTCGCGCTCTTTGATTAAATTGGCTTCTAAGATCAGGGCTTCAACGTCAGAGCGGGTGACGATGAAGTCAAAATCAGCCGCCCGCTGAATCATCAACTGCTGCCAGGGGCTGCCCTTTTTATCCTCGCGGAAGTGCTGGCGCAGCCGCGGACGCAGCGCCTGCGCTTTACCCACATATAGGACTTCCCCCTCGCCATCCTTTATCAAATAGACGCCGGGTTGGGTGGGAGTGGATTTTAACTTCTCGCCAAAGTCCATGTGCGCTTATATGGGTACATCCAGTTCATATTAGCAAGAATGCAAAAGAGACTTCGGCAGGGAACCCGCTTTTTGCAAAAAGCCGGTTCCCCGCACCCCTCCGGCAAAAACTCTAAAATTGAGCGCGGGCCAGCCGCGCCTCCAGGCACAGAGCGATGGCCTCTTCATCAGTCAGCACCAGCTACAATTCTGCCTTTTGCAGGCTTTTCAGTTCCTTGATTTCGTCCCTGATCTGGGCAGCGCGCTCAAATTCCAGATCCTGGGCAGCCTGTTTCATCTCCGCCTCCAGAGCCGCGATGATGTCGGACAATTCATCAACTGCCATCTCCTCGGGCGCGGCGGGCATAGTGTCACGCACTGCTTTTTGGACGGTTTGCGGGGTGATATTGTGCTTTTCGTTGTAGGCAATCTGCTTGCGGCGGCGGCGCTCAGTCTCATCAATGGCCGCCTGCATAGCCGCAGTGTTCCTATCCGCGTACATAATCACCTCGCCGTCCAGATGCCGCGAGGCCCGGCCCATAATCTGAATGAGCGACGTCTCCGAGCGTAAAAAGCCCTCGCGGTCGGCGTCCAGGATGGCCACCAGCGAGACCTCGGGCAAATCCAGGCCCTCCCGCAACAGGTTTATGCCGACCAGCACGTCAAATTCGCCCAGGCGCAGGTCGCGGAGCAGTTCGGAGCGCTCCAGAGTCTGCACATCAGAGTGCATATAATGAACGCGGACGCCTAACTCCGCCAGGTAATCAGTGAGGTCTTCGGCCATTCGCTTGGTGAGGGTAGTCACCAGTACCCGCTGCTCTTT
>JALGUR010000087.1 GCA_029820565.1 Candidatus Zipacnadia bacterium
CCGGGCGGCACAGATAATATACCAGATAGTGGTAATCCTGGCGCAGAGCCTTATTGGTGCCTTCGGTCAACGGTTGCTTGACAGTGGCCGGCTGCACGATGACAGCCGGAAGATGGGCCTCAGGCGGCTGGGGCATAATCTCCGGTGAGCCTTGCCCCACCCACTTCAACTGGCTCAGCACCGCCGGTGAGAGCCGCAGCACAGCATTTTGGGCCACGGTGAAGGTGCCACTGACATTCTGGGCCAACTGCACCTGCATCAGGCCTATCTTGGCCGCGACTTGATACTGCTCCGGTCCGCTGTCATCATCCATCAGGACTACCTGGTCACTGGCCGCGAATAGTTCATTGCTGCCTACCCAGACAATATCAGTGCCATCAGTATCCTGGGTCAGGGCCACCGAACTCTGACACAGCAGCCGCACTGCCCGGGCGATTTCGTTGTGATGAAACAGATCAATCATTGTCTGGCCCTCCTCCTGGTGTCTTCTGGGGTCAGCATTCAGCAACGGCAGCCAACATCGCCACGACTGTCGCTCCCTGTCCACTTCTCATTGCCCAGTCCGCAGTTCCCAGTCCCCGGTTCCCTGTCCACTTGTCGTTATGCCGTTCCCTGCCCCTGTCCACTGTCCACTGTCCACTTGTCGTTATGCCCTTCCCTGCATCCCTGAGTTCCTGGCCCCTACATTTCTCTATGCCGCAGAATTGCTTTGAGGTGGTGGCCGGCGCCGGCCTGGTCAATAGCCCCCAATACCTCGTAGCTGACCACTGCCTCGACTGTATCCTCCTCGGCAAAGCCAGCGGTGAGCGGCTCGACCAACTCGAGCGTCTCCTCATCAGCAACGGCAGCGATGCCAACTTCTTCCCAGCCCGCCGCGCCCAATAGGTGAACAAATTCACCGGGAGTGAAGCCATCGGTAGAGGCCACGGTGAGCGTATCGGTGCCGGGCGAGGCTGGCTCGGTCAGCACCGTAGTAGCGACCACTTGAGATAGTCGGTCATTGGCTTGCAGGTTGGTGGGCAACAGATAGGCGGCGGCAGTAGCGCGGGGGAATCGCCCCAGCACGCTGCGGTCAATACTCCCGTCAATGGGTCGTAGGCGGGCACTGACGCCGGCCTCCAATAGGTCATAAGTGGGGACTGCCACCTGCAAGTCCGACTCCACTTCAACTTGAGGTCGGCTCAGGTTGACAGTGTGCTCTAACAACTCTTCAAATATCGGGTCGTTCATAGTGGCTACTCCCTCCGCATTCAGCAACGGCAGCAAAAACAGCAACGGCAGCAACGACAGCAACGACAGGAACGGCAGCCAAAATAGCAATGACAGCCGAGATGGCCCCGACTGTCGTTCCCTGTCCCCAGTCCCCTATTCCCAGTTCCCTGCTCCCAGTTCCCTGTGTATTCGCGACAGGAATGTCGCTCCTACCAGAATAATGGTAAGATCCGCCGTTCCCAGTCCCCAGTTCCCAGTCCCCTGCCGTTCCCTGTCCCCTGACGACTGTCCACTGCCCACTTGTCGTTACGCCGTTCCCTGCCTCCCTGCCTCCCTGAATCCCTGCATCCCTGAGTCCCTGTTCCCTCACACTGCTGCCATGCCCATACGGCGATAAGGACGCAGGGCCTGCTGGGCGTCCTGGACCAACTGCTGGATGACCGCGCCATATTGCCCCTCGGGCGCGAAGCGCACCTGATAGTCGCCGATGCGCACGGCCGCCGCTGTAGCGGTGGGGCCGGTCGCCTCGGCCAGAATCTGGCCCGCGGTCAACTTAGCCTGCGCCATCGCTACCTCACCGGGCACTTGCTGGTAACCCCAATCCAGGGTCAGGGCGATATTCTGCAGACCGGCCGGGAAGTAATTGCCAATACTGGCAGTGGGCTTCAGGCGAATCTCAGCCATCTGCTCATAGACTACATAATCAGTGGGCGGCACCAAATTGTCGCTTATCTGGATTTGCTGGACGGCCACCAGGGGTACCACGCCGTGTGCGGCCAGCGACAGGCGGTCGGTGCCCGAGCCATCTATGATTATCTGATCGTCAGCATGCCAGAAAAAGTCATGGCCTGCCGCCTGATCCACTGCTTGGCGAGTGAGGCTGAGCAACTCCTGAATGCGGTCGGCTACGGCCTCATCGTCACCTATCCGAGATAGGTCGTATCCGACCAGCAGGGCCTGGACCTGCTGGAGGGTACAATATGAGGTCAGACTACCGGTACTAAATATATATTGGGCTACCATTGTTCAGACCACACTCCTTCGGCGCTGCGTACCCGCACCTTCCAGAAGTAGGTCTCATAGTCCTGGAGGGCGGGGCCGTCGTATACAACACTATTCTGACTGCTAAGGACCACGCCGCTGTCCCAGATGTCGCCAGTATTCTCCGCCAGCAACTCAGCGCTGGAGGCGACGATTATCTGATAGGCGCTCTGGGGACTGTCGTCGGGGTGGTGATAGGTCCACGACAGGGTGGGCGTGGGGTCCAGCACATTAGTAGGATTGACCTGTCCTTCTACTCGCAAGTCTGAGGCGGACGGATAGTGAACCACGGCCGGCTTTATCTCCCAGGCAAATAACTGCGGCGAGGTGTCTGTCGTCTGACTGCGGTTGAAATGCAAGCGCAGCCGCAGATAATCACTGGTCAATTCCGACAGGCCAGCCGCACCCCAGGTCACTTGGCGGTTCAAGCCTGCCGAGATCGCCTCGCAGTCCTCCAACCCGTACCCGGCTATGGGCAGTTCGGTCTCTGGGTCCAGGACCTCCACGCTAGCCTGGCCGTCATTAGGCTCAACATTAAGGTATAGTTCTCCCCAGCCGTCAGCGGGCTTTTCCAGGATAGCGGTTTGCAGGGAACCCTCAGTTTCGTCCTCGCTAAGCGCGTACCAGGTCTCTCCGTTCCAGCGGCACCAGGCGAAGTTAAAGTCGCTGCCCCAGCTATAATAGTAGATGCGCTTATCACCTAACTGGAAAGCCCAACGGGGGAAGAGGCGACTACCTTCTCCCGCCAGTTCACCTTGGGGGATGAATGCGCTGCTGTCTGTGCTAAGCGGGAACAACTCCTGGAAGTGGATGCCATCTTCAGAAGTGAACAGCCCAATGCCCATGGTGAACCCTGAAGTGTATTCATCTAACAATGCAATACAGTCTTCCTGGCCCAGCACTGCTCCACAGAGGTTATGCACTTGAGGAGACACTACCGGTGAAGCCCGATTACCATGGGGCAGAGGAGCCAGTGATTTCGGGTCAGTTCCGGCGTAAGTCAGTAGCGGCCGGGCGTCTGTTGAGTAACCCGAGCCACTATTAAAAATGGTCTTGGCCCGAATCAGCGCGATGAAACGCCGGCTAATGTCTTGAGCGTAGGGGTTATGCAGTATTGGTCCATATATGTCACTATTGGCCCAGGGGACGATACCGTGGCCCGCAACGGGAATACGCATGTCAACTCCAGTATCGGGCGGAAGGAACAGACCATAGTGTTGAGTAGAGGGGTCAAATGACCAGCGGTCGGGGGCCCCATGCAGGGCATAAGTACGAGTGCCGTCCATACTATCGGGGGCAGCAATGTAAATCAGTGACCAAGTGCCGTCTGTTGATTGCAGTATACCGTTTATTCGGCTCAGTGTACCATCGGCATCTTGCTCGCGGCCCCCACGCAAAGTAGAGACATCTAATATGGGATTAGATTTGCCGGCTGGCGGCGACTCATCTTCCCAACTGATCCTTCCCGTATTCTCGTCCCAGTGTCCCACTACGTAACCTAACTGCCGCGTACCGCTGGCATCGCTCCCCACTATGGCTGCCGTGATAGTTTCATTGGCCTCATCATATTCGATGGGCACCGGAATACCACTGTTGGCCGCCACCGTCTCGCGCCAAGTGCCGGGTTTCTCTAAATCACCCATTACTGCCTGCCAATCGGTAATCTTGGTGGGCTTTTGCTTGTTGAAAGTCAGATTCTGCTGTTGCCAAACCTTCACTGAATCACCCTTAACCGACTTCCAGGTACTCCCCGACAGAGTGAAGTGATCATGGGCACGCACCATAAAATTGTCCGCCAGGGCGGGTCCCCGTCCGGTGGCATCTTTGCGCACAATCTGGTATTGCTGAGGGCCATCAATTTCAATTTTTTGCAGCCAAATCTCCAGGTTGCTGCCCCCGGGTTGGTCGTAGTAGCCATCATCACCATACCACTTACCATACTGGGCTCCTCTATTCTGACTACCATGATAAAATGAGCAGCCCGACATATTCACACTACGACCTTGTTCATAGCGTAGTATAGATAGACCTGTTGTTTCGGGGTTTTGCCATTCTAATTCTACGAAATGCTTGGAGTTTTCATGATGAGCCCACAAGTTAGCCTCTATTGCATATTCAGGCTGCCGCTGTCCGGGGTGAACCCCGCTGCTGTCCTGACCAATAATCCGGGGGTAGAAGTTAACAAATCCACAACTGCCGGCATCGGGGACAGCCGGCAAAGCCGTCTCCAGAGTAATGAACTTGGTGGTATCATCATAGTCTGTCACATACAGACTGCGGCCCGCACAATTGTCCGTATAGAAAGTTAGCAACGCTCCATTCCAATAATCGTCCCCGCTCCAGGCGTCGCCGCTGAGGTTAGTCTTGAAGGTGGTAGCAGTATTGCCCGCATCATCAACCACTTCAAATTTGCGGCCGCTACCTAATTGATCATAAACACCAGTAGAAGCGCCGCGATAGAACTTGTAGGCTACCGGTCCAATACCCAGTTCATAGCCTTGGGGAGGGGTATGGTCGCTGTCGTTAGGTATATGTATGAGTTGACGATAGGTACTTGGCTTGGGTATATCAGGGAATTTGGCACCGGCGCCTGTTGTTGTAGTATGACCGTCAACTATCAGTCTGGAGTAATTCGTTTCATTTATCTCAGATGTAGAGGCTCGCTGATCGCTCTCATTCAATAGTAAAGGACAGATAGCATTAAGTGGTTTGCGGTCGTCCTCACTCAAATCGTGACGAGGCATGCCCAGCGGATACCGGGCGCGCCCCAACTGACGAATGCCGTCCTCCAGCAAGCAGAATCTATCAGCACTGCACCCATCAGCCTGAGCCCAACTGCCCTCGCCGGCGGCAATATCAGCATCCAAACTGGCATGAAAGCTTAGTAGCAGGGTCAAATTTCCTGGCCCTTCAGATTGCTGAAACTTATGGCGATAGCCTTGCGCATACAGGGCCGAGATCTGCTCCTCCGACATCTCCTCATCCCAGATACCTAAGGTATAATAGAATAAGTCTCTGATATACTGGCTGAGAGCGTCGTCATAGATCGGTCCCAGATAGATGCCCACGGGATCGCCCAATGGGGCAGGTACGCCAGTGAGCGGGTCATTGACGGGCTGGGCGTCGTTGTAGTAACTCTTCACCACACCTGTCTCAAAGTCCCAAGTAGTCACATGTAGTTCCCAACTGCCGTCTTCATTGGACGCGTAGACATCAGAAGACTTGTAACTGCCACCGTCGCTAACTACAATTACGCTTCGGGCCTTATAACTGGCCATATAGTTATTTTGGGTGCCCCATATGCGCCAAATCTTCTGGTCGACCCAGAAATTATGGGCCGGCGTTCTTACCCAATAGGCAATAGTGCCCGTGCCGGTGGCCGATATATCTACATTGCCAGTGGCAGGCCAGTAAATGTCGGCCCCGCGTCGGTCTATCCACAAAGATCGCTTATGTATACCCATTGTACGCTCCTTGATTGCTGATTGCTTTCTGCCCTATTCAGCGCAGTCCTTACCACGTAGGTGAGGTCCTCTAACTCCGCCTCACTCGGTCGCGCAGGTCAAGAACCTGCGCTACGCGGTAGGGCTATAATATTGCCGCGTAGGCGAGGTTCTCCGACCTCGCCTCATCGGTGGCACGGACCGCAAGCCCATGCCACTGAGTCAACCACTTGCCCTGCGCGGGGCAGAATCGGCCAATAATCTATGCGCCGTCTCGGCCACCTGGTGCGGTAACAGAGCCTTCATACATTGATAATCCTCGCAGCGGCCGGCGGCCCGGTCAAAGCAGGGAGAGTAGCCACAGGCCTGGGCACCCCACAAGGCCACACAACGCGGATAGCCCGCCACGCGCAGCTCCGGCGGTATAGGGCCAAACAGGGCTACGGTAGGACTGCCCACGGCCACCGCCAGGTGCAATAGACCGCTGTCGGGACAAATCATCAGGTCCATCTGCTCAATGAGGGCGGCAGCCTGCCGGATACTAACGGCGGCGTTCAGATCTACCACGCCCTCAGGCCACTCACCCAGGTACTTCTGACCAAAAGTTACCACCGAATACCCGTCGGCCTGTAGTATCCTGATCAATTCACACAGATGGGCGAACGGATAACTGCGCTGTGGGCAACTGGCATGAGTCTGTATTCCTACAATCGGCCCGGGCAGCCCGGCCAGGCGGCGTTGAGCCCATCGGCGCTCCGCCGCGGCTATTTGGTAGTAGGGCCAACGCCGCGCCAATTTCACGCCCAGCCGCTGGGCAAAGATATCCTGGCGCGGCACGTATTCAGTCTCATCACCCCGCTCCACGGCCCAGTCTAAGTCTACTATGGCCGCGAAACGCTGAGGCCCATAATCAGTGCCCAGAGCGTAGGTCGCCTGGATGAAGCCCAGTCCCCACACCAGAGGCAGATACCGAGCATAGGTGGCCAGATGCACGCGGACGCCGCGCTGAGTGTGCAGCGCGTGCAGGGCCGGGGTCAGCATCAACACATCACCCAATCCCATCTGGCGAATCACCAGCACATCAGCCCCCGGCTGCATGAGTCGCTCAGTTGCGCACCGCCGCCAGCCTTTGCTCTGCAAATCGCGAAACTGCCACGGTTCCACCTTCCGCCGCCGGTTATCCTGCTCCACAGTATGTAGCAGAGGCGCTGGGTGCAATTGCACCGCCTCGGCATGCGCGGCGCACAAGTAGACGTACTGGGCAGCATTGGCCAGTTGGTGGGGCTTGTTTCGGCGCAGGGTCAGACCCGTAGCGGCCAGATGTAGACTACGGCCCCGACGCAGTATCGCTTCCATGTCTGTAGGGGAGCCGGACTTCGGCGAGCTCAGTCGAGCCGTCGAACGTAGTATGCCCGGCCCGTGTCCTCTCATTCACCGTGGGAGAGGCGTCCTCGCCCCGACTGCAATCGGGCCAGGGATGGCCCTCCTACAAATTCAAGAACATTTGCGCCTTGGCCCCTCGAGGCGGACTTGTCCGCCATAGCTACACTTGTGTAGCGACGGCGGAAGGGTGCGGGGAAGCCACTCTTTTTCAAAAGAGGGGTTCCCCGCGAACGCCGTCTACGAATCGCTTCTGTCTATGCTACTACGTCGTCAGACCCAGGTTGATCCCCGCCACCACGGCGTCGGTCTCCTCGTAGGCGATGGCGATGCGCGTGGAGATGACGTAGATATTCACGCCGCGCAGAATATCCTTATCCCGGTCTATCCTGATCTGGCGATAGATACCAAAGATAAGATTGTCGCGCAGCGTCAGCAGGCCAAAACTCAACTTGGGCCCGCTCTCATAGCCCGAAATACCCTCCAGATCAGTGGGAACTACCGGCACCGAGACCAGAGGCACGCCCATATAGGGCGGGGCCACGCCGCCGGTCAGCGCCACATCGCCAGCGGCCGTGGGCCGGTCACTGAAGGTGTCATTCCAGTCCTGGATGGCGGCCGGAGCGAAGTAGAAGCGCAAATCGCTGTGATTACGCTTGTACGTATCAGGCAAAGCCCGATACATCGCCGATAGTCCGGCTTTATCCAGCGTCGCTCCCTCAAAGTCCACTACATGGCTCTCATCAGCCAGCACGCGCCAGCCGTCCAGGCCTTGCAGGTAGGAATCACCCGACCCAGTATCGCCCAGCACGGCTAACTCCTCCAGATCAGTAGCCGTCTGCTTGGCCATCACCGAGATAACGGTATCTTCAAAGTCGCCGCGCTCTATGCTGTCCTCCAGGGCCTCAAAGGTAATCTCAAATGGAGTTATGATCTCCACGGAACTGAGGTTAACCTTGTCAAAGGCCGGCTCGGCCAGACTCTCGGGGGCTACGCCCTCGGTCTTGAGTTGACTGACTCGACCGGTGGTAGCAATCTTGTCCAGTTCCATCACCGGCCCGCGCATCCGTACCACCCGGGCCTCCTTGACCATCGTCGAGTTGTCTACGGCCATATCAATGTACTTGTTACTCTGTTGGGTATTGAGCAGACCTCCGTCGGCTAAGTCGGAGGTCTCAACAGCCTTTTCCAACATCTCATCATTACCCATTTATAGCACTCCTTTCCAGAAGTTATTTTGCTTGTCAGTTGCCGGTCGCTGCTGGCCAATTAAGGACTGGCGGCGACCGGGTTGCGGCTGGTCGGGCTCCTCCGGGGAGGAGTCCGGCGTTTGTTGCAACTCTTGCAGTTGTTTGTGCAGCAGGGCCACTTCTTCCCGCAGGCCCTCGACTTCCGGGTCTGCTTGTGTCTGTGCCGTTGTCGCCGGCGGTGGCTCGGCAGTCTTGCCAAATGGCCACAGCCGCCGACACACCTCCAGAACTGCCTGCCCCAGTCGCCTCACCAGGTCCTCGTCCTCCTCCAGCGGGGGCTGGTGGTGAGCCACTGATTCAGCAGCCTTGGCCATCACGGCCAGATAAGTGTCCGGATTGGCGGCCTGCTGCGGCCGACATAGCGCTACATGGTCCAGGACCACATCATCAATATGCTTAATCCGCGCCCCGGCCTCCTGATCAAAAGACCAGTAGGCCCCAGTCACTCGTCCACCCACGCTCAGCCCATATTGCCTGCCCTCCACCAGGTGCTTAAACAGCCGCTGGGCCTGCGCACTGGTCTCATCCAGCCGCCCCTTCACCCGGAAGGCGTCATTGTCGGCCCCGCACTCTTCAACAGTGCCCAATTCCTCAAGCGGACCGGCGTTGTGGGTAGGCAGCAGGTCAATGCCGGCAAACTGCTGCATTTTCTGTATGGCGTTGGTGGTCATCCGCTCGTGCTGCTTATCCAGACTGGTGGAGGAAGCCACGCCCTCAAACCACATCTGCCCTTCCTCATCCTGCCACGCCTTCACCAGCGGCACGGTCACGGTAAACCTGCTATCTTCACTAATCTCGCTCACATTCTCACCTCCTTGGCAAATAAAAAAGCCGCAGTTTCCGGCGTGCGGCCTCGAAGTAGTTACTTTTCTATATGATTTTCCCCAAATGCGTGGCACAGGCTGACAGCCCGTCCAAGGTTTGTCCCTGATGCAGGAGGGCCCTCCTCATCTCGATTCTAATCGCGCCGTTCCTACAGCGGATGAGAGGAGCGGGCGGGAGATGCTTCGCACTTCCCGCTCCTACATTTTACAGAGCGTCCAGCAACGCACGGTAGGCAGTTTCAGTCTCCTCTGCGGCCCGTACCCAGGTGAACTCAGTTCCAATGCGCCGCTGTAACGTGGTTGATGGTCCGCCCGCCACAGCCGCTTCTATCGCCCGCCGGAGGCTGGATGGGTCGGCCGGGTCACAATAATAAGCCTCATCGCCAAAATACTCGCGGGTGCAGCCGCGAGCGGAGACCACTACCGCCGTCCTGCAGGCTGCGGCCTCCAATGCGGCGAGGCCCGGCGTCTCATAAAAACTGGGCTGGGCGAGGACGCGGGCATTTTTCATCGCACTGGCGATGAAGGCACGGTCATCAGCAGCCGACAGCAATTGCACCTTGCCCCGTTGTTGGGCCAGCCGGCGAGCGGCCTGATTGTGTTCGCAATCATAATCGTTCTCGCCGCCAATAATCAGAATATTGTGTTCAGTCTCGACCAGTGCCTCCAGCAGGCCCAACTGATTCTTGCGCAACTCCCAGCGGCCGACCATCAGCACGTCTGAGGTCGGCGCACCAGCCTCGGTCAATTCAGCCAATTCTGTTTCCACCGCATTAGGAATGACCCGGTAGGGCTTGCTGACTTCAGAATCCGCCACCAACATTCCATATTCGGCATAGGAGTTAGGCAGCCACATATC
>JALGUR010000156.1 GCA_029820565.1 Candidatus Zipacnadia bacterium
CCCTCCCCAGAAGATATTTACCGACCGCTGGTATGCCGCCACCGCTGATGCAATCTACCAGAATCTGTTCATTCTTCAAGAAGAACGGCCTCCCTGGATATTTGTGCTTTCCGGCGACCACTCATACAAGATGGACTATAGACTGATGCTGAAGCAGCATTTGACCAGCGACGCTCAACTGACTATTGCCTGCCAGCCACTGCCCCGCCAGCAATGCACTGAACTGGGCGTGGTGGAGACTGACCAGTCGGGCCATATCATTGGTTTCGAAGAAAAGCCCGCAAAGCCCAAACCCATCCCAACCAGCCCTGACCACTCTTTAGTTTCGATGGGCGTGTATCTATGGAATACCGAAGAGCTGGCCCGCCAGGTAGCCCAAGACGCTACCACCGACAGCAGTCACGACTTCGGGCGGGATATTGTACCGGGTATGGTCGAGCAGGGATCACCCATTATGGCATATCAATTCACCAGCTCGCCGGGTGGAGGACCTGCCTACTGGCGCGACATCGGGACACTGGACAGCTACCAGCAGAGCAATATGGACCTGCTGGGGCTGTCACCTGAACTTGACCTGTACGATGAGCGGTGGCCAATTTACAGCCAGCGGAGCCAACACCCCGCTGCCAAAATAGCCTCCTCTGAGGCTGAGGCCAGCCTGGAAGAGTGTCTGATATCTCCAGGCTGCATAATCTCCGGCGCTCGACTGCGCCGCTCGCTGCTCTCGCCTGGAGTGTACGTCGCAGAGGGCGCTGAGGTCACTGAGTCAATTCTGATGGATAATGTACGTATCGGTGCAGGCGTTCACTTGCACAGGGTAATCGTAGACGAAGATGTGGAGATTCCCGCCGGCTACGCAGTCGGCGTGGACCGTGCCCAGGACGAGAAGAAGTTCATCGTCACCGACAGCGGTATCACTGTGGTACGGGCCGATGCCGCTCTGGAGTGAACCGTTCGTCTGTCCATGTGAGGAGGGTTAATGGTGAAAGTTCTGTTAGCTTCCGCGGAAGTAGTTCCCTTTGCCAAGGTCGGCGGCCTGGCCGACGTGGCCGGCTCGCTGCCTAAGGCATTGGCACAACTCGACATTGACATCCGGGTGATAATGCCCAAATACCAGACAGCAGCACAGGCAGGGGCTGATATGCGGCGGGTGATACCGGGTTGCCCGGTGCCCATGGCCGATGGAATGTCGGGTTGCGCCCTGGACGAATCACGCCTGCCCGGCACCGAGGTGCCGATCTATTTCGTAGAGCACCATGACTACTTCAGCCGCCCTTATGTCTATGGCCCTCCGGGAGGTGCCTATCCCGACAATCTGGAGCGGCTTACCTTCTTTTGCCGGGCTATTCAGGCCGTGCTGGAGCCGCTTAACTGGCAGCCGGATGTCATTCATCTTAACGACTGGCATACCAGCCTGGTGGCGGTCTACCTCAAGCAGCCTGGGGCCAGCGGGCCACGGACGGTACTCACCGCCCACAACCTGGGCAGTGCCTATCAGGGCACCTTCCCGGCGAAGTTGCTGGCGGTGACCAGCCTTGAGCCTGGTGACCCTGGGGTCACCGATATGCTGCACGACGGCCAGCTCAATCTGGCCCGCGCGGGCTTGTCCTGCGCTGATATGGTCAACACCGTCAGTGAGAAGTACGCTCAAGAAATCGAGACGCCGGAGTTTGGCCCGAACATTTGCGACCTGGTCGAAGCCCGTCGGGAAGACGTCTGGGGCATTCTCAACGGCATTGACTATGAGGTGTGGAATCCCGCCACCGACGAGGCTATTGTCGCTAGGTTCAGTGCAGATGATGTCTCTGGCAAGGCCCAATGTAAGCAAGCGCTGCAGGAGCAGATGGGCCTTCCGGTAGCCTCCGATATTCCCTTAATCGGTATGGTCACGCGGCTGGATGCCCAGAAGGGTCTGGACATTTTGGCTGAGGCTCTGCCCCAGATCCAAGATGCCCAACTGGTAGTGCTGGGCACCGGCGACCAACTCTACGAGAATATGCTGCGGCAGGCGGCGGCCGCCCAGAAGAATGTAGCTGCCGTCATTGACTTCAATGGGAAACTGGCCCGCCAGATATACGCAGGAGCCGATATGTTCCTGATGCCCTCCCGCTACGAGCCGTGCGGACTGGGGCAGATGATTGCCCTGGCCTATGGCACAGTGCCTATCGTGCGAGCAACCGGCGGGCTGGATGATAGTATTCAAGAGCGAGGCGTGCGCGGGCACCCCCAGAACGGCTACAAATTCGAGGACTATTCAGCAAGAAAATTGCTGGAGGCTATTAACCGCGCAGTGGACACCTTTACCAAGCGCCGCAGGCAGTGGCGAAAGATCGTGAGCAACGCCCTGGCATACGACTTCTCCTGGGACCGCTCCGCCAGGAAGTATCAACAGCTCTACGAGGCAGCACGCGACAAGAAGGCATAAGCAGACAAGCTTAGGGCCTGCTGGCGATTGAAAACTATATTGACCAAGGTAACATACGGTCCTCGATCTCAGCAGCTACCCATACACGGCTGGCAGATTCCCTGCCTTGCTTAACTCGACAGTCTGCGCGTATCGCACTCCCGGCGCAGCCAACCGTCTCTGAAGCCGGCCAGCTTTGCCCGTGCATAGTCACGATATTCCCTATCACGGGTAAGAGCACCCCACAGCAGACTCTGAGAGACTTTGCGGAATGCCTGCAAGAAAGCAAACCAACGATATAGTCCCCGCCCATGTTTGTGGGCAATCAACCCCCACCCCCGATAGGTTAGGTAAGCAGCTTTCTTGCCCCGGCGTGAGTTGACCCGCGTACTTCTGCCTCCCTTGTGAAATACTTTCGTGTCGGTTACGCAGTAGTTGCGCAGGCCGGCGTCACGTGCACGTAGGCACCAGTCAACA
>JALGUR010000157.1 GCA_029820565.1 Candidatus Zipacnadia bacterium
TTCCGGCAGTTCGTCGAAAGTGGAACTGATGACCTCGCCCTCGACCGACCGGGCAATATCAGTGACCTCCTCGGGACGCTCATCAACAAGCAGGATCAGCAAGCGCAGGTCGTCGTAGTTGGCGGTCATGCAGTTAGCAAGCTGCTTAATGACGGTGGTCTTACCGGCTTTGGGAGGCGAGACAATCAGGCCCCGCTGTCCGCGGCCGACTGGAGTTACGATGTCCAGCAAGCGGCCCGTTATGTTGGTGGGGTCGTCGGTCGCCAGGTGAATGCGCTCATCGGGGTAAACCGGCGTAAGGTCTTCGAAGTCAGGGCGGTGCCCGACCTCTTCTAGCGCTCGCTGTTCTTAGGCGGCCGCACCGGTCCGCTAATCACATCACCAGTGCGCAGATCGAATCGCCGGATCTGGCTGTCGGCAACATAGATGTCCACAGTCGGATCCGGCACGTAACCGTTGACCCGCAAGTAGCCACGCCCGTCAGCCTGCACCTCCAGGACCCCGTACTGATACTTATTCCCATCTTGTTCACTTTGGGCCTTGAGTATCTTCATACACAGGTCAAATTTCTTAAGGCTCGAGTAGCCAGCAACGTCCATGGTGGCGGCTACCTCGCGCAGTTCGTCTACCGTCTTTTCCTTCAGATCCGACAGATCTAACATAGCGCACCTCTCGACAGCTTACTCACTGGTTCGTGGTTTGGGTACTACAGCATCTTCATCAAGCACTGCTACAAAGGGCAGATTACGGAAACACTGGGCATAATCCAGACCGTAGCCCACTACAAATTGGCCAGGAATCACGAAACCGATATAGCTAAGTTCCACGGGCATCTCCCGGCGAGCGGGCTTGTCTAGCAGCGTACAAACCTTCACAGAGGCAGGCTGGTGCCCCTGGAGCAGCCGCACCAACTCGGAAACTGTCCGACCGCTGTCAACAATGTCTTCAATAACCAGTACGTCCTTGCCAGTCAGCGACAGCTTCAAGTCCCTGGTAATCCCGACCTCACCACGGGAGACAGTACCGTTTCCATAGCTGGAAGCATCCAGGAAATCAACTTCGCAGGGCCTGTCGAGCTGGCGCATCAGATCGGACAAAAACACAAAGCTGCCAGTAAGCACCCCTATCAGCACCAAGTGTTTATCCCGATAATCAGCAGCAATCTGCTGGGCAAGCTGTGCGATGCGCGCAGCAATCTGCTGTTGAGTAATAATTACTTCGATGATGTCTTCGTCACAGTATGGCACCGTTGGCCCTCTAGGCGCAGCCTACTGCAATATTGCGGGGAGTACACTGCCCGACGATGCTGGCTAGTCTTTCCCCCACGGAGAAGTCTATCTCGTATATTGGCCATAAAGCTCAAATCTTCAATGTTTGCCATCGGCTCGCCGACTACCTGTTCAACAACCCACGGAGGAAACACACACCATGGAAACCACATGAAGAATCAACCGAAGGAGCTACTAGGTCGTAACTATAACCAGCGGCGGATATGTAAACTTACCTCGGAACGCCAGCAGAAAGAGGAATTGTGCCCATTCGTCGTAGTCACGCTGCCATAAAAACCGAATACCGGAAATACACAATCAATGGGGGAACATCGCAACTTGTAAAGTATTATAACCATCTTGCCAAGGCTTGTCAACTAGTGTTATCCAAGAACCTCCAATTTCAGCATCGCTCCGGTGTCCTCATCCAACTCGTGCCGTACTTTTAGCGGGTCTCTATCTTGACAGGTTCGCCCCGACGCAGCGCCTCCATAGCGGCCAGGATTCCAATACTGGTATTACCGCCGTCGCGCGCGTCAATAACCGGTGGCTTATCTTCAATGATTGCCTCTACGAAGGCATCCACTTCTGGGGTGTAGGGGTGGCCGGAAATCCTGCCAAAGGTCAACGGCTCGAACTCGCCCTGGCTTTCCACTCGGGCAATTCTGTCACGGACAATACTGGCCTTGCTGCCGAATAGCGACAAATTGTAGCACATCTCCATCCCAGCCAGTTGGGCGGTACTTCCCCAGGTTGCCGCCACCTTAGCCACCGCACCGCTGGCGAACTTGTAGATGGCGCAAACCAGATCATCGTTGAACTCCGGCTGGGGCCAATTAGACATTCTCTGGTTGCCATAGGCCTGAACCTCCACCGGTTCGCCTACATACCAGCGCAGTAGGTCAAGCACATGGGTGCCCGCATTAACAAAGGCAATATCGTAAGTACTTCCAATTGCCTTCGCAATGCGCTGGTTGAACAAATAATTGCAGATGTAGTCAGCCTCGGCGTAGAAGACCTGACCCAATTCCCCGCCCTCCACCATCTGCTTAATCCCCCGGAAGAAGGGGTCAAATCTCAGCACCAGCCCCACCTGGACCTTTAGCCCGGTGGACTCACTCAGATCAATAACCTCGTAGCAGTCCTCAAGCCTGGTTGCCATAGGCTTTTCCACGAACACGTGTTTGCCGTGACGCAGTGCCGCAATAGTGATCGGTGCGTGCGAGACATCGGCGCTATGCACCGAAATTGCGTCAATATCAGGCGAAGTCACCAACTCGTTGAAATCGGTAGTGGCCCACTGTACCGATGTCTCATTGGCAACAGTCTGCAAGCGAGCCTCGTTCGTGTCGCAAACCGCAACCACTTGTGCCCTCTCGTTTTCTTGATAGCAGTCAACGAAGGCGCGGCCGTTGCCGCCCACGCCTACTACACCTATCCGAACTTGATCCATGGGTTATCCTTTCCCGACGGAAGTGTCATTGCCCAGCGACTTGGCAATGCGCTCGCGGGCCTCTTCAATCAACGGCGCGATTTGTGCAGTGGTGAAGGTGCGCTGCTCAAAGGTCCGCCTCTCCAGCGTTTGCAGAAATCCCTCGAAGTCCTCAAAGTACGATCCGTAAATATGGAACGAATCAGCGATGTGATTGTACTGACCAACCCGTATGGGCCGTCCTATTCTATCAGACAACCGTTCAGCCAAAAGTTTCTGCAACTCGGTGAA
>JALGUR010000158.1 GCA_029820565.1 Candidatus Zipacnadia bacterium
GTCGTAGTCAGTGATTACTCCAAGTTCGGTGCCGCCGGGTGGCACAAAAGCGGGATGGGCCAGACGAGCAATGCGGTCGAAGGTCTGGTTGGTGAAGCGGGTTATCACTATATCGGAATTGTGTGACAGCGCTTCTATATCTATGCCCTGTTGGCGCAGAGCCTTGGCAGGCTCCATCTCAACCCAGGGATAGGGTTGCTGAACTACTAACCGTAGCTTGGCCTGGGGGTTGGCCTTCGCCAGCCGGGCAGCCACTTCACCATAGAAGTCTGTCATCTGGTCGCAGCGCCACTGAATCCACTGCTGGCGGCGCTGGGCATCGTTCAGAATCCAGTCGGCGCGCTGCTTGAATCGCTCCACCTCTTGCGGCCCACCGGGTGGGCTTTCCCCAATGTGATGTGCGAACTGATTCACTGTCCAGTCATCATAGCTGGTCAGCAACCTGGCTCCCGCTTGCATTGGCGAACTGGGCCACAGGGCATGAATGCCCGCAAAGCTGGGCTGATCTGCGCACATTGTGATATGCTCGTCCACCAGCCGCAAGAGGACCTCCTGGACTTTGGGATGCTGGGCGTTGAGCAACGGCGGGGAATGCCAATTGTTCGAGGTCAGCACTTCGCCCTCTCGGGTTACTGTATTGACTGAGGGCTTTCCCGCGGCCACCTGTTCGGCGGGAAGTATCAGATGGGCCAGAGAGGGCAAGTGCCAGATGGTGAATGTGGAGATGAACTTGATGCCACGCTGGGCACAGCGCATAGCCATCAGGCGGGGATAGCCACTGGGATGAGCGCGGCCCCCGCTAGGCCAGGTGCCCGGCTCGGCTTCGCTACGATAGATGGGGCCCTGGTACCAGACGGTGGGGTACACCAGTAAGTCCTGCCCGCTCCAGGCCATATAGTTAAGCGCACGATTCAACACTTCGTCCCAGCGCCGATAGTCGGTTCCGGTCCACCCGAAATCCTGGCCGAAGATCGGGTCTTCCCAGTATAGACCCATTCTGCGATGAGTCTGGGCTTGCAAGGCAGGAGGCGGTGCCGTTGGGCCATATTCCAGATCGGCCTCTTCCAAGGTTAGACTTCTCACTGCTGCTGGCTCGTCCTGCATTCCTGTCTCGATGATGACGGCAACGTGCTGTGACATAGCCGGGAAAAGGTATTGCCGCCGCTGCATCTGGTTGGTCAAATCATATTTACCCCCGGTAAGCAGGCCATTAGCTAATACGTGTCTTTCCGCGCCCGCTGCGACTGGTTCGTCCTCAATAGGGATATTGGAGGCTACTACAATAGCGCGGGTCGCATCGTCGGGATACTCAACCGTCAATCGGGCCAGACGACGGGGCGCTGACAACTCAAAGATGTATGCAAAGCGATCCCAGCGGTTTCTCCCGGCTTCGCGATAGCGGCCGGCTGGCCCCTCGACCACCTGCGAGTTGCCTGCCTCCGAGATTGGCGCTTGCTCGGTGCAGTCAACCATGCCCACCATCTGCCATTCCGGCGGCTGTTCAGCCGGGGGTTCCAGCGACGGTAGAATGTAGGGGCGCAACTGTTCGCTACGCGCCTGCCGATAGTCTATCCCTTCGTGCCAGTCTATCTGGATGCTTGCCTCACCGCGCATGCTGGGGGATAGGGGGTGTTTGATAGTGAGCTGTTCTTCCGCCCCTGGGGGAAGATCAAGTGCAAAGCTACCCCGACGTTCCTCACAACTCCACTGAACAGTGCTCTGCCAGCGAGCAGCTCCCACGTTGGTGGCGACCACGGGAAGTTGGTCAGGTGGCAGTTCAAAGACAGTCTCGGACAATTTGAAACGTAGCGAAGTAACACCGGTCTGATAATACATTTGCTTCACCTCTTGAGCCGACATCGCATAGTCGTACAGAGCTACCTCATCAATCAAGGCGTGAGCTGGTAGAGGCTGATGACCGTAGCCAACGCCAGTCCCGACGCAGAAGGCCCTACGCTTCTGTGGCTGCCATGACCTGACCTGTCGTTCCATTAGCAGTTTGCCGTCGAAGTAAAGTGCTATGTAGCCAGCACAATCCCAGATGCCCACGAGCTGATGCCAGGCGCCACCACTCCATCCAGCCCCCACCGGAATCGCCGACCAGAGCCACTTCCCATCATCCATGTCGAAACGTCCCATCATCCATGTCGAAACGTAGCAGAGTATTAAATAGCCACAACCGGGGCATGCCCAGCGGGCCCCAGTCGTCGGCGTCGCCAAAATAGATGCGCCAATAGCTCAGCTCTCGACCCGGCGGATCCGCCAGCGGAGAGATCCACATCACCAAAGTTCCCTGCTCCTGGGGCAGCAGCTTCGCGGCGAACTCAACAAGCGCGCCGTCAGCCTGGAGAGCTTGCCCTATCAAACCGGGCGCAAACTCTACATCCTGTGCCTTAATTGGCGCAATTTTCTCTCCGTCTGGTCCACGGGCAACCGTAGTTCCATCAAAGCCAAGCGCAAAGACAGGCTCGTTGCCGTTATCAGCAGTAGCGACTGCGCTGGCGTAGAGCAATATGCCACAAATCAATA
>JALGUR010000021.1 GCA_029820565.1 Candidatus Zipacnadia bacterium
CGCGTCGTTCTCGCCATCCCCGCCGCATGCTCACTGAGCCTCCCCCATTGCTTCACCTGGAAATAGCCAGGAAGGATTTTACTGTTAGCACCACGAAGTTAATACAAATGTCTACCGGAATGGCTATTCAATCTGTAGTTGTTACCGGTGCCGCAGGCATGCTCGGTTCGGCGCTGATGGACCTGGCGCCCGCCGAGGTGAATGCGATCGGCGTGGACCTGGTGGACGGTGATTTGAGCCTGCTGGCGGGAGCGCGGGAGGCGCTGGGGCCGCCCCCCGACGCTGCTCGGGGCCATGAGCCTGCCGAACGGCATAGCCCTGGTGTGGTGATTCACTGCGCCGCTTACACTGATGTTGACGGCTGCACGCGGGAGCCGGCCCGCGCCCATCAGCATAATGCCATCGCTACAGGCAATGTGGCGCAGGTTTGTGCCGATATGGGCGCTCGCCTGCTGTATATCAGCACTGATTACGTCTTTGACGGCACCAAGGGCGCGCCCTATACCGAAGATGACCCGCCCCATCCGCTTAATCCCTACGGCGAATCAAAGTTAGCCGGGGAACGGGCCGTTCAGCAACTTGTGGACAACTCACTTGTCGTCCGCACGCAGTGGATGTTCGGACCAGGCGGCAAGAACTTTGTGGCGAGTATCATAAATCGGGCTCGCCAGGGAGAGGGCTTGCGGGTAGTGGCCGATGAGTTCGGCTCGCCGACCTATTCCCGCGACCTGGCCGGCGCACTGTGGCGGCTGGCTCTAACTGACGTGCAGGGAATCATTCACGTTACCAACAGCGGCTACTGCTCGTGGGCGCAACTGGCCCGCTATGCCCTGGAGTCCGCCCGTCTCAGTGATGTGCCAATTACCGAAATACCAGGCACGGAGTGGCCGAGCCGCACCCAGCGGCCCCAGTTCTCGGTACTTGACAACCGCCGCTGGCAGCAGTTAGGATTTACTCCATTGCGCCCCTGGCAAGAGGCAGTGCGGGAGTACGTGCGAGAATATCTTTCCCCAAGTTGACCAAATGATGATTATCCGACGGAGGTTGCTTTATGGACTACGATGTTACTGACATTAGCCTGACCGAGGCCGGGCGGCGGCGGATTGAGTGGGCTGACCGGCAGATGAAGGTGCTTCGACTGATAAGAGAGCGATTTGCCGCCGAGCAGCCGCTGGCGGGCGAGCGGATTGGCTGTTGCCTGCACGTGACCTCGGAGACGGCCAACCTGATGCGCACCCTTCAGGCTGGCGGGGCTCAAGTAGCCTTGTGTGCCAGCAACCCGCTCAGCACTCAGGATGAAGTGGCTGCCAGTCTGGTCGCCGACTTTCAGGTGCCAGTTTTCGCTCGCCACGGCGAGGATCGCGACACTTACTATCGCCATATCAACTCGGTACTGGACATTGAGCCGACCATCAGCATTGACGATGGCGCTGATTTGATATCAACCGTGCATTCCGAGCGCCAAGAGTTGATTTCCAATCTGAAGGCGGGCATGGAGGAGACTACTACCGGAGTAATTCGGCTGCGCGCGATGGCCGCCGATGGTGCCCTGCGCTATCCGCTGATTGCGGTCAACGATGCGGCCACCAAGCACCTGTTTGATAACTACTACGGCACCGGACAGAGCACGATTGACGGCATCCTGCGGGCGACCAATGTATTGCTGGCCGGCACAAACTTCGTAGTCTGCGGCTATGGCGACTGCGGCCGCGGTGTGGCCCGCCGGGCTACGGGTATGGGGGCCAAGGTGATTGTCTGTGAGGTGGACCCGCTTCGCGCTCTTCAGGCAACTCTGGACGGCTACCAGGTGATGCCCATTGGTCAGGCCGCCCAAATTGGCGACATATTCATCACCGTCACCGGCGACCGTTCTGTAATCAGGCGCGAGCACTTTGAGGTAATGAAAGATGGCACCATTCTGGGCAATACCGGCCATTTTGACGTAGAAATTGACCTGGCGGATTTGCGCGAGTTGAGTGTGAATGTGCGGCAGATGCGGCCGAACCTGGAAGAATATCAACTCAGTGACGGCCGGCGGCTATATCTGATTGGCGAGGGGCGGCTGACTAATCTGGCGGCTGCCGAGGGCCACCCGGCCGTAGTTATGGATATGAGTTTCGCCAATCAGGCTCTATGCGCCGAGTTCGTCGCCCAGTGCCGTGAAGCGCTGGTCGTGGCCGTCCACGAAGTGCCCCACCAAATAGATGAACAGGTGGCCGCACTTAAACTCCAAGCCATAGGCATCGGAATAGATACCCTCACTCCAGAGCAGAAAGAATACTTAGAAAGCTGGAAGATGGGAACTTAGCAGAAGTTTGGCGGGAAATGCTCTACAAAGCTTAGCGAGTAGGGCCTTTTAAAAGAACTGACGGTATACCATCTTAGGGCACTATAAATTTGCGCCCTTCGTCTAACATAGCTGAATAATTCTCCAGGGGGATATAGTTAGCCACGGTATTCCCCGTGCCCAGGGCGTAGCCCTTGCCCGCGCATTTCTCCAGGATGTTGCGCACGTACTGGCGCACGTATTCTTCGGACCGCCGGGCGATTACGTCCATATCTATGCCGCCGAGGATTGCTATCCGGTCACCCCATCGCTCTTTCGCCTCGATGACTGGTGTGTGCACATCTTCGAATGAGTGCTTCGCATCGTATCCACAGTAGTCAATTATGTCGTCCATAATCTCGTCTAACTTGCCACAGCAGTGTAAGATGACGGGCTTGCCGTGAGCGTGGGCCGCCTCTACCATCTTGCGGTGCCAAGGTAAGACGAATTCTCGTAGGTGACGCGGTGACAGGATGGTGCCGGACTTGTGGCCCATATCATCCGCACAGGCCACCGCACCTACTGCCTCTCTTCCAGCCGCTGCCCCTGCAGCAGCCGCGGCCCCCTCCCCAAGCCGGGTGCTAATGTCCCGCACCAGCGCGGGTTCCTCGTATAGCATCGTAGACAGCGGCACCAAGCCGACTATTGACTCCATAACATTTTCCATAATGCAGCCAGTAGTCGCAATAATCTTCATGCCCGGCGGGAGCCGCTCAGCTACAAACTCCAGCGCGCCCAGTTGCACGCGCTCCGGGTCAGGCCAGGGGTATCTATTATAGGCTTCCCGGCTGGTAACGGGTCCCTCGGTCATAGAGGCCCAGGAGCGCTCGCCCCGAGAGAGTTGTGCGGTATCGGCAGCAGTTTTCCAGGCAATTCCGGTCTCAATTGGCTCTTGATAACAGTTCACTGGTACGGGCACATAATCATAGCCCATCTGATAGTAGAAACTGACGAGCAGGTCATAGTAGTTGTCGCCACGGCCGGAGGCATCTAGGCTGGGAGGCGGCATAGGGTGTCCCAGTATCGCCTCCATTATCTCTCGGTCGGCACTCCACTCGTACAAAGGAACCCAACCGCTATAACGCTCGTTAAATAGGGCCTTGCGTAACTGTTCGAAGCAGGGCGCTGCTGAAGTTATGGACATAGGCCTTGTGCCTTATCTTCTATTGGTATCAACATCCGGGTTCACTATATCTGTTACACAGAGGTCACATCAACGGTCACCGTCGGCGAGATTGGCCAGCTTAAAAGCCTTCGCGCGGGGAGCCGCTCCCTCCATCGGCCCTTGGGCAGTAGCGCCCAGAGCGCCGCAAGCGTTGGCCAGCCGAGCGGTCTCGGAAAGGCTCAGTCTCTCGGTCAGTCCGACCACAAATCCGGCATCAAAGCAGTCGCCCGCGCCCGTAGGGTCCACCACCTTCACTTCATACGCCGGCACTGAAACTGTCTCTGCCTCAGCAAAGACAGTGCAGCCCGCGCTGCCGCGCTTGAGAGCAATTACCTCAACACCCCGCTCCAGCAAAGCCGAGCAGGCCGCCTCGGCGCCGACTACGCCCGTGAGAAGTTCGGCTTCAGTGAAACTGGGCAGCACCAGGGCCGCTTTATCCACCACCGGCGTGCAGATGTGGCGCAGGGCTTCTTCGCCGCCTAACAGTTCCGGGCGCAGGTTGGGGTCAAAAGAGACGCGGGCTCCGGCCGCGGTGGCCAGTTCACAAGCCTCGTAACACGTCTGGCGCATCTGTTCACTGGCCGAGAGCGTTGAGCCGCAGATGTGCAGCCACTTAGCGCCGACAAACATTCCCGCAGTCGGCTCTGGAATCTGCCCGGCGGCAGAGTTGCCGATGTGGAAGATAAACCGCCGGCTGCCATCGGCAAAATACGTCACGAAGGCCACGCCAGTGGCGACTGTGCTGACTCGGGCAATATAACTGGTGTCCACACCATCTTGCTTCAGCCGGTCCAGCAAACACTTGCCGAAGTCGTCCTCCCCCACTGCCCCCAGAAACGCCACACTATGGCCCAGGCGGGCAGCCTGGTCAGCAAAAATCGCCGGCGCGCCACTGGGGAAAGGGCCCACAAAGTCGTCAGGGCTGTGTAGCGGGCTATCCACCCGCTTGCGCATAATCTCCACAAGCAACTCGCCGACAGAAATAATCTCGCTGGTAGCCATAATTACTATCCTCCGTGCCATTGGTGCGGGACCTATCGTGGGTGTTATGGTCCACTCGGTTTGGCGAGCAGATCTGCTTTCGAAACCAATGTAAGGCCGCTGCCGTAGTAGGCCTCAGGACTGCCCAGCCAAACGTCATCGCCACAGGCGGCCAGCGCGTAGACGCCCTTGGTACGCACGCCTTCAAAGTTGGTGGTGATGCTCTGCCAGACTCCGGAGGTCTTGTCATACACGGCTGTGCCTTTGCGGAACGTGGCGAGCCATACCAGGTCCCCGTCAAGTACTATGGTACTGATGAACGCGACAGCCTTGCTACAGCCTCCCGCACTCGCAGCGTTGGGGAGCGTGGCGCCCTCCTTACCAAACTCTGCCCCGAGCCGAGTCGCCGTCCAGGCGGATAGTTCACCGGTCTGCTTATTGTACCGCGCCGGCCCGGCGGCGGTGCCCAGCCACAGGTTCTCGCCGTCAACAGCCATAGCGCTGATGAGGTTGCTGCCCAGCCCATCGGCAGTACTGATACGCCGCCACTGCTTTTGCGCCCTGTTGTAGGTCAATAATCCCCGCGCTGTACCCACGTACAGATAATCGCCACTGGCGGCCAGCGCATAAACCGACTCATAAATGTTTTGAGCGCCTTCCGGGGGTAGAGGAATATGCTCAGCGCCACCTTTGCTGGGATCCAGGCGATATAAGCCGTCCCGCCATAGGCCGACCCAGATCTGCTCAGGCTCAACGAGAATGCTGGCGATGTAGCCTTGACTGAGCGGTGCGGGGAACTGGACTGACTTCCAGCGTTTGCTTCTGATATCAAAAAGCGCCAGGCCCTGCGGAGTGCCTACCCACATCAACTCACCCGCCGGCGTCAGGCAGGTTATGAAACTGCGCCCTGCCCCGCCGGGCGGGAGGCTATTGTGCCACTGGCTGCTTTCTGGCTCGCGCCATGACAGTCCCCGGGCCGTGCCGGCCCAGACGGTGTCGCCGACGACAGCCAGCGCATATACGTCACGATCACCAAGCCCGTCGGCTTCCGTATAAACCGTGGCCTCAATCGCCTGCCCCGGAGTTGTTGCCCCGAGCATCAATACTATTAGTAGCGTTGTCAGCAACCGGTCGGGCTTCGCTATGCTAATCACATAGAATAGCATTACTGGGCATACTCCTTTTCTGCTACTAACTCGTAGATATGCACGGCGATTGGGCCGAAATCGTCGGTCCACCTGCTGTGCTCGAAGGGCAGGCTGCGGCCTTCATTTATCACCCGTATTTCACTAACTTTCGACCTCGGGAGGCGGAAGGTGGCCCGCACCGGGTAGTTTTGCCGATTAGTGGCGATGACATAGACATTGGAGTCGCTGCGCCAGATGGCGGCAGCGACGTCGGGCCAATAGTCAGGATATTCGGGGCCATAGGTGTGCTTAGACTCCACAATAGTAGACTTGGCAGTGTGTTCAGAGAGCCGCTGCTCAGATATCGGACGCAGAATTTCAGGGTAATCAGACAACAGTATCGGCGATATCTGCCGCAATTCCTGCACCACGTCACCCATGTACCGCACAAAGAAAGGCCAACGCTTGTAACTGTAAATGAGGACGGCTTTAGCCCCACGGATGATCGGCAGGTAGACCATGTGGCGGAATTCGAGCCGTGAGGGCATTCTTGCATTGGGATGAGCGTAAGCCTGCGGAACCCACACCATAGGCACGCGGCTGTTGTCAGCCAATAGCCCCAGGTGCATCCAACGGTACTCCACCAGGCTCAGCCGTCCGTCGCCCACTGGATAAAGGTCTATACCCGCCCAGTCAGCAATTCCGCTCCAGCGACGGTCAGGACCTTTCCAGTGGGCATGGTTAACGAATACCGGATGATAGGGGTCGTGATGCTGGATGCCTTCGCATAACCCTTTCACTTTCTCGTAGTACTCGACATTGTGGTACACCGGCTCGTCCACCGCTGAATAAGCCAAAAGGGCCGAATGGTTCTTATACTCCTCCACACTCGCGATAGCCTGCTGTAGTGTGTAATCCTGCGAATGCCCCGGGCGCAGGAACGGCCCGAACAGTATGACTTTAAGGTTCTCCTGGTGAGCCGCATCCAGCAGTTGGCCCGATTGCCAGTCTTCCTCGCCAAACTTGTTGGGGAAGGGCCACTCCACCACACAGTTGAAGCCCTGCCGGGCTATGGTGCCCAGGGTCTTCGTGCTGGTCCCGTAGATGCCGACGGGATAGAACGGCTCCCCATTTATCAGGATGTTGTTATCCCAGTCGTATTTTACTTCATGCTCAGCCGGCGGGTGTTTCACCAACGGCATTTCAAACTCGCCGACCGGCTGGCCCCTGTCGTCCACAATCTCAAACTTTAGCGTGTACCTGGCTGGCTTAAGGGAGCTTATGTCTATCTGCCAGATGTTTTCCCACCGGCTACCGGCGGGGATGTCCTGCGGGGCCATAGCCAAGGTAGTCGTGTCGCCATCCGGGCCGCTAAGGGTAAACTCTATCTGGAGGGGGCCAGTTCGTTTGCGCCGCTCAGCGCGGATGCGGGCCACAGGCTCGGAGGTATAATAATTGCGGTCCAGATGCAACTCCACCGGCAAGTCCGTCTGCGGCTGAGGCCACTGCCAGCCGCACATTGTCATCATCAACAGCAACGCGCCGGCCAGAGAGGCAATACTACTCCAATTACGCAGGTGGCTTGTTCTATCTGCCCAATGCCACATATATTGCCCAACTTCCTCTCTTCAGTGCTGGCCCAGTTATCGCAAACTCGTAACTATTATTCGCTGCTGCAAGGCCCATGACCCTGAGCCGACCAAGGCTCTAACGGACGTTCAGCCGCACCAGGGCTTCGAGAATCTCCCTGCGGGCCCGCTCCAGGACCTGCGACGTTCCGCGGGCAACGGCTTCTTCGGTGTGGGGCGTTCCGGGGGCAACGACCTCGGTGGGCACCCGCTCAAGCAGCTTCTGGGCAGCCCGGCGGTCGGTTGCCGTGCCCTGGCCCTGCGCTAACGCCTCACGCAGCATCCACAGATAGGTATAATCCTCAACTCCCTCACGCCAGGCCTCCCAGCGCTTGCTGGGGATGAGTTCGTCGGGGTCGCCGTCGTAGATAACTGCCCAGTCGCCCCGCTCGGAGTCGTAGGGGTCCCAGTTGCTGCCCCCACAGTCAGCATAATCCCAGAAGCCTTGCCCGGTTATGCCTTCGCTCCAGCATCGCCAGAAAGAGAGACGATAGAGGGCAAAAGCGCCCCGTTTGCCCAGAACTTGATAGGACCAGAGGATCTTGGAGTTTTCGCGGAAGAACTCCACCCGGTCACCCTCAGCCACTGCCCACCTAAGGTGGGGGCACCAGACGTCCACCACCGGGGCCATCTTCTCGACGAACTCCCATCGGCAAGCGTGGTAAGGATTCTCCATAATCAGGGCTTGCGGGTCGGCCTTCTTAATCGTGCTGCCTGTCGTCACTACTGCGTTGACCTTGGAAGAACTGCATGGTTCATCCACCAGATACCAGGCCACCCGGTCATAGCCGAAGCCGCGCTCTCGCAGGCCCGCAATCAGCGCCCGGAACCAGATAATGAACTTGCGCTCCCATTCCTCAGACCCTACTTCCAGATTCTGTTTCAGTTGCAATCGGTCTTCTTTATCGAATTGCGGCCACAACAGCAGCCATTTGATATTGCAATGACTGGCTAATCCCGCGTCAAACTTGCTCCAGTCCAGAGGCAAGAGATTACCGCTGTCATCAAACTCGGGGAATGGTAGATACCATTTCTCTGGCCAGCAGTAGGCATTGATGTGGTGGCCTGCCAGGTCTGCGGCGGCTTGTTCCCAGCGGTTCGCGATGAGAGGCCAGTGTTGATAGGAGTAGCCCCAGGTCACGATCGGCACATCTTCCGGAAAAGTAACCGGTAGGACTCGCGCGGCAATGGGCACGACAATCTGAGACCCACCGGCCGGGCGGATAGTCAGGGCCGCAGGGTAGTTCCCGGGCGAGACGTTATCCGAGTGGATGTCCAGCCAAATCTGCTTGAATAGACCAGGAGGGAGGATCAAGTAGGCCCCACTGTGACCGACCTTCAGCCGCGGCAGGCCATCAGCTATCATCCTACACCTGTAGCCCACAACGTGGACTACCTCGCGCAAAGTGGCGCGCGGGGCCCGCTCGCCCGAGAACAGCTCGAGATTGACTCTGACCCGCAGCGGCTTGTCGGTGAGGTTGCATAGAGTGACGGCGACCTGTTCGCGCTCGTTGCGGCCCATCAACACTTCAGCCTTCATGGGCCTCCGGGCGGGAACCAGACCCAGCACGGGCAGCGGCTCGAACGGATTGCTCACCCACACAGCTAACTTCTTCGTCTCCGGCAGGCGCCGGGCGTTGAGGCGGGCCATCGCCTGGAAGACCTGGGTGTGCAGCGGGAAGTACGGCGGCCCGGCGCGGTGGTCAACTGCCACAGGGAACTCCGCCTGCTCACCCGTTAGCGAAATGCCTGTTAGGTCCGCCAGCGCCTCGCTGTCAGTGGCGCTTTGCGCTGCTTCCGTAGCCAGGGCCAGATCAGCCTGAAAGCGCTGGCGGGCCCGATCCCCCTTCTCTTCGGCCTCCATTGCCGGGGTCACCTTCAGGGCCGCGAGATCATCAAACCATACCGTACCCGTCGCGCGATGTAAGTAGCACAGCACCGTGAACCTCGTAGCTTTGCCCGAGTTGAAGGGGCCCAGTCGCACCTGTTGCCAGTCGAAGGTTCCTGAGCCCGCGCCGATGCTCTTATCACCGCCACCCGGGACAGTAATATAAAGGCGCGCGCCGTTGCCGCCCTCCCCAAGCTCCAGGTTGCTGGCCTTTATCCAGAAAGTGAATAGATAGCGGGTATCCGGCTCGACGGCAATGCGCTGCTGGGCACGAGTGTAGCTGTTGGGGCTATGGTGGGTCAGGCGCACCGAGCGCTGTCCGCTGTGGGCGACCTGGTTATCAACGGACACGGCCCCGGCCTCAGGGAGTTGCTCCGGCCATATTTCCCAGTGGTCCGCCCAGTCCTGTTCGGCCACCTCCTCGAAGCCAGCGTTTTTCAGCAGGTTGGGTTCAGGGTGACCCAGGCAGGGACTCACTGTCACCAACACCACAGTGGCTGCCAACAGGTACAGGCGCATTAGATTGCCTCCTTCAGGGAGTGTGTATCATGTCCAGTACACTGTAGGTGTTCGTTCCCGGCTTCGTCAGGTCTACGGCCTGGAAGACTTGTATAAGTTTAGACCCTTAAATGTGGAAAACTCTGTAGATAATGTAGATAATTCCCCATTACTGACTGTGTTGTACTTGTTGCCAGATACGGAAGATATCTTCAGCAATCTGCATATCTCGCAGGCTATCACCACCACCGCTTTGAGGCTGGCGACCTTCCTGGATGCACTGAAGGAAATGCTCGGCCTCCGCCATCCGCTGGGCAACGGCTACTGAGGCGGCTACTTCACAGCGCTGCGAGGCCACGAAATGGGGCAGATGCACCATCTGCCCCATAAACCCGCCCCCTGCAAAACCGACCTTTATCGGTTTGTTCATCTATAATCTACTTACTTTGTGGTGTAGCAAACCGATCTCGGTTAGCGAGTAATGGCTACCTCGTCAATGGTGCCGAGTTTATCGGTGCGTGCCGTGACGTGCAGTTGCTGGGGGGTCACCCGGACCTGGCAGAAGCCATGCACGGAGGCGGAAGCCTGACTGTAAGGATTATCAGATTGGTCGGGTTTGTAGAGGGGAGCACCCCCGTTGCCGACGGTGATGTAGTTGACGCCATTGTGCACTGAGCGCTCGTAGATGTGGTCATGGCCACAGAAGACCAGGTTCACTCCGCCGGCCTCCAACAGGGGACACCATTGGGTCTGGATTTCCTTGTTCCCACCATGAGGCCCTGAAGAGAACGGCGGATGGTGGAAAAAGGCTATCCGCCAATCTACCCCCGGCGGACGCGGCTGGCTGAGCAACTGTTGGAGCCACCGAGTCTGCTCGCTGACGCGGCGGTTACTGTCCAAGGCGATGAAGTGGCAATTCCCGAAAACGAAGGTGTACAACTCGGTATGAAAGTCCCCATAGCCTCGGGGCAACGGCAACAGTCGGTAGTACAGGTCTGCGTTGCCCTCGTGATTACCCAGACAGGGATACAACGGCACACTGGGGGCGAACAACCTAATGATCGGAAAGAAGCGATGCCAACCACTCATCTTGTGGCCGTCGGCCACCAGGTCGCCGGTGTGCAGGACCAGCCAGGGCAGGCACGCCTTCATGGCCAGGACGACCTTACGATGGGCATCGGGCTGGGTGCGCGTGTCGCCGTACGCGCAGAAGCTCCATTCCTTAAGATACGGCGAGGAGGTGCGGAAGCGGTACGGGCCAGCACCGGCCTCCTCGCCGCCGGCGGTCGCCTTCACCTCATAGCTGTACACACTGTCCGGCTCAAGGCCCTTCAGTAAGACCCGATGGGCCTGCGCGGGGCCGCCTTTGCCTACTATCTGCTCACCCATCTGTACCCAGCCAATGCTCGGCACATTAGTGTACCAGGTAATCTGGGCCGAGTGAGGAGTCAAGTCGCCCAGTGTCGGGCCAAACACAATCTGCAGCGCGGCAGCAGCGGGGCTGACTGCCAATAATAGTACAATCGCCGATACAAGCCATCTTCGGGATGGCATATCTGTTTATCCCTTCTCATTGTAGGTGCAGGTAACACATCCAACTTGTCCGGGGGGCCTGGTTGCTGGGATCTTCCTCCAAGCCGATGGCATCGCGCACCCAACTGTCTAATTCATTAGACATTCGCGCCGCCCGGTCGGGTTCGGCTTGGGCCAGATCACATACCTCAGCCGGGTCATCCGCGAAGTTAAACAGCAGCGGATAGGTACATTCCTTGGGCTGCATCAATTTCCAGGGTCCGTCAATAAGCGCTCGACCCCCGCCAATTTCGGCCACGATTCTGTCCGGTAGTGTAGTCTGCCCGTCTATCACCGCCAGCAGGCTCCGGCCATCAAGCCCATTCCCTGCAAGGCCAAAGGCATCCAGCACCGTCGGCGTGATGTCCAGATTGGTCGCATAGCCGCCAATACTTTGTCCTGCTGATAGCCTCGCGGGCCAGCGCATAATCATCGGCACGGCCAGGTCGCTCTCGTAGAGAGTGCCATGACCCCACAAACCCAGGTGCTGATTCAGTGTCTCGCCGTGGTCGCCGGTGACTATTATTAGCGTCTCATCTAAAATGCCCAACTCCTCCATTTGGTCCAACAGACAGCCAATATGATAGTCAACATAGCGAATTTCGCCGTCATACAGGTCAATACTGCGCCGGCTGGTGGTAACCGCGTCCACCTGCACCGGCTCATCATCGCCCTCGAATATCTGGTCGGACTTGCCCCAGCCGGGTACGTAGTCATAACCGGCGGTAGTCTGCACAACAGTCAGGTCATCGCGTCGGCCGGGCTCATGGTGGAATATATCCATAAACGGCTGCGGCTGGTTGTAAGGCATATGAGGGTCCCAGTAGTGCACCAAGCAGAAGAAATCTTCCGCTGCGTGCTGAGCCAGCCAGGGCAGGAGGCGCGAGTTTATCGTTTCGGCCAGCACTCGATCATCATAGCCGGGAGCCCGGCGGGTTACGTTGATATAGTATTCCACTCCGCGCACCATCTGTTTCATCGGTGAAGCGAAGTTAACTAAGTTGTCGAAAGCAGCGGTAGTAATACCCAACTCCGCGTTCCACAGCATTTCAGGCAGAGTCCTAATCTCATCATCAAAATTAGCCGAATTCGGCGCATTCCAGGGGGTGACGTAGAAGCCGTGATGGATCGGTTGGCGGCCCGTGATAATGGTGGAGAAACTGGGGCCGGTAGGGCTGCCTACGGTATGGAAGTCAGGGAATACTGCTCCCTGTTGCGCCAAGCGGTCCAGGTTGGGGCTCGTATCGCGCCAGTAGCCGTAACAGCCCAGATGGTCACTGCGCAGGGTGTCTACCACTATGAGCACTACCTTCATCAATCTCACCTCACTATCCTACTATTCGGTGCGCACCTGGCCGCCGATTTGCTCCAGCCGGCCGTGGATTTGCTCCATAGCCTCCTCAATTTCTTCGTCGGTTAGCGTCCGATCAGCGTGGCGGAAGGTTAAACTAAAGGCCACCGACCGGCGCCCCTCGCCAATGCGCTGCGTATCAGTATACCAATCAAACGGCTCGACACTCACCAGATTCTCGCCGCCAGCGCTGCGAATCTCCGCGCTGAGGCGAACCGCACTGAATTCATCGGTGTCGGGTGCAACGACCGCTACATCTCGTCGCACCACTGGGTAGCGAGGCACCGGCTGGTATTGCCGATGCTCGGTGGCTTGCTCCACAATCGCGTCCAGATTTAGTTCAAAAGCATAGACAGGCTTGGGCAAGTCGTAGGCTTGTTGGACCCTCTGGGCTATTTCTCCCAGTACGCCAATAGGCTGCTCACCGAAAATCAACCGGGCACAACGGTCCGCTTGAAAAGCAGAGTGGTCGGCGCGGGCAAAATGAAACTTAGTCAGGCCTAATTCCTGGCACACTTGCTCTACCAAACCTTTGAGGTAGTAAAAATCAACTTCGGCTTGCTCCGGGGGCAGATTCCACTGGGTGGTCAGCGGGCTGCCCATCATTATGCCGGCGACCTGCTGCTGTTCGGTGGGCAGGCCTGGCTCGGCGGTAGGAAAGTGCACTATGCCCATTTCATAGAGGGCCACATCCGCAACCCGGTGGCGAGCATTGCGGCTACAAGCCTCCAGCAGCCCCGGCAGCAGGGTAGTACGCATAGCAGTCTGCTCCTGGCTGGACGGATTAGCCAGCAGTAGCGGCTCCCGCTCCGAAGCGTCCTGGGGCCAGTTGAGCCGGTCCAGATCGCGCGGATGCATCATAGAAAAGCTGATGTTCTCATTGAGTCCGCCTGTCCGGAGCAACGCACCGACCCGCCGGTGCAGCTTTTGCTCTCGGGTCAGCCGGCCACTGCCAGTGAGGTGACTGGGAATGGTCAAAGGCACCTTGTCATAACCGTGGACAATGGCCACTTCCTCAATCAGGTCCACCTCACGCTCAATGTCAGGGCGGAAAGTGGGCACGGTAACCGTTAGTCTGGCTCCCTCCTGGACCCTCAAGCCCAGGCGGCCCAAATACTCGGCTATCATCTTGGACTCGATTTGGGTGCCTAACAGGGCGTTGCAGCGCTCGGGGCGCAACGAGAGCGTCTTCGCCTCAAAATCTCTGGCCTTAGCGTCCAGGGCCGCCTGGGCAATCTCGCCCCCGGCGGTCTGCATTATCAACTCGGCAGCCCGGGCCAGGGCCGGCAAGGTCAGGTTAGGGTCCACGTGCCGCTCAAAGCGATACGAGGCCTCGGTGGACATTCCTAAGTGCAGCGATGTCCTGCGGATGGTCGTGGGGTCAAAGTGGGCCGACTCCAACAGTACGGTAGTGGTCAGGTCACGTATTTGCGTATCGGCCCCGCCCATCACGCCGGCCAGTGCCACGGCGCCCATCGGGTCGGCAATCACCAAGTCCTCCGGACTAAAGACCTGCCAGGTATCATCTAACATTAGCAACTGTTCGCCCACCTCGGCCTTGCGGACGATAATGTGGCCGTCCTTGAGCAGCTTGAAGTCAAAAGCGTGCATAGGCTGGCCCAATTCCCAGCACACATAGTTGGTGCAGTCCACCACATTGTTAATGGCGCGGATGCCCGCCGCCTCCAGCCGATATCGCAGCCAATCCGGGGACGGCTTCACTGCCACGCCCTCCATCAGCAGCGCCGAATAACGGGGACAACCGACCTTGTCTTCTATCTCGACCGTGACTGGACCCAGTTCAGCCCTTTCACTATCCACAACCGGCTGCTCAATCTCCGGATAACTGACCTGGGAAGGATTAAAGGTGCTCCCCAGCAGGGCAGCGGCGTGGCGGGCTATGCCCACCATTGACAGCAGGTCACCCCGGTTAGGAGTAACCACCGTCATTAGGATTTCATCACTGTCGCCACCATCTTCGGCGGTCCATTGCTCAACTTCCTCCACCTCCAAGCCGCCCATAGTCAGCAGATGACACAATTCCTCCAGAGAAGTATCAACATTTAGATATTCCTGCAACCACTTGTATGGTACACGCATACTACACCTCCTTGGCCCGTAGAGCCACGACCAACGCAACAGCTATGAGTAACACGCCCATTACGACAAACGGAGGACGCAGACCCAGCCAAGCCGCGGCCAGCCCACCGACCAGTGGGCCAATCGCTCTGCCCAGAGCCGAGACCGAGGTGGTCAGCCCGAAGGCCTTCCCGTAACTATTGCGCGGGGCAATCTTGGCAATAATGGCGTTCACGGTGGGCCCGGTTCCCCCTGCCGCCAGGCCGAACAATGCTCTCAGGCCCAGCAGTTGTCCCACGCTCTGGGCAAATGCTTGGGGAATGCAGAACACTCCGGAACATAGTGTGCAGCCCGTGAGCACTTTCTTGTGGCCAATTCGGTCGCCTATGCGCCCGACGCTGGCGGCAGTAATCGCAGCCACCAAGCCACTGACTCCTATGATCAGTCCGGTCGTCGAGGCGACCTTTGCTTTCAATACCACCAGCTTCTCAACGAACAGCGGAAATATTGGTGCTACGATGCTGCCCGCGAAGTTAACCAGGAAAAAGACCGCCAGCATAGTAGGGAAACCGGGATTGTGCGCTACCGATCGCAGACTGCCATTGGCTCGCTCCATCTCGGGCGTAGGGCGTGAGAACTTTTCCCGAACTCCCCAGAATACCACGCCGCCACCCAGAAGCAACAGTCCGCCCGCAATGTAGAAGGTGGTGCGGTAGCCAAAGCGGTCGGCAGCCATACCCCCCATCCACGCCCCTACTGGACTGCCCGCAAAGATCGCCGTCTGCATTAGTCCCAGACTATAACCCAGCATTGCTGAGGGGGTTATACTGGAGACCAAGGTCATGCAGGCGGCTACGGTGCCCGTTACTCCTCCTTGCACCAAGCGCAAGGCTAGGAGTTGGTGGACATTCTTGGCCCTGCCCATAAGCGCCAATAGGATTGCGCCGCCAAACATCGCCCGCTCAACCATAAGCTTGCGGCCATACCGGTCGGCCACCGTTCCCCAAAAGGGGGCAGATACCACGAATACCAGGCCGGGGCCGGTCACCAGGATTCCGGCCCAGATGGCCACCATTCGTTCGTCAGTCACGCCCAGCTCCCTGATGTAGAAGGGGATAAAGGGCATGACGAACGAAAAGCCCACCATCACTACCAGTTCGGCCACCCACATGGCGTATAGCGTTCGCCGCCAGTGGGGCTGGCCGTCGGTTTCGAGCTGCGAATCTGATTGTTGCACCTGTACTTTGTCTTTAGCTTCCATTGTTACCTCGGTTGTTGCCGCAATTAGTGTGCGGTTCTGTCTACATTCTTGTAGGAGCGACATTCTTGTCGCGACTAGTACTATGTAGCATCATTCCTGATTCTCGTAGGAGCGACATTCCTGTCGCTGCTAGTGCCTATGTACCCTCATTCCTGATTCTCGTAGGAGCGACATTCCTGTCGCGATTAGTACTGCTACCAAGGGGCCACGGTGCCTGCGCGGGTCGGATGGGCAGAGGAAGACGGCCAATCCTCGTATCTTTGTACTAATCCTTGCCGCCTTGGATTGTCCAGCATGTACTCGAGTCTGGCAACCAGATCCGCTTTATCGCGTATTGCGTGGTCGTAGAATTGGCTCTGCCAGAGGCTGCCCGTCCTACCCAGCAAGGAATTGATTCTCCGAGCGGAGTAGCCCTTGAATATCTGGATAACTTGAGACAATTCATTGTCCTCGCATAGTGTAAACAACACATGCACATGGTCAGGCATAACAACGTACCCGTGGAGTTCTATTCTCCCAGTGTTGTGCAGCCACTGGAGCGCCTCGATTACGACTTCGGCACAGGCCCGCTCTGACAAGTATGTCTGGCCTTCCGCCAGGCACGTGGTAACAAAATATGCTTGGCGTGGCAGTGACCTCCGTCCACGCCGTAACGCACGGTGACCAGGCCGAGTCGATTGGGTCAATTGATATCCTCCTATTCTTCGGTCGCGACAGGAATGTCGCTCCTACCGCCAAGGCATCAGGCGCTTCACCGTTCCCCCTACGTCCCTACAGCCCTGTTCTAAAACTGCGCCAGGAATCTCATATCACCGCTGTAGAACAGGCGAATGTCGTCAATGCCGTAGCGGAGCATCGCAAACCGCTCCACGCCTACACCAAACGCCCAACCAGTATATTTCTCGGTGTCATAGCCGACCATTTCCAGAACATTGGGGTCAACCATGCCACTGCCACCAACTTCCAGCCAGCCGGTGTCACCACAGACACGGCAGCCCTCTCCCCCACAGATTATGCAGGTCAGGGCAATTTCAGCGCTGGGCTCAGTGAATGGGAAGAAGTCAGGTCGGAAGCGCATATGGCACTGAGGCCCGAACATCTCGCGGGCAAATACCTCCAGTGTGCCCTTCAGGTCGGCAAAGGTAACGCTCTCATCCACTAACAGTCCCTCCAGTTGGTAGAAGGTGTGGCAGTGGGTGGCATCTACGGTGTCGCGGCGGAAGCAGCGTCCGGGTGCCACGATACGCACCGGGGGTGACTGGTTTTCCATCACTCGGATTTGGACCGGCGAGGTCTGCGAGCGCAGCAGCACATCGTCATTGATATAGAAAGTCATCTGCTCGTCCATTGCCGGGTGATACTCGGGATAGTTTAGCGCCTCGAAACTGTAATAGTAATTCTCAATTTCCGGGCCTTCCACCACTGTGAAGCCCAGGCCCAGGAATATCTCTATCATCTCGTCCAGGGTAGCGAGCAGAGGGTGCCGTTTGCCCACGCGAGGGGCGCGTCCGGGCAGAGTTACATCCAAGGCTTGCACGACTCGCTCGGCCTCAGCCACCTGAGTTTGCAATTCTTCCTGGCGCTGAGCGAAGAGTTGGTCAAGTTGCTGGGATACCTTATTGGCTAATTGGCCGACTACCGGCCGCTGCTGGTCCGGCAACTGACCAATGCTTTGGGTAATCTGGTGCAACTGCCCGCGCCGTCCCAGATATTTGATCCGGGCCTGCTCCAGCTGCTGCTCATCGGCCGCCTGCTGGATAGCCTGCCGGGCTTCCTCAGCCAACGCCTTCAATTTATCTTCCATTTATATTAGCTCCCATGATGTCCATAGACCGGCAATCAAATGGCAATCGCGACAGGAATGTCGCTCCTACCAATGCAACAGCAACCAGGGCAAGGATACCTCTCCTATCGCGTAGGCGAGGTTCTCTAACCTCGCCGCCCCGGGCTTGGGCAGGTTGAGAACCTGCCCTACGCGAGCGATACGGAGCTGCTACGCCCTTCGCACTCAGTCCGCCCTGCCTCCCTGCATCCCAGTTCCCAGTCCCCCGTCCCCTGTTCCCCGTCCCCTCTTCCCTGTATGTCAAAAGCCCACACTCTCGTCCCGGGACGAAAGCGGCGGGCTTTCGCTATACCACCCTTAACAGTGGGGCTGCAATAACGGCGCAGCGCTCCGGCGCGGCCTACTGAGCACATGGCAAAGATACCCTCCCTGTCCGTAGGAGTTCCCCTATTTGAAAGTTTTCTGCGGAGGGGTGCGGGGAAGCCGCTCTTTTTCAAAAGAGGGGTTCCCCGCGATCTCTTTTCCTATGCGGTTCAGCCGGCGGTTCGGGGGCGAACTTCGGCTGGGCGGTAGCCGGAGACGCTTTCAGCCCGTGACGTCCCCTCTCTGTTGCTCCTACACCAGCCTACTTCCCCCCGTCATCACCTTTACCTTATGAGATTGTCGCACAACGTCCGCTGTATTATACCACAACAGCAGTGCAATTCAAATCCCGAGACCAATCCGACATTATGCAAGCATCTGCTGTTCCCGACATACAGTCGCTCATTATCTTTGGTGTACTTACGCTCCTCGCGGCTACACCTCAATGTGGTAAGCCCGGGCCGCGTTGCGCCACAGCAGTTTCTCACAGGTCGCTTGGTCCAACTCCAGAGCATCTAATAGCTGGAGGAACTTGCTCAGAATCCAGGCTATCTGATCTACTGGCACATCTGAGCCCCAGAAGACCTTATCATACAGGTCCGTGACACTGTGCTGCGGGAAGAAATCCTTGGTCTCCTTGCGCCAGTATAGCGTCTGGAACTGTGGGGTGGCCAAGGTAGGGTACATCAGGCCCGACAGGTCAAAGAAAACGTTCTCAGTCCAGCGAGCCGCCTCACAGGCCTCACCAAACCACGGGTCGCCCAAGTGGGCCCCGACCACGGTCAGTTGGGGAAAGGCGCGGGCAATGGTCTCCAGATACATCGGCCTCATATACGCTGAACTGATCCCATACTCCGCATCCCGCGGCGAAGCCGCCACAACGCCGGTATGAAACAACAGTGTCATCTTATGCTCAGCGGCGGCCTGATACACTGGGAAGAATTCCTCATGGTCATATCGCTGGGGTGGGGCTATGAGTTTGAGTCCGGCAAATCCACGGCCGGCTAGCCAATGGACCTTCTCAGGGCCGTCGGTACGAAAGTCCACATACCCCAGGGGAACTATCCGATCCGGATACTGCTGGGCTGCCTGCTCAACTTCCTCGTTACCTTGTTGTTGATACAGTGGCTTGACCGCTGACAGGCACAATTTCTCAATGCCTAACTTGTCACACTCGGCCAGTTTCTCCTCCAACGGACAATCATCAGGATAGTGGGTATGGGCGTCAATTATCATGGCCGATACTCCTCCGACGCTCGGCGGTTGACTGCGGTAACTGCAGTACGCAGACTATTACGGGTTAGGTTTGGCGAACGACGGCTCAATCGGCTCCTCCCAAGGGCACTGAGGCCAACATTGCTCCTGCTACCACCGGGGATTGCCCGCAGTATGCTCAGGGCCCTCCGCCAGTTGGAAGTCGTGCTCCAGTGATTTCAGGGTGACTTGCGCGAGGCGGTCCACGACCAGATCAGCGTTGCCGAGCGCCTCGCGGGAGACAGTACTGGTCACCGCTACGCAGAACATCCCGGCCGCTTTGGCTGCCTGTACACCAACTGGGGCGTCCTCAAACACGACGCAGCATTCCGCAGGAATCTGTAGGCGTTCAGCGGTCCGCAGATATATCTGGGGATCAGGCTTTTTGCGGTCAATGTCGTCGCCGGTAATGACTACATCAAACCAGTCCAACCTCAGACCGGTGCCCTGAATAACCGGGAATTGCTTGGCCTTCTGACCAGAGGTGGCGATGGCCAGTTTCACACTTGGGGTCTGGCGGGCCGCCGCCACCAACTCCAGAACCCCTGGAGACGCGGGCAGGGGAGAATCACGCAGCAGCCCGAAGAAATTCTCGGCGCGCCGCTGCACAGCAGCCGGCGTGTCTATATGCACGCCGTACTTCTCGGCCACTCCTTCTACATACCGCTCATCGCCAGTACCGACAAAAGGGCGAAAATCCTCCGGCTGGACCGTGACGCCGTAGAGTTGCTGAAACATCTGGACGCTGGCTTGGGCATTCAGTGTCTCGGTGTCAGCAATTACGCCATCAACGTCAAAGATTAGTCCCCACTGCACCATAATAGTATCTCTCCAGGATGGCAGACAGTGAGTGTGGGAAGTACGGCGGATAATCCGTCAGTTGCTAAGCGCGGCTTGGGCCTGGACAAAGACCACGTCAAAGGCTTCGGGGTCTTCTACGGCCAGATGGGCGAGCATTTTGCGATTGAGGCCAATACCCGCCTTGCGCAAGCCACCGGCAAACTCGCCGTAGGGCAGGCCGCGCTGGCGGGCCGCCGCGTTGATACGGCTAATCCATAGCCGGCGGAAATCGCGCTTCTTGCGCCGGCGGTCGCGCCAGGCATAGTTACCGGCGCGCATCAGCGTCTCCTTAGCCGTCTTGATCAGACGATGCCGACCGCCCCAATACCCCTTGGCCCGTTTCAGTATTTTCTTGTGCCGACGCCGCCGCGTCGGGCCTGTCTTTACTCTCGGCATTTATGATAAACTCCTCAGTATATTCTGCGGGACAGGGACCAGGAGAACCTCACTTCTCGTCCAGAACCTGCTTAATATTACGGGCATCTTGGCCCTTCAGTTCTGCCGGCTGCGACAGTCGTCGCTTGCGGCGCCGGGATTTCTTTGATAACAGATGGCGCTGACCAGTCTGCCGGTGCATAACCTTGCCCCGGCCAGTAACCTTGAAGCGTTTGGCCGCCGCCTTCTTTGTCTTCATTTTGTTCTTAGCCATTTATTACTTCCTTTTTGGTAAATGTCTGGACGCAGCCAGACGCAATTGTTCTAAGACGTAGGCGGGCTACCCAAAGCCCGGCACCAGGCAGAAGACCAACCACAACCAAGTCTGTGTTCAGCCTTTGGGCCGCAGCATCATAGTCATCTGGCGGCCTTCCATATGCGGGGGAACGTCTACCTCAGCTACCTCAGCAGCCCCGTCAATGAAACGTTGCAACTGCTCCCGCCCAATCCCCTTATGTCGTAGTTCCGGGCCCCGGAAGATCACATTGAATTTAACTTTATTACCATCTTCGAGAAACTTGATGGCATTACGCAGTTTGAATTCAATATCATGGTCATCTGTGTTGGGCCGGACCCGGATGCTCTTTATCTCACTACTCTTGGACTTTTTCGCGGACTCTTTGGCTTTCTTTTGCTGCTCGTAGCGGAACTTGCCATAGTCCATTATGCGGCACACTGGCGGCTCGGCGCTCGGGGCCACTTCAATCAAGTCAAGGCCACGACCCATAGCCTCTTCCTGCGCCTGGTTAATGGACACGACACCAATTTGCTCCCCATCAGGGTCAATTAGACGCACTTGTGGCGCACGGATCCGCTCATTCACCCGGTAGGTTTTGGGACTTATCGGGCCTCACCCTCCTAACAATAGTCAACGCTTAGCGACTATAAGGATAACAGAGTTCTCCCATCGTGTCAAGTACATTGGCTCGAATTGCCGGTGATTCACTATTTGACAGTAGGCCAAGTGGCGAATATACTCGGGCCAGTAACGGTTGTCCGACGACATACAGCCTAATAGATGTAAGGCCGTCGGCCCTACGGGGGGTACGCACGGTTGTGTTAGATGGTCGTTGCCGGTAGGCGCAACTGGCAGGTACCCACACGCCTAAGGAGAACTGCAAATGACTTCGCACGAAATCATTCGGCGAGTCCTACACTACGACAATCCGCCTCGTATCGGTTTAGCCTTCTCGACCTATGACGGTCAGTCACGTATTGACGACCTGGCCGGAATCGGCCCGGCGCCGGACCCAAACTTCAAGGAAGAGCGCTGGTATGATGATCGAGGCGGAGAGTGCTGGACCGATGAGTGGGGCTGCTTGTGGCGACGGCTGGTGGGGAAGACTACCGGCGGAGAGGTGATCAGGGCACCGATTGCCAGTTGGGCCGATCTGGATCACTACACTCCGCCTACTCTAGCTGACCCATCTCGTTACACGCATGGGCAGCAGATCCGCGAAGAGAATCAGGATAAGTATCTGCTGGGTAGTCTACCAGGTTGCTCCTTTAATGTCGCCCGCAAACTGCGTGGGCTGCACCAGTATCTGTATGACTGCGCCGCCAATCCTCAGCAGGTCAAGCGGCTCAACCGAATGGTCAATGACCTGGTGCTGGCCCAGGTGGATATCTATGCAGACTTGCACGCCGACGGGGTCTTCTACTGTGAGGACTGGGGCACTGAGGACCGCCTTCTGGTTAGTCCTCAGATGTGGCACGAACTCTTTCGCCCTGACTTTGAGCGATTGTTCTCCCGCGTCCATGAGCGGGGCCTAACTGTGTGGATGCACTCCTGTGGCTGCAACCGGGACATCGTCGCACCGCTTATTGAGTTGGGGGTGGACGTACTCCAGTTCGATCAGCCCGAACTGAACGGGATCGACTTCCTGAGTCAGTTTTCAGGTCAAGTCACTTATTTCTTCCCGGTTGACATTCAGAAGACCCTACCCACCGGCGACAAGATCCTCATCCAGGCGCGCGCCCGCGAGATGATTCACAAATTAGCCAGCAACGGCGGTGGGTTCATCGCCAAAGACTACTCGGATAACCACTCCATCGGCGTGGACCCCCTCTGGCAACACTGGGCCTACGAGGTTTTCATAGCGGAAGGGAAATATCCATAGCGGCTGTTTGTAGCATTTTAGAACGCGCCGCAATGTTGGGTGATGCAGAGGCGTGGTGACCCAAGCAACTTCCTATTTCACTGTCAATACCACTATTATCTCCAATCGTATCTCGTGGCGAGTCATCCCCATCTATCTCTCCGTTAATTATCAGTGTCATTTGCCCCCAATCGCTCAGCCTGCTTTTCCGTAGGTGGAATAGGACCATCAAGCAGCGGATCATTGGTTGCCTCGCGCCACTGCTCTACCTGGTCACGGAATGCTCTTAGTTGCTGTCCGTACTCAGGCTTGCCGGCCAGATTGTTTTGCTCCAGCGGGTCATTCTCTATGTCGTACAACTCCTCTTGAGGCCGGCGGGTGGCATAATACTCTTCGCGCGTCTCCTCCCCCGCCCGTCCCTCATAGATATCCAAAGGCAAGTACACCAGCGGGCGGTCGCCGAAATTTCGTATGTACTTGTATTTCTCGGTGCGAATGGCCCGCATTGGATTGTACTTGTCGTGCCAGGTCATCTCCGCAAATATGTGGTCGCGGGGCTGGTAATCGCCGCCGGTAGGCAGCGGCAGGAAACTTCTTCCCGCGACGCGCTCAGGGATGTCCTGCCTAGTCAGTTCCAGCAGCGTAGGCAGCAGGTCCACGTTGCTCAGAAGTTGATGGTATTCTTTGCCGCCCTCGCATAGTCCCGGCAGGCGCATAATCAGCGCCGTCATAATGCCCGGATCATAGCAGGTTCCCTTGGCCCGAGGCATAGCAATCCCGTGATCAGTGGTGAATATGACCAGTGTATTATCAGCCAACCCCACATCGTCCACCGCCTGGACAATTCGGCCGGCGGCCTCATCAACCGTCCCAATAAGCCCGTGCAGACCGGCGAGGTCCTCGCGGATCCCGGGCCGGTCAGGCAGGTAAGGAGGCGGCTGGACTGCTGCTGGATCGTCGGCTGCATAGCCGGGGGCATTGTAGGGGCGATGAGGCTCAGAGAAACCTATGGAAGCGAAGAATGGCTGCTGGCTGTTATCATGAGACATTCGTTTGAGAAAGCCTGTGGCCTTCTGGCTCACTTCCCGCGCTTTACTACTCTCCACCCATAAGTTCCGGTAACCGAGCCGCTCAGGATGGTCGCCAGAGGTCTCATGTTGTTCGCCAAACAACCAGGTGCTGTAGCCAGCCTCATTAAGATACATCGGCAGGGTGACTTCGTCATCATTGAGTTCCCAGCCAATATGGGCCAGGCCCATCAGCCCATTCTGGTGGGGGTAGCGGCCGGTCATAATGCTGCCCCGGCTGGGCGAGCACTGGGCGGCAGTACAGGCATACCGCGTGAACCTGACGCCCTGGGCAGCGAGATTATCCAGATGAGCCGTGGACAGCGGCGCCCCGTAACACCCCAGATACTGCCCCAGATCATGGCAGTGAATCAAGACAATATTAATATTGGGCGGGTCAGATGGCTGGTACCCTTTGGTTGGCACGTTGCTACTCTCTTCGCGGCAGTTTCTTTGGACAGTTATGCCGACGTTATTTCATATCAAACAACCAGCCTATTGAATTGATGTGTGGGCCCACTCATAACTCTCCTGGACTGTCTCGTATGCCGCCGTTGGCAGTTTCGTGTAACTGAAATAGCCCAGGTGCTTAAGCAGGCGCTGGGCGATGTCCTGGCGCTCGTCATACAAACTGTTCTGCTCGGCCGGGTCGTTGACCAGGTCATACAGTTCGCACGGGGCATCAGGGTTTACCACCAGTGACCACTGCTCGTCGCGGATGCAACGGACCGGCGTTTTGTGGTAGCCGGTGATTACTACATCACGCAGTTTGTCCACTTCACCGGTGACCAGTTTCCAGGCCGACTTACCGGTCATACAAACTGCCTCGTGTTCTAAACCAATCAGTTCCAGAGTCGTCGGAAGCAGATCATCAGTTTGGACCAGAGGCGCCACCCTCTCTCCGGCATATTCGGCCTGGGGTAGACGGATCATTAGGGGAATACGCAGCAGTTCGTTGTACATATTGGGCGGCGTTTTCATAATCGTACCGTGGTCACCGTGCGGGTGGCCGTGATCCGCCAGAATAATGACAATTGACCGGTCAATCAAGCCGGTGGAGCGCAATGTGTCTACGAAATGGCCGAACCAGCGGTCAACCAGGGTGACTTCGCCGGCATACATTCCCTTCAAGTACGCCAGTTCATCAGTAGACAAATAGTCCACACTCCCATAGTTAGCATCAATGAGCCGCTTACCCTCGTAGTCCGGATTAGTGTACATAGTGTCATAAGGGGCCGGCGGGTTCCACGGCTCGTGCGGGTCAAACGAGTCAACCCAGAAAAAGAGTTTGTCCTGGTCCTTTAGACCTTCGGCCATTCGCGCCGCTTCTTGGAAAACTTGCGCCGGGAAGGTATCCTCCTCGGACTCCCAGTGCTGGGTATTGCGCAGGAAATTATCAACTACCTGACGCTTGCGTGCCGACTGCTGGGGATGAGCGTAATCATCCAAGTTCTTATCATGGGGCACAAGTTCAAAGCAATCTCCCTCTTGGCCCCGGATGAATTGGAAGGAATCAAAGCCCCGGTGGAAATTCATACTGGGCTTGGCCATATGGTACGTATCGGTGATCATAACACTGGTATATCCGTGGCAAGAGAGAATCTCCGCGGCGGTAACGTCTTCGTCAACCAGTGGTTGCCATGGCCTGCCCTGCAGTGTGCGGCATCCGGTGACCATAGCGGTCCGCACCGGAATAGTAGGCAAGGCCTCAGGATAGGCATTGTCAAACAAAACTGCCTCCTCGGCAAATGCGTCCAGATTGGGAGTCTGGCACACCTCTGATCCGTACGCGCCTACGTGGTCACGGCGCAACGAATCCAGCATAATCCAAAATACGTTCATGTCAGTACCTCCTTGTGAGTTTTTAATCATTCATAGTTCGCCGCCGGGAACTATCTAACCGGCACTTGCCATCAGGCCGCCACAATCAGCCCGCCCAGGGCCACCAGGAGGCCGATTATGGTCAATAGCAGGCTGCCGTAGAAGGTCACGGCCCAGTTGTGGCAGGTGTGGATGGTGCCGTCGGGGAGGTGAACTTGCCACAGTTCCAGGTAGGGCCGGGGAAAGCGCCGATACCAGCCTTTGGCGGTAACCTGTTGACCAACAAAGCTCTCGGCGCGAAACAGGCCGAAGAGGAATTCAAGCATACCCAGCGGCTGGCGATAGTCCATCACCATAAAGCCGGTATCGTCCTGGAGCACCAGGTCCTCGCTCCAGTACAAGCCCGGAATACCCCGGCCGATGATTTTGCCCCGCAATGTGGCCGGCACACATCTAATCTTGGAGACCTTTATTTCGCCGACCAGTGGAGCCACCTGGGCCTCGGGAAAATGCCGCTTGGGATAGGCGAATAAGGTCCGGGCAAGCAGTCCCACGCCCAGGCCCAGGACAGCGCAGCCAATACCGGCTACTATCTGACCTCCGGCTCCCAGAGCAATCGCGGCGGCAATCCCGCCCAGCAAGCCCCAGAGAGGCAGATAGTTCATAAAGACATCAATGAAGAACTCATCCCAATAACTCTCGGGCTTCTCATCGGGCAAGTCATAGGCAGGCCGCTGACCCATTTGCTCGGCCAGCCGGTCCAGAGCCTTCAGCCGTTTAGCTGGCAGGGGATGGCTGGAACCGATCTCGCAGATGAGGGCCCAGGGGTTGAACAGGTCCCAGCGCATAGCATTGACAGTCGTCTGCTGGTCATAAGTGGCAGTGCGGGCTGAATAGCCGCCAGCCGCAGCCAGGGCTAAGGAAGCACCAAAGCCGGGGTCAAATATGCCTAACATCTTTCCTCCCCCGGCTGCCGCGGCCACTGTCCGGCGGCGGCCGGATTGTTCGTCCTGCTGCTCCTTAGGGGCACGAGCCAACCCGTAGGCAATTTTGACCAGCGCGGTGGCCAGCGAGTTGGGATTGCGCGTAGTGGTTGCTGAATACTGATCAGCATAATACTCGCGCACCCGTGATAGAAACATCACCACATACTGACTGATGATATAGGCAATAAAGGCGCCGATAGCGACCAATACTACTGCCCCACCGCCCTTCCCCCGGCTCCGGCCCCGGCTGCTGTACAGGCCGAATCTATAAATATAATACAGCACCAGCGGGATGGTGGCCGCGACCGTCATCACCACGAAGTCCCAGTGAACGATATGGCCAAGTTCATGGGCGACCACCGCCCGCCTCTCGTTCTCATCACACAGGTCCAGAATGCCCCGGGTAATGACCACGCGGGCGTTGCCGGGATAATGGCCGAAGGTGAAGGCATTGGGATTGCCGTCCTCAATGACCCCAAACCGCGGCTCGCGCAGCCCACGCTCGTGACAGACTGAACGAATCAAGGTGGCGATGCCCTTGTCCACATTATCCGGCGGCTGCCAGTTGATTTTGTATATCCACTGAATAATCCAAGGGCTGATAAGATATTGAAGACCCATGAATCCTATTGCCACTATTAGCGCCAACCACACCGGTGCATGCAGAAAGTACAACACAGCCGTCAGCACCGCAAACAATAGGCCAAATAGAATCCCTAACACTATTATTGAGCGAAAGGCCAGATTTGCCATAGTATTGCCTCCTGCTACCGTTCTTATTTTGAGTATAGATTCAGGGAGGTCAATTGTCAACGCTGGCCCAGTGACCAAATACTAAAAGGCGTAACGACGGCGCACGGATGGTCAGCCTTGTAGGCGCTGCTGGAGTAAATGCTTGAGGCACGTGAAATCTTCTATCAGCGTGGGGTGGAGCCGGTCGTTGTGCAGGGCGGCGGCAGGGTGATAGATGGGCACATACAATATCCCTTCGCGCTCGAAGCCCTGACCGTGAACTTTACTGATAGAGGCTTGAGGGTCTAAAAGAGCCTGGGTAGCCGGCCGACCTAACAGACAGATTATCTGGGGATTCAGCACAGCAATCTGCCCATCTAAGTAGTCACGACAGGCCCGCACTTCCTCGGCGCGGGGGTCACGATTGCCCGGCGGACGGCACTTGAGGATGTTGGTGATGTAAATCTCCGGGCGGCGTATCCCGACCTGGAGCAGCAGTTTATCAAGCAGTTTCCCGGCCGGACCCACAAACGGTCGCCCCATCCGGTCCTCAGCCGCTCCCGGGGCTTCGCCGATGAACATTATCTGCGCATCAGCCGACCCTTCACCGGCAACGGCATTGGTCCGACTTTCAGCCAGCGCACATCGTGTGCATGCCCGAACCTGCTGGGCAATCTCCTCCAGCATCGCTCTCCCTTCCCCCGGATTGACTAAAACCCGTTTAGGTCAAACCTAAGTCTTCGCAGACCTGCCGAATGATTTGGGTATCCCGCTCGCTGGCTTCCACCAGCGGCAGGCGCAGTCCGCCGCAGTCAAAGCCGCAAATCTGCACGGCACGCTTTATGCACGGCGGGTTGCCCGAGGGCAAAAAGGCCGCGTCAAACAACGGCAGCAGCCGGTGGTGCAACTGCCAAGCTCGCTCGGTATCTCTACGATGAAAGGCAGCGATCATCTCAGCCATATCAGCAGACGCTACATGGGCCACCACGCTTATCACTCCCACTCCCCCTACGGCCAGAATGGGCAATGTCATACCGTCATCACCCGAATAAACGGCAAAATCCTCGGGTTTATGGGCACAGATTTGGCTAATCTGCTTGATGTCTCCGCTGGCTTCCTTGACCGCCACGATGTTACTGACATTCTGCGCCAGCCGCACTACAGTATCGGCTTCAATATTCTTACCAGTGCGACCCGGCACATTGTAGATGATAATCGGCAGGTCTGTTACTGTCGCCGCGCGCGAGAAATGCTGGTAAAAGCCCTCCTGAGAAGGTTTGTTATAATAGGGCCCCACTAACATAATCCCATCCACCCCTGTCTGGCTGGCCGCCTGGGTCAATTCCACGGTATGCTCGTGGTCATTGCTGCCTGTCCCAGCAATGACGATGGCATCACCCACCGCTTCTTTAAGCACCCGGTATAGTTGCAACTTCTCTTCGTCAGTCAAAGTGGGCGACTCACCAGTAGTGCCGGTAACCACCAGCCCATCATTGCCCTGCTCTATCAGTCTGATCGCCAACTGCGCCGCTCGGTCATAATCCACCCGCAAATCGTCATCAAAAGGTGTAACCATTGCCGTCAGTAAATTGCCTAAGTCTGCCATAGTCCTACCTCCCGTGCGATTGTCGACGCCGTCAAACTATATATTCCCCTTTTATACAATTATTCCTGCCTACCTTGTCGTTTCGCCGTGGTTTCCCGTTTGGCGCATAGGACCAGCGCCGCACAGTACTTAAGGCGGTTAGCCTTGGGCTTAAAGCAGCGGTGGGGGCCGCGTCGCATCATAACGCAGGCGAAATCAATCAGACTCATTAGGGCTGGCAGTGGTAGGTACAGAGCCCTTCGGAATGTAGCGGAAGCGGTCGGGATGGGTAGTGTCGCGGCGAATCCCAAGCACTGCGGAGCGCGTGTGGACCCATTGGGCTTTGCTTATCGCAGTTTGATGATAGTCATACCATAGAACCGTTGCCTTATTGGCATGGTAGGTCTCATCAACCACCAGCGCAATAGTACACGGAGACTTAGTCTGTTGGTCGTAAGGGAGAAGTGATCGAGCCAAGTAGTGATATGAAACCGCGTCGGCGGTGTTATCGGCCCCACATTTAAGGGGATCTGCCGAGGGTTTGAGCGGACCGAGACGAGCGCGCAGTGCATCATACCAGGACTCTGACGGGGGGTAGGCATCATAATCTAAGTGATACAGTTGGATGGCGTAACCGATTTGATTAAGATTTTCCAGGCAGGTGGTAATGCGCGCGGTTTGCCGCGCCCGCACGAACGTAGAGATCATCCAGGAAGCCACAATAGCGATGATGAGTGCAACCAATGCCGCTTCGATGACATGAGTGGAGAGCGCGGAGAGGGAAACCAGCCGCCGCGTTCTGGCAAACAGACCCGCAACGGAACCCTCTTTGCGCTCCCGGATTTCTCTTAAGATTTCTTTGTCCGAACGGCGGTCCAGCACCCTGTAGACACCTACCTACCCTGTCTCTAACCATCCTCAGGTGTTATATCTGTGAGCCGACAAGTCACCCCATTTGTACTTATTGACACCGCAGCCACCTACTTAGTTCCACACAACGGCAAGGTCCCTATGGTAATGACCCTCCGCCTCACTAAAGCCTAAGAAGTGGTAAAGGCCAAATGATGGTAAACGCCTACTTACGACACCAGATGTGGCCTGACCATGATTACTATTTCCACACAAGTAGATTTTTCCCTGCTCGGCGGTGCCCGGGGATGATTCTATATCGCCTGCAATTTCCTCAAGGGCCGCCAGCGCTGTGGAGCAGCCGATAGTACATTGGAATGTACAGTTCCGACAAACGTAGGAGGGCAGATTTGAAGTCTCATCCCCGTTTGGGACAGAGGTCGTTGAGAGGACACTGTCTGTGGTCTGGCTTGCGGGCCATGCACCAGTGCCGGCCTAACAGTACCAGACTATTACCTATCTCCCGCCAGTCCTCGCGGGCGAAAAGAGCCATAAGATCCTGCTCTATTTTGTCCGGATTCTTCTCGTTGGTCAGACCCAGACGATACGCTACACGCTTGACATGGGTATCCACTACGATCCCTTCATAGGTCCCATCTGAGTGTACTGTCTCGTTCAGGACCACATTCGCGGTCTTCCTGGCGACGCCCGGTAGTTTGACCATATCTTCTATATTGTCGGGGACCTGACCGGCGAACTGCTCCACAATCATTCCGGCCATTTCTTGCAAACTCTTGGCCTTACGCCGATAGAAGCCTGTGGAGCGGATGTCCTGTTCCAGTTCCTCGCGCGTTGCCTCGGCATAGTCCTGAGCAGTTGGGTACTTATTGAATAACTTCTCGGTAACCTGATTGACCCGTTCGTCAGTACACTGAGCCGATAGAATCGTCGCCACTAACAGTTGCAGGGGATTGCTCCAGTTCAGAGCAGTAGCGGCGTCAGGATATTCTTGCTTCAGACGCTCACAAATCTGATGCGCCCGCTGGCGCATACGTTGCACGGTCTCATCAGCACTCGTATCTAAACCTCCTCTCCTGGCCCCAAAAATAGTGAAGGCTGCTGGTATTATACCAGCAGCCCCACTAAAAAGCAAAAATTCCCGGCGACGGCCTACTCTCCCACACAGTCGCCCGGGCAGTACCATCGGCGCAGGAGGGCTTAACGACCGGGTTCGGAGGAGGAAGAAGAGGCAGTAGTAGAGCCACTCAGATAGGTTTCGACTACCCCTAAGAACTCTTCAGCCCGGCCAATTTGCTCCTGGGCATCCTCAACCGAAATCTCGGCGTAGTGGTCATAGTCCGCTGTTTGCCTCATTCGGAAAGCGTCAAGCAAGTGGCGGTGTAGTTGAGGATCGAGTTTCTTGGTTTTCGCAAACTCTTTCCCAAAGGCGGCGATAACTGCGCTGTGCTTGGCGAAGCTCTGCCCAGGTTCTATCAGAAGAGCACTTGCGCAGTAGAACATAGCGTAGTAGGCACGGGATACGGCAATGTCGTAGAAGCCACCTTCGTGAAGCAAATGAGCAGCTTGGATACTCTCCCGTGCTTTGTTCAGTAGCGCGTTTGTCTCCTCGTTCCTCACACCGGCACTCCCTCGCGGTGCAGATTCCAAAGCAGCGTGCTGTGGCGCTGGCGCCAGTCGGCCTCACGAATCGGCACCAGGGCGAGCACACAGTCGTAACGCAGGCTGAGGTCACCGACTATCTCGCTGGTTCGCCTAATCTCCCCGCCCACCGACTCAAAGTCGTCCAGTACCACGGCCACGTCAATGTCGGAGTCCTCGCAGGCCTCCCCGCGGGCGTGGGAACCGAACAGATATAGCCCTTTGAGCCGCTCGCCATATAACTCCTGCAGACGCTGCTTGAGTTCTTGAAGTAGAGGTTCAACTTCCACGTTTCAGCCTCCCTCCTAGTCGCGACACGAATGTCGCTCCTACCATAATACGCAGTGGGACTGTTGGTATTATACCAGCAGCCCCACTAAAAGACAAATTCCCGGCGATGACCTACTCCGGGCCCGTCTGTAGGGGCGAGTGTACTGAGCGAAGTCAAAGTGCATCCGTCCGCCGTTATTGGGTTGTGCTGGACGTGATTCTTTAGTCTACCGTAGCAGGGGCTTCCAGCCCCGATACTCATCGCGGCAAGAATGCCGCTCCTACCGCAGGGTCAGAGAGTACACCTCGTCTTCTTCAACACTGGGCAGGATTAGTGAGGCGCTGCGGCCCACCACGCTGACTTCTTCAGTGTAGGTACGCTCAGTCAACTCCTCCTCAGCAAACGGCCGGTCTTCACTGGGCAGATGCAGAATCGTAACCTCGGCTGTAGGGCCCTTGAATGGCAGGCCTCGGAACATAACTCTGGCCTTCACCGGAGGCCGCGGCCCCGACGGGTCCTTCGCCCGACCAATTACCACTCGCACTGTGCCGTGCTCGCCGCGACTGGCCAGGGCCACCAGGCGTTTGTCATCGGTGCGGGTAACAAGCCGCACCCCTACCCCATCAGCATAGGCTGCCCAGGCCCAATAAGCTGTCTTAGTAGTGGTGGGATCGGCCAGAATACCATCCAAATACCACGGGCCATAGACAGCCTTGGCAGCGCGGGTGATGCCGGCCTGGTCCAAATAGTAGAAGAACGCTACCTGGGTCCCCGGGCCTATGTCATACCTTCCCCACTCGTTGATATGATACTCTTTGATCCCCAGGTCGGCAAACTCCTCTCCAACTAACTTGCGCGCCACTGCGGCCTGCTCCGGAATAAGCTCCGGCCGGGCATTGTTCGAGTGCCATACCAAAAAGTCCAGTTGGATATTGTGCTGTTGGCAGTAGCACAGAAAGTCCACAAAAGAGACGAAACTCTCAGGGGCGGGGTACAAGGGTTCAGGGCGGCGAAATAGTCGCATGCAGTCCTGATCTTCGGCGAGGTCGCGCACCAGTTTGTTATATCTGCCCCGATACATGCAGTCGCGTAGATCTTGGGCCACTGAAGGTGGTTCAGTGATGTTAAGGTCGACCGCCCCAGCGAAGTAAGGGAAGGGAAATGCGGCCCAAGCGGACCCGCCTACCCAGGCCTGGGGATCCGCCGCCCGTATGGCATCATGGGCGACTTTGAAAGTCTCAAAGAATAGCTCCGGCGTCTCGTGCCAGAAGGGTCCAGCTACGTGCGGTTCGTTCCATACCTCCCAATAGCGGATGCTATGGCCCTCGCGCTTGAATTTGGTGACTAAGTTGTAGACGAATTCATAGTAGGCGTCAAAATCTTCCCACGGCCGGGGCGGGTCACCGCCCGGCAGCTCATACCAGCATTCGTCGGACAACACATCACAAAACGGGATGCCCAGGTCATCAATTATGTGGAAGAAGGCCTCACGCCACTCAGGAGGACTGTGACTGCTCCATAAGGAGCTGCGCCAATATTGCGTCTTGATACGGCGGATAAGGTGGTCCGGGACAGTTTTGCCACTATAGTGTAGACCGTGCAGAAAGCCAGTGAGCAGCCACACCGGCCCCCGGTCCTGGTCAGCCACAATGGTCAGATGCCGGTCGGCCTGCGGCGGCAACTCGCGTATGTGGCGCAGCGGCGCTGGCGCCGGTGGTCCGATTGCCTCCTCACCATTGCCCCACAGGCAACCTGCCGTCCCTACTATCAGTGCCAGCCCCGTGAGCGTAAGAGTACCTGCTCTTAGAGTAACTTCCATTTTACCGCGCCTCCTTTGTGACAGCCATCTGTCATTGCAGGCAAATTCCCCACTCTCGCCGATTTGCCTTCCTGCTACTATTACTTATTTACGCCACGATGGCAAGCAACGTGCATGTGGGGCCTACAACGATAGGGGCGGCAGAAGCAAAAATTCCCGGCGACGGCCTACTCTCCCACACAGTCACCCGTGCAGGATAATCGGTTAGTCCTGCTTTTATTGAAGTCTCTACTATGCCGTAGGAGGGGCTTCCAGCCCCGACCGACCTCATCCCGGTAGGACAGGCGTCTCGCCTGTCCCAAAAACCGCTTCGCAAGCGACGGGCGAGACGCCCGTCCTGCCGAAACGAACGGTGACGAAGGCAGGTAGACTGTTCTATGTTATCCTACCATAATGCGCAGTGGGGCTGCTGGCATTATACCAGGAGCCCCACTAAAAGACAAATTCCCGGCGATGACCTACTCTCCCACACAGTCGCCCGTGCAGTACCATCGGCGCAGGAGGGCTTAACTACCGGGTTCGGAATGGGTCCGGGTGTGGCCCCTCCGCTAATATCACCGGGAAAAACGGACAGATTTCAGTTGTCAGGGTTCAGCATTCAGGATACGGCAAACGGCCAAAAACAACAGGCGTAACTGCAGGCGGAACGACAGGTATAGCGACAGGTTCCAAGACAAACAACAACGGCTAACCAACTTGTGGGCCGGCCTCGCTACGCTCGCCGCGGCCCCTCCAAACGCCAGGTCGCGGCAAGGATGCCGCTCCTACGGCATTGTCACAGCGCACCTTGATAACTGCAAAGCGGTGTAGGATGCATTAGGTTCAAACCAGAGCCGGAGGTCTGAAGTGCGATCAAGCGCTCGGCCTATTAGTACCGGTAAGCTGAAGCCATTGCTGGCCTTACACTTCCGGCCTATCAACCTGGTAGTCTCCCAGGGGCCTTACAGATTAACTCTCGAGGAGACCTAATCTCGGGGTGGGCTTCGCGCTTAGATGCTTTCAGCGCTTATCCCGGCCAGACTTGGCTACCCAGCACGTGCCACTGGCGTGACAACTGGTACACCCTAGGTCTGTCCGCCTCGGTCCTCTCGTACTGGAGGCAGATTCCCACAAGTCTCCAACGCCCGCGGAGGATAGGGACCGAACTGTCTCACGACGTTCTGAACCCAGCTCGCGTACCACTTTAATGGG
>JALGUR010000088.1:0-9285 GCA_029820565.1 Candidatus Zipacnadia bacterium
AAGTGCAACCGAATCGCTCGATCAGATCATCATTTCCCTGCATCCGGCTCCAAAAAACCGTGCTGCTGGCATCTAACACCAACATTAAGCCCGTTCTCCGACAGGCTGCTAGGCCAGTTCTGCCTAGTCTGCGTCTTTCCATCCATAGACTTCCTTTCTTATTCTATTTGCTTAGCGCTTCGGCTCAGTTTCGTTTCTATTCGGGTTTGAGGACAAGGTGTTTTCTATCCTCGCCCTTAGCACATTCCTTGACTACCGCATCCCAATTAGCCTGGATCAGGTCAATGACCTCGGATATGCTATCAACCCTGACCACGACACACAGCAACTTCTTCAGCAACCGCGGCAGGTTGGGGCCAAACCGCCTGTTCGCCCATACCTGGGCGTTGCCAAGTCCGCTCAGCGACTTATCGGCCTTCTTGGGGTCGCCATGCTTCATGCTCTCGTCACCGGCGTACTTTGAGTTCTCCCGGCGCTCAACGAATTCCGCCTCACCGTCGGTGAACTGGTACACGTCGAAATACTTCGCCATGCCTGCATGGTCATCTGTTACTAGTGTCGTGTCCCGTTAATAATGATTCTGCATGTTACGCTACCAACGGCTTGCCGGTGTAGGTCCAGTTGAATGGCCTCGCCCGGTTCTCGTTGTAGTCTTTGATGTAGTACATGATCTGCTGGACTAACTGTTGCTTGGACTGCCACACGCCGCCTTTGGTGACCTGGCGGCTGAAGATATTGAACCAGATCTCAACTTGATTCAGCCAGCAAGCATAGGTCGGCGTAAAGTGGACAGTGAGTCGTCGCCTTTGGCAAACCCATTGCTTGACCGCCGCGTGCTTGTGGGCGCTGAAGTTGTCACAGATCAGGTGTATCTGCTTGTAGGGATACTTGCGGTACAGATACTTGAGAAAGGCCAAAAACTCCTGGTGGGTATGTCTCTGAACACAGCGGCCATCAACGTGCCCTTGGTGGACTGCCAAAGCAGCCAGCAGACAGACCGTGCCATGGCGAGTGTAAGTAGCCGTCTGCCGCCGCGGCAGCTGTGGCGCAAGCGGCAGCTCGGGCTGCGAGCGGTCCAGGGCCTGAATCTGCGACTTCTCATCCACAGCCAACACCAGGGCATTGTCCGGCGGATCCATGTACAGCCCGATGATCTGGGCCTGCTTGGCTGCAAACTCCGGATCAGGGCTCTTCCCACACCAGTAGGCGATCTTGTGCGGCTTGATCTTGGCTTCTCCCAGAATCCGATTGACCGTGCTTTTGCTAACTCCTGTTACCGCGGCCAGGTGACGCTGACTCCAACTGCTATAGCCTGGGGGAGGCGGCCGGCAGGCCAGGGCCATGACGGCCACTTTCTGCTCTGCCGAATACCGGGCCGGTCTACCCGCCCGCGGCCTGTCCTGCAAACCATCCAAGCCTTCGGCGCGAAAACGACGTACCCACTTGAGACTGTTGTTCCGGCTCAGAGCTGTCTGAGCGCAGATCTCATCCCAAGACAACTCCGAAGTGGCAAGCAGGATTGTCTGGGCCCGTTTGACCATCCGATTCTCGGTCTTGCCGGCATTCACCCACATTTGCAAAGTCCTACGTTCTTTATCAGTCAGTTCCAGGGCTCTACGCGGACGACTCATAATGGCATCTCTCCTTGGATGCCATTATTATAACATATTATCTGAGGTACGCAACACTAGGTTCTCGCCGTCGTAAGTGCTGAAAGCAACCAACAACTCCATGGAATTCACCTCAATCGCTAGGCGGAGTTCTTCGAGATTTGTGGGCTGCCGGGCTTGGTAAGCACAATCTCGGCGAATAAAAGAGAAGTGATAACTTCTTCAGGTGTCATGTTTTGCATGCTTCCCAAATTTAAATATCTGACCTTCATGAAATTCGTTGCCGTGAAAGAGAACCACTTCTTGATATTCTTCTTCTAAATAAAATCCTGCAGTTCGGATTATCCCCTTGAGCCTCTCCTTTTCCATATGCACAGGATGAACAGCTATAAAGCCATCTTCTTTCAATGCTCTGCGAACATCCCGTAACAGTTTCTCCTTCTGCTCATCTTGCTCAAAATACCCATCATGTAAAACATCAGAGAACCAGCCTACATCTACTGACTCATCCGGCAAGGGTATTTTTACTGGGGTTTCTCTTCCGTTAGCTACAATGCCTTCTATATTCCTAAAACCTCGTCCATAAGCTCTTCCCATCAATTCAGCCAATGTCTCTTTACTTTTATCTACGGCATAGACTTCCCCTTATTCTCCGACTGCCTGGGCGAGAATTAGAGTGTAATCACCATTCCCGCTTCCAAAGTCCATTACTGTTTGGCCTTTCTTAACGCCTATTCTATTCAAGAAGCGTGGTCCATCTTCCTCTATCCATATATTGGCCGAAATAATTTTCCGAGACTCAATAAATGCCTTTATCCATCTAGCATACTTGACAGAAAGATTACTCCTTTTTTTTGTTCTGCGATACCAATTTCTGTGGGTTTCAAAAGGAATACCTAATTCGTTTGCCATATCGGGCTTGGACAGATCCAAATCTTCAGTCCTGTACTCCTCCAGTTTTTTCAGATAGTATTCAATAGGGCTTTCTGCCATTTTAACCTTATTCCTATTTTCCTTTCTGACTATTAGAAAGCAGGATTGAGTTCATAAGACGGAAATGCTTTATAAGCCTCCAGGAAGTGGATCACTTCACGGCCTCGGCAATCTCGGCAGCCAAATCGATTATCTGGCTGAGGCGCTCATCGGCCAGCCGGTAACAAACCTTGTTGCCTCGGCGCTCGGGAATAGCGAGGCCGCGGTCGCGTAGCACCGCCAGGTGCTGAGAGATGTTGGCCTGGCTACGCTCCAGATGCTCGTGGAGATCCGTGACACAGAATTCCTCGCTGAGTATTTTGGCGAGAATGCCTAATCTCGTCGGGTGCCCCAGCGCCTTGAAAATCCGGGCGACGCGCTCGTAATCTGGACTAATTTGGTTCATATAACCAACCCTTACCTTACTTTCTGGCCCGGGAGTCATCTCCGTGGCCATCTTTATTACCGATCAGACGTCTGTCGCGCATTGGTTTCAATAATAAGGGTGTTATCAGGCAGGCCTACGCTGCCAGCTCTGCCACATATCGAAATTTGCTTGATCGCTCTATGCTCTGCTGCATGACTCATTAGTCTTGGCCTGCCTGACTCAGCGGCAGCAATGGAAACTGCCCGGCGACCGCAGTATTAGTATATTCGAATGGTCTAATATTATATCACTTCCCTATGTGGTTGTCAATAATCAGGCCCGTGCAAGGCAGTTGAGGCTGTCGCTGGTCTGCTTATACCTCGGGATTGACGCAGCATGGCAGCGGCGTGTCGGTTGAACCCGCAATTACTTCCAGCACAATGATAGCTGCCAAGGTAAGAGGTACTCCGGGGGCCCTGGGATTAACATAACAGTTCGTATCATTCATGGGGGTACGTCAGCCGGGATCAAGCACGTGCTGAAATCGCCTCGCCCGTGCCAGAACGGTGTCTCTTTCCCGACCTTTCGCGGTCGTGCTCGTGGAATCATATATGGAATAGTCAAACTGTACCGGACTGAATACTCTATCGGCATCTGCCTATAAGCCCGTGCTTCTGCTCAACCTATCTCGTTCTGGAGTTCTTCGAAACCATGGACCTGGAAGCCGCGACAAGGGCTACAGAAGCCGCCAGGGGCCAAAGCCTGGCGAAAAGCCGGCGCAAAAAGCCACAAAACCCACCCTCTGGACCCCTCCAGCTCGCCACCAGCGTCAGGTTGGCCACTGTCGCGGCCATCAGTGCCTGAAATTCCGTGTTCATCCGTCCGAAGTATCTGCTCTGTCGCATTCCCAGCCCTACCAGCCGACCGACGCGATACTCCACCCCTATCCGCTTGCGGTGCTGGACTGGCACTCGCGCTACGTGGTCAGTTGGGCACTGGCTCAGACCCTGAAGCTGGGGGTCGTGCTGGAAGCGATGGGGCAGACGTTGCAGCTACCCACCCCACAGATCTGCAACCTTGCAACGCTCCTGGAGAAGCTGATCAAGTTGCTCCTCATACTCAGCCAATCTCCATCCATATCGGGGAGGACCAGGCGCGAGCGCCGTCGGCTTGGAAGACGCGGAGATAGTAGAAGTCGCTCGGCTCACAGCGGGAGTCATCGGTGACGCACCACTCCAACCGCTCGTCTTCGGCCTTCTTGGACCACAGCATTTCACAGTTCTTGAGAATGTCGACGCGATCAATTCGGTACGTCCCGATCACGCTTACGGCGACATGTCGGGGCTCGTCGGGGGAGGTTAGGCGCACGGTCGCGCCCATCGGTGTTCCGCAGACGTCGAACCTCAGGATGATCCGCGCGCCCGTCGTGGCGTAGCAGCGGCGCGAGCGAAGGGCTTCGAAGACGGCTTCGCGCGAGAGTTCCTCGGCAAAGACCGCTGTCAGTCCGCCCGCGTACGGCGCGAGCCCGTGAACGGTGCCCGGGTGCGAGCGTCCGGGCCACGGGCAGATATCCCCGCCGGCAACCATTCCCAGCCGAAAGCCGCGGTTCAAAGCATCACGAACGGTTGCGCCGGGGACGGACATTTTCTCCCACAGGTCGCTTCCAGGCTCCTCGGAGGAGCCCCAGGACGAGTACACTTCGACGACGGGCTCGAGGTCCGGGTCGTGATGATCCCAGTTCATGAACGCCTTGGTGTGATGCGGGATCATGAGCACATCGTCACGGCCGCGAAATGCGTCGTGGAGGCCGGGGAAGGACCAGTCGAAATCAGGCGGGTACTGGGGCTCGACGCCGCCGGAGGCGAAGATGACGTGGCGGTGCCCTTCCTCCAGACCTGCTTCGAACCCGCGAAAGGACACAAAGGAACCGGGGCGGTAGTGTTCATCCACGGCCGCCTGGGTCGGCTCCCACCCCGGACGGCTCGGATCGGAATCGGTGATGGCGACAAAGTCCAGGAACGAGACCTCCCTGGCGTAGGCGAAGCACTCTTCGGGTGCAACATCGGCCCATAGTCCACGTCGTTCCTCAGCGTTGTAGTCGTGATACATTGAGTGGACGTGCAGGTCGCCCCAGAAGATGCGATCTCCGGAGGCGCTGCACTGGGCGGGGTTGCTGCGACTCTCGGGAAGGTCTCCCGTGACGGAGACGCGAAGGGTGGCGTTCTCTGAGTCCAGAGCGATACCGGGCGCCTGGGCGTGGAGCGGGGAGTGCCCGCCGAAAGGCAACTGTCCATGCCAATCCAGATCCCCGAGCGTTTCAGCCGAGAGTGCGCCGGCGAACTTCCCTCGAGGGCGGTTGCCGCAGGCGTCGGTGACCGAGACGCGGGCAGCGAACGGTTCGCCGGGTCGCACAATGGAAGGCACTACGACGCGCGCTTTGGCAGACGGACCGGGATAGACCTGTCGCCGCAGGGGGCTTGCGGCCAGTTCAACGAAGTGGCCGCTGCCGTCAGCATCCAGATAGGCGGTGAAGGCCACGGACGACTGGGGAACCGCCTGCACGCGCGCCCCCTGCTCGCCGAAGCGCGTGTCGCCATAGACGACGCGGACCTCGTCTCCCTCGGCAAGCGCGTCTGCCTCGATCACGACGTCGATCCAGTGTCGCCAGTTGGCCTTCTCCCCGAAGGTTCCGCTCCCGGCAAGGTAAAGGTCCGTCGGGAACATCGCCGTGAAGGACCGCAGATATCCCCGGGCGGCCGAGCGTGTCACGAGGTCAACGGTCGTATTGACGCGGCGAAACGGGGCATAGGTTCGGCGACTCCCTTCGACCTCGGGCCAGTACCGCGGCAGGGCAACGAGCGGCTCACTCCAGGCAGTGTTGGGCAGGCCGATCCGCACAACGGCGTGAGGAGGGAGACCGTCGGCGCCCACCACGTATCGAAACACGAGCGTCGTCCACACGCCGACTTCAAGTTCGGGACACGCTATGAGCGCGAAGGCGCCGCCGGCGATGGCTGAGTTCGGAGTCGACTTGCTGATGTTTCTCTCACTCATTCCTATAGTTCAAACTTGGCGCTGTCTGATGCACGCGGCTGTCTGCCTGATGCACTCCGGCTGCCCGTCAGATCTTCAAGACAGATCCCCCGGTTCTCGCTGCGGAGCGTCAGTTGCTCCAGCGACGCTCTCATTTAGCCTCCAGGACATAGAGGCCCACGTCGTGATTATCCAGCTTGTCCCGAAGCAGGTAGAGGCCGTCTCCGGCGTCTTGTAACTTCAATTCCCTGTTGTCGTGCGGTTCGCGGATTGTCGACGACGCCAGAGGCACAGGCAGGTCAGAGATCTCTAGCAGCACCGTATGCGGCGAAGTTTCGTTGTTGGTCACGATGAGGAAATACTTCTGCTCCTGGTCATCGTAGAGCAGGATATGGCCGACCCTATTGAACGTGTAGTGCGGGCCGGTGGCTGGGGGAATCTCGGCAGTAGTCAGCTCATCCAGATTGGACCGCACCTGCCCGATATTGTAGCCTGTCTCCATGGCATGGGTGATCATCTGCTGTTCGAGGTTGACCGGCTTGACCACTTCGTCGCGAAAGTCAAAGAACGGCTGCGGGTCATCCTCGAGGAACCCATCCCAATAGCAGTATATCCAGTTGAGCGTCCCACGGGCTCTAGCGGAGGCGATTGCGGAAAACACATTCCAGCGGTATTCCTCATAGGTCGGGAAGCGAAAATCTGCCGTCCCGCATTTGCAGCCCACGGCCTGGGTAACATTCACGTTTCCGGCCCAGCCTTCGGCCGCGATGAGGTCAGCCTTGGCCTGTTGCCAGGCGAGGATTCTGGTGGAGCACACATCAGCAAAGACCGGCCTGTCTTTGAGATAAGTATACCCGTCGTAAGTGCACACATCGGTATGGGCCATCAGTGCCCGCACATCATCGGTGCTTTCGATGTGCGAGTGAACCTGCCAGGTCTGATGCTGCGAGCTACACTCGCGGATGACTCGCACTGCGTCACTGATGCGCGGCGCCGCACTGCCCGGCATTTCGTCTCCGAGCTGCCAGCCCAGCAGCGCCGGATGGTCTTCGAATGCCGCCACATAATCAGGGATAGGCCCATAGGTCTCGGGCTTGCCGTACTCGACTGCACCTGCGACTCCGCTATTCAAGCCGATGATGATTTTCATGCCCAGTTTCTGAGCTTGGTCGAGGCGAGCGAGAGCTTCCTCTTTTTGCCAGGCGTGCAGGCCCAGATCGGCGAAGAGCACCGTGTTGGCACCGTTTTCGTATACTTCGTTGAGATGCTTTTCGCTCAATGGCCCAAACGAATACCACCCGATGGGAAAGAACGGGGAGGCCTGGCCCATTGCTGGGTCCAGATAAGTTACCGGCGGGATATTGTACTCCAGTGGCGTGTGATCTTCGGCGGCCTGTGCTGGCGGTATTGCTGGGAGTTGAAGGGCCAGAACACAGGCAAGCATTGCGACCGTCAGCACCACTATTGTCATAGCGCGGTAGTCCTTTCTGCTCATGGTTAGTTCCTCCTGGCGTCTGTGAATTCAGAGACCCATATAGCAGTTGCAGAATCCCACTGGCGAGCACGGCGGCCAGCGCGGGAATTAAATCATTATACCCGGAATTGCCCGTATGGTTTCTTGGTACTGTTAAGATTCTCCATCCGACGCAGGAATTACTCCCTGGCTCAGGCATTCATCTGCAGAATGTGAGTTTGGGGCCCTCTTGACGGTCATAATCCCCGTAAGGTCCCAAAGCGAATCTGGGCGGTTTTGGGATCTTGCGCCAGTTGTTTGTCCAGCGGCACATTCCGGACTGTATTCGTTCCGACAATGGGTCGGAGTTTACCGCTAAGGTTGTGCGGCAGTGGCTAGCAAATCTGGGAGTGAAAACTCTGTATATCGGGCCAGGTAGTCCCTGGGAGAACGGTTACCTGGAGTCGTTCAATGGCAAGCTACGGGATGAACTTCGGAACGCGGAGATTATTGATACCCTACGGGAAGTGCAAGCATTAGTGGCGCGATGGCGAAGATAGTACAATACAGTGCCGCCACACAGCGCACTTAACTACCGACCACCAGCACCGGAGCCAGTCCAGCCATGGTCCGGGTGGAGCTCGACGTGGATCCCAACTTCGTCAAGAACGGCGGCAATCTGGTGGAGCTGCGATGTGCCACCCAACGGACCGGCGTGCCGCCAATCATCCTCGATCGGCTGCACCTGGTCGTTCAGTACGAATGAGGCCAGTGTAGGTGCCACTAACTGGGTGTGATTGGTGCAGCGTAAAAGCAAGATTACCATTTGCACAGAGCCGGTCCCCAAACTAATCTGCGCACTTTACAGGGCCGGAATGGCGTGGTCTCTGGGCTTTCGGTGGCAGCCTTGACTTCTCCTTCTGCAAGAGTCATCATCTCTGCATATTCTGGCACTTGCTGCTGATATTGTTGGCTCGTGAGGTCCCAAAACTGCCCAGATTGGTTTTTGGGACCTAACGAGGTTCTTGCGGCTTCTGCCAGTGGAAAGAACGCCAGAAAGGCCTGTGCTGCATTGATTATTGGTATCGGTGCCGGCATGGTCCGGGTGCAGCCGATCGCTGGCGTGTGCGAATAATATGACTTGAAGGAGTGTATCAGCTTACCGCGAATAGGATATAGACGTCAAATCATTGCTGCCTTAGCGTCGGCAGGCCAACTGGGTACAGTTACCCACTCGTAGACCCACTTGGGCCCCCAAATGGGGTAGAAAGTGAACCTATAACTCGGCTTACAGACCCACTTTCCACGATTCTGGGCACTAGTCCACGGATTATTGGCCCACTTTGGGGGGGGGCTATAAGCCGGACTTACGCTCCGGAATCTTCCCCACGCTGCAGCCTCGAATCATTAGGCCCATCAAGGGCCAAGGGAGCGTGTCTTCCTATGCGTATCAAGGCAGCAGCAGAGTTGTTCTTCACTTACTTGGAGTATGAGCGTGGATGCAGCGCCGCCACGTCGACAGCCTATGGCTCCGACGTGGCGGCGCTGCTGCGGTATCTGGCGCAGGAGGAGATCGAGCCGTGCGTCGAGTCCCTTACGGCGCAGGTGCTACGGCGGTATGTGAGTTGGCTGTCCATGTCGGGTTACAGCCCGGCGACTATCTCCCGACGGATTTACGCGATTTCGTCGTTGTTCCGGTATCTGGTGAGCTATGGCTATGCGGAGAGGAACCCTTGTCAGTGCGTGGTAGTAGCGAAGAAAAGGCGGAGGATGCCGGCGGTGCTAAGTGCGGAGGAGGCGCGGCGAGCGTTGGTGGCAAGCGAGGATCATCCGTGGGCGCGGATGGGGTT
>JALGUR010000088.1:9303-11704 GCA_029820565.1 Candidatus Zipacnadia bacterium
GTAACACCAGGAGTTTGGGTGCAGGTTTTGGGGCTGGGGGGCGGTAAGTCGGTGGGTAGGGTGATGGTTAGGGGAGGTAGGTCAGTCTCTGTATCGGTAAGTGCAGTCGACATATTCGCTTTGCGCACGTCGGCAAGCAAGCGGGTAACAGTGGGCTGGGTTATGCCGAACATATCTGCGATCTGGTCGGGGCCGAATTGCTGATACATGGTCAGCACTCCGTAGATACGGGGGCCGCGAATGGGTCCGTACTTGTCGATCAGGGCCTGGGCTGCGTTAAGACTGGTTCTGAAGGGGCGATTGCGGATGCCCAGTCGGTCAAGGTCGTCGTCCAGGACCTGCTTGAGCATATGAGGGTGGAGATCGCGGAGGGTAACGGGTCTCTTAAAGCCCAGAGCCCACTTGACCTTGCCGGCGCGGTGGAGGGTGACTTCGTGTCTGAGCAGACCCGCAGGCGCTTCACCGTTGGTCTCGCGGTGTTTATCGTAGAACTTGGACTTGACTGATTTAGCGCGAAACTCGACCGTCTCGGTGTTGAAACGAGCGCTATCACGACGAGCATAGTGGAGTCGTGCGAGGGCGTTGAGGTAATGGGGAAGCAGGTGGCCCAGGGGGTAGTTGTAACAGATGTCCAGGCGGGAGACGGTCATATGCGCGACGGAGGGGAGTGGAGGAAACGCGTCAACTGAGGCGATGATGCGGTCGGCGGCGGTGATAGCGGCCTCTATGTCAAGGACGAGTTGCCAGTTGCTGCCAAAGAGAATACGGGGTAGAGACATCTCCAGGACGAACAGATTTAGTCCGATGATGCTTTCAGGGCGGTAGGTCGCGCGGACAGGGATGCCCGTGTCTGCTGAGGGGTTGAAGTAGTACTCGATGCGGCACTTGCCTGCGGGGGTATTGGTCTCGTGTCGGTTCCACCAGGTCAACTGCTCGGCTGTGGGTCGTGCCCTGGTTAAGAGTCGGACTGTGTCGATCATTCCTGTTACCACCCCTTGGAGAATCGAAAACTCCAGTGTTTAGTTGAGCTGGAGTATAAGGGGGCGGAAAAATGGAGTGTGACGATTAAGTGGGCTTATCCGTCACACGGGGTCGCCAGGAGGGTGATCGACGCTGTTCATTATCCGTTGGAAGCGCTGGCGCTGGGTTCTGACGATGTTGCGGAGGAAATCTTTAGCGCCGGTCTGACCTTCGGGGGTGTCGAGGTCATGGGGCGCGAGGTCGTCTTTCCAGGGACTGGCCTCGAAGCGTATGAGGAGCTGGTCGTAGATGGTAGGGCGGCTGCTTTTGCCCGGGTCCTTTGGAAGGTCGTCGTAGAAGGTATCGTCGTCGGTGGTGCGGGCATCCTTGATGTTGTGGTATTGGATGATAAGCCAGGTGTCGCGCTTGGCGTTGTGGGGATGGGTGGCGCGGTCGCCCGGGACGAAGAGCTGGGCGTGTTTGGCGCGGAGATCGTCAATGACCTGCTCGATGTCGGTGAAGCGGGTGACCAACGCGACAATGAGCCTGTCGCCCTCAAGGGGGAAAGCCAGGATATTGTGAGCGAACCAAGAGGGAAGGGGGCGCGGCAAGCTTAGTTCGCCTTCGATGACGTGGTCGGTGAGCATGTCTACAGCTAGGTCAGGGAAGGTGTCGAGAAGGCCGCTGTCTCTGAGAAGGTTGGTGATCTGGGGGATCAGTGGGGTGATGGCGTCGAGCAGTTCTGATGATAGAGACTGGGAGGGTTGGTCTGCGGATTCGGCGAGAGTCTCCTCGGGGTGAAAAAGTAAGTTAAGAGCTTCGGGATCTCCGGTCAAGAGGGTGACGGTGTCGAGCAGTTCTGATGATAGAGACTGGGACAGTTGGTCTGCGGATTCGGCGAGAGTCTTCTCGGGGTGAAAGAGTAAGTTGAGAAACTCGAGGTCTTCGGTCCAGAGGGTGTCGGCTGCGATCTCGCGAACGCGGGTGCGGACGGTGGCGCGGGGGATATGCCGGTTGAGTGCTAGGTCGTCCTCGTCGAGGGGGTTGGTGAGATCGAACTCATCGCGGACGAGGTCTACCAGGTGCTGAATCAGGTCGTGGCGCATCATCTCGTACGCGATGCCCTGCAGCCAGTAGGCGTTACGCCCGGTAGCCGGGTCAGTGGTGAAGCTGTCGAGGGGGTCGCGGGGGTTAGTCATGGCCGATGTCCTGCACTTTCTGCACCTCAGCCGGGTGCTGGTTGGGTTGGATTTACTGTTATAAGCTTTTGGACAAGTGAAGTGCAGAGGAGGTTCTCAGGAGGCGGCGAAAGTGGAGAACAGCGGCGGGGCGAGGCAAGGCTCTGACGACGTACACAGTTGCCATTCATTCTGCCCCACTGCATGAGACGACTGGGGACCGAACTGCTCTTGATAATGAATCATACTAGCCCCTCGCTGCA
>JALGUR010000089.1 GCA_029820565.1 Candidatus Zipacnadia bacterium
GCCACCGGTTGCAGTGGCGGCGGCACCCAGACCTCAATGGTCATGCTCGGCGAACCCCGCCTGGCCGCGGCGGTGCCGGCAACCTTTATTATGCATCGCCGTAATTATATGTGGACGGGCCAATCCCAGGACGGTGAACAGATATTCCCGGGGACTACCGCTGCGGGCATCGATCACGATGACTACCTGGCGGTGATGGCGCCTAAGCCAGTAATGGTGGCCTTGGCGGCGTATGACTATTTTCCGTTGGAGGGCGCTCAATACTCAATTGAGCGGGCCCGGCGCGTTTATGAGTTGTTTGATGCCCCTGACAATCTACAGTGTGCCATTGATCCGGCTCTGCACGGATACACTGATAACTTGGCCAAGGCCGCGCTGGAGTGGTTTGCCCAGCATCTCCAGGGCAAGTCGGCCGACGATATTGACTACAGTGAATCTCAGTTGCATTCGGAAGAGGAGTTGTGGTGTACCAAGACTGGGCAACTGTTGGGTGACAATTCCCAAAGCAAGACCGTGTGGCACATGAATCTCGAGGAGCGAAAGAGCCTACTGGCCAGCCGACCCGCAGGCAACCAGCGCATCGTTGCCGCGCGCGAGTGGCTGCGAGAACAAGTTAATCGTGACAGGCACCCGGTGGAGTTCCACCCTCGGCTATACGGTACTACCTATGACGGTGATATGCGGGTGGAGAAACTCTGGTGGTGGTCCGAAGAAGACATCATCAACGCGGCGGTGCATTGTCATCTCTATCCGGCGAAAGACGGTGGGTCGCTGGTCATTATGCTGTTTGAAAACGGCACGCAGGACATTCCCGCCCGGGAAGCCGCGATCCGGGAGCGCTGTCGTAGGGGAGAGTCAGTGCTGGTAGTTGATGTACGCGGTTGGGGTGCGCTGCTGGCCCGGAGGACAAACGCCCATGATAGAGATTGGTTTTACGGGACTCACTATAAGCTGCTGTGCGAGGCAATCTTCCTCGGCGATAGCCTGGCGGCGATGCGGGTGTATGACCTGCTGCGGGCCGTGGAGTTTGCGCGCCAGCAATTTGCACCGACTCAGATTACTCTCAGTGCTGATGCCGGCGTACCGTCAATCTATGCCATGCTGGCGGCCTTGCTGGACGACTCGGTCAGGCTTGACCTCGCCGCAGGCTTGCCGGCGATAGATGATTTGGTAGACCAGCGCTTCTACCGCTACCAGGACAGCGTCCACGGCGTGGTGCCTGGGCTGTTGGGCCGCTGCACGGGAGAGGATTTGCGCGAGGCCCTGGTGGGACAGAGCACAGGCGCGTAGGCGGGTTACAGGTGTCAGTGGCACAGGCTTCCAGCCTGTGGATAACAATAGTAAAGCTGACGCAGGTTGAGAACGTGCCCTACGCGACTTCTGTAGACGAACCTGGGTTAATTATGCCAATGTACTACTCGCATGCAATCAGGGCGGCGTTGGCCGAGGAGATGGAGCGTGATGAGCGCGTCATCCTCATCGGCGAGGATATTGCCGAGTATGGCGGGGCCTTTAAGATAACCGCCGGCTTTGCCGAACAGTTTGGCGCGGAGCGGGTGCGTAATACCCCGATCGCCGAAGGTGGCTTCACCGGCGTGGCTATTGGCGCGGCGTTGACTGGCCTGCGGCCGGTGGTGGAGATAATGTTTATGGACTTCATTACTCTGGCCATGGACCAACTCATCAACCACGCCGCCAAGTTCGGCTTCCAGTATGGCGAGCAGGCCAAGGTGCCGCTGGTCGTGCGTACGCCCGCCGGAGCGGGGCGCTGCTATGGGCCGACTCATTCCCAGAGCCTGGAGCGGCATCTGGTAGCTACCCCGGGCCTGATAGTAGTCGCGCCGGCTACAGCCTATGATGCCAAGGGTATGCTTAAGAGCGCCATCCGCAGCGATGACCCAGTGATATTCGTGGAAAGCAAGGTGCTGTACGGGCGGCAGGGCGAGGTGCCGGAAGATGATTACACGGTGCCGCTGGGGCAGGCAAAGGTGGTTCGGGAAGGCGAAGATTTCACCGTTGTGGCCTACTCGCGGATGACCGAAGAAGCGCTGCGCACAGCGGAGTGGCTGGCGAAGCAAGACCTGAGTTGTGAGGTAATAGACCTGCGGACGCTCTCGCCGCTGGACACTGAGACAGTAGCGCAGTCAGTGCAGAAGACGGGACGAGTAGTGGTGGCCGAGGAGGGACCGCTGACCGGCGGCATTGGTGCAGAGATCGTAGCCCGCATCGTGGACAGCACTTTTGACTATCTCCAGGCCCCGCCCCAGCGCGTGGCCGCCGCCGATGTCCCGATACCGGCCAGCCGGGTGCTGGAGGAAGCGGTAGTACCTTCGGCCTATGACATAGCGCATGCGTGCTTGAAGCTGCATAAGCAGTATGGTCCCGGCTAAGGAACAGCCTCATGAATCAGCACATTGATGCGAGCATTATCGTCATCAGTTACAACAAACTGCCGTATACGCGGCTCTGTGTGGCGAGCCTGCTGCACAGCCGGCCGCTACCTGCGGCGATTGTGGTGGTGGATAATGGTTCGCAGGATGGGACAGTGGGATACCTGGCGGATGAGTTTCCAGGGTTGGCTGATGAGGCGGGAGTCAATTTCGTGCTGCTGCGCAATGACCGTAATGTGGGGGCCTGCACGGCCCGCAATCAGGCCCTGGAGGTGGCCAAAGGGCAATATATCGCGTTTATGGACAACGACGCGGCGGTGCGCAGCCGCAGTTGGTTGCAGGTTCTGCGGAATGCCCTGGAGCAGGAAAATGATATAGGCATCGTCGGGCCCAAGTTGGTCTTTCCGTTCCCGCCCTATGACATTGAAATCGCCGGGGCGGCTATCTCGCCTAATGGTCGGGTGCAGTACCGGGGTCGGGGCCAGCCCATTGACGCCTCTGAATTCAACCAGCCAGGCGAGGTGCAGTGCCTCATCAGCGCCTGCTGGCTGATGAAACGGGAAGTCTACCAGCAAATTGGCGGCCTGGATGAGATATTCAATCCGGCGCAGTATGAAGATTTTGATTTGTGCTATCGGGCGCGCGCCGCGGGCTGGCGAGTGTGGTATCAGCCGGCGGCTGAGATGTATCATTATGAGAATGTAACCCTCGCCGGTTCGCCCGACGTCAATTTTCGCTATACTACCATCAAAAATGGTCTGGAGTTCAAGCGCCGCTGGGAGCATATGTTCTCCCAGGAAGCCGGCCCGCCGGATGAGGATTGTCAATGGGAGCCGCTGCCGACCAAGTCAATCCAGGAGGTGCCTGTACCTCCGCTAAACCCCCCATAATCCCCCCGCAAGCGGGGGGACACAAGCCGGGTTGACTACTGAGGACGTCGCCACGCAATAATCCCCCCGCATGCGGGGGATACAGGGGGGGTAAGAACCTTTGTTGTAAGGGATAACCGTGTTGAAAAGGATAACCCGAAAATGATAGGCAAACAGAGAGCAAGATGGTGGACGATCGGACTGCTTGTGACGCTAATGTCCAGCGTGGCAGCGGATGAGCGGCCGCCCGGGCCCAAGGATTTCTTCCCTTTCGGAGTATACATCGGCGGGAACGATCCCCTCGGGGCAGTGAAACCAGAAGGCATGTCGCTGGCCAAGGAGATCGAGTGGGCCTGCGCTGATTTAGAGAAACACCACTTTAATTGCGTCTGGCTGAACAACTTGAGCCCGGCGAATCTGGATTTGTGGCTGGAATCTGCCCAGCGCCACGGACTGCGGGTGATTCCCCAGGGCGGCGGGCCACCGATGTACCTGCTCTGCGAACCGTACTATCCGAATTGGCGGGAACTTGTAGAAACACAGATGAAGCCGTGGTGGTTTGAATTTGCGCGAAAGCATCGGGATTCCAAGGCACTGCTGGCCTACAGTGTGGTGGAGGAGATACCACCGGATGCGGAGGTCATTGAGAAAATGGCTTCGCTGACCAAAATGGTTGCCGAGGTGGACCCATATCATCCGATGATAATACTGCACAACAAACTTGGTGCTGCACAGGTGGCTGTGAGGCACTACCGACCGGCGATCATTCCGGTTGACCACTATCCGTTCTTCGCTGACCCCGGTCCCGACGAGTATCCTAATCCGCATACGTGGACCTCAAGCCACACCTACTATGAGCGGGAATGTGCGCGGCTGTATGAACTGGCCAGTAGCGTGGGAGCACCGGGGTGGATGATGGGCCAGGGAATGCACTTGGAGAGTTACAAGGATGGGCAAAAGCAGCCCGCGGGATACCGGCGGCCCACGCCGGCGGAGATGCACTACCAGGTATGGGCGGCCCTCTTTCATGGCCTGCGCGGTGTGTTCTTCTTCATGTACGCCGGTAGTAGAGCGCAGCCGCCGGAGAACGGGGAGTTCATTCACGGACTGGTGGGAGGCGGGATCAAGGCAACGCCTATATACGAAGAGGCGGCCCACATAGCGGCGGACCTGGAACCACTGTATCCCTTGCTCTTGGACTTGCGCAAAGGCGACCTGGATGAAGATGTGGTGTACTGGGAGTGGGATCCCCACGTGCGGGGGCGAACCTTCGTCAACCGAGGAACGCGCGCCAAATACTTGATGATCTTCAACGATGATGTCCAGGCGGCTCATGAGGTCCGCTTTGAATTCGGATTCTTTCCCGGATACTTAGGCGAGAATTCGCTGTTCTACGAGGTGCGCAAGCGTTGTCCGTTGGAGCTGCGAGAGCATAATAGGCTAATGCTTACTGAGGATCAGCCGCTGGTCATCGCTCCCGGGGACGGAACGTTGGTCTTGGTAGGCGATCAGAGGGATATTGAGCAGCACCAGCAGCGGTACGAGTAGACAGCATTATTGGATACAAGTCGTAAGTTTCAGTGTGTTGGGGTAAAGCCTGTTTGATAAGTCTATGAATATTTTGTAGATTGGAGAGTTGCCTTATGCGGCCTGCACATGTCTGCTTGGTTATTGGAATGGTCCTACTCAGCGGGGGCCCCACCAGCGCGTGGCAAGTGTATCGCCTGGAGCCGTTTGTGGAGGCCACCGCAGATCAACTGCCGGGCAGACTGGGGCCCGTTGCCCGACAGTTCACGCTCATCGGTCTGCAGAATGATTGGATCCATGAGGGGCTGGCCATAGCGACTACAGGTGAGGAGCGAGCAACGGTAAGGCTCCACCTGAGTGGATCTCAGGAGCTGTGCGAGCACGTCCGGTTGCGGGTTGTGGGGTTCATCAAGGACAAGGGCCTGGGGTACGTTCTGGACCCCATACTGGAGAACCCCAAGGCCCTTGAACTGGACAGATTCAAGCAGTACATGCGAAACTTCGCAAACATCTACGAATTCCCCACGGTGATCGCAACGCCGCGGGACCCGGTGGCGATATGGCTCACTGCTGACACGCGGGATGTGAAGGCAGGCAGATACCAGGGCACGCTGACCATTGAGGGCGAGGACGGTAAGGCTGTGCAAATACCCTTACTGCTTATCGTCAAGCCCTACGAACTGCCCCAGGAGAATCCGCTGATAACCTGCGGCTGGCAGTGGATCCCCGGAGCGCCGACCAAGGCGGAGGGAGCACGACTGCTACTGGACTACGGGATAAACGCCTGTCACTGCGTCGGTGATATGGAGGCGGCACGGGCGGCTGGGTTCAAGTTCTTCTTGTTTGTGTTTGACCCCTCGTGGCACAACCCGCCTGCCGAGCAAGCCGACGAAGAGGCGGTTGACAAGCGTATCACCCTTACCAAGGCGATGATTGAAAAACTCAAACTGCAACCCCACGAGTGGGCGCTCTACACCATTGACGAACCCCGCGACGCGACGGTACCCAACCAGGTGAAGTGGTGCGAGTATATCAAGAGTAAGTGGCCCGAGGCCCGCTTTCTTTTTAACCCGGGCTGGGGCCCAGGGCCTACAAACGAGTGGTGCAGCATTGAGGGCACCATTGAGCCGCTGCTGGCTTACGCCAACATCTGGCTGCCTTACTCCTGGTGGCTGTGGGATGATAAGGCGCCTCGTTCCCTGGAACTGATGAGGCGGCATGGCGAACAAGTATGGTTCTACGAGATTATGAACCATGCCTACACGCGGCGCCCCAGTGTGGGCCGGGAGATGATGCGTACATTGGCGTGGACGGCGTGGAAGTACCAATTGCAGGGTGCCAGTTGGTATGCGCTGAACGCTTGCGATTGGCCTTGGAGCAGCGATCCTCAGAAGACCGGGCATGGGTGTATGTATGGCGCAATTCCCGGTCGGGGCCTGGAGGCGCTGCGGGAGGGGATTCAGGAGTACAAGCGGCTACATGAACTGCACCGCTGGGGCGTGGACGAGGCTACGTTGAATAGCTTTGTCCAGCGGGCATTGCAGGCCCGCCGTGTGAGTGAGATTGACCGAGTGCGCCGGGAGATGGATAATCTGCTCATCAGCACCAGCCGGAGCAAGTGACATTGCCAATGGATAAAGAAGACAGACCTATGGCCAGCGAGGAGCAACTGAAGCGCCAATTACGGCAAATGATCGTCGCCCGGCTATTCCTGAACGTAGAGCCTGACGACATAGCCGATGACGCTAACTTGATGGATACCTACGGGATTGATTCGGTGAATCTATTTGAAATAGTGGTAGGGTTAGAGGACGAATTTGGTATCTCGGTGGCCGACGAGGATTTTAGCGCCGATACCTTTGCCACTATTAACAACATCGCTGCCTTGGTGAAACGTAAGCGAGCCGAGTGACTATGAACTGCCGGGAGCGGCCAGTTAGTCTTAGGAGTGCCGGTATGGCGCTGCACGGCATCTGTTATGAGCCAGATAGCCCAGTGCGGAGTCTCGCGGTTATCTGCGATCCGTTTGCCGAAGAGAAAAAGTGTGCCCAGCGAATCCTGGCCGAGACTGCTCGCCAGTTAACTGGTATCGGAATTGCTGCCTTGCATTTTGACTATCGGGGCACTGGTGACAGCGCCGGGCGGTTTGTTGATTTTGGCCCCACTCAATGGCGCCAGGATATTCAGGCAGCAATCAAATTTGGTCTTGCTGAGTTCCCCACCACTTCGGTGGGCTTGCTGGGTCTGCGGCTGGGTGGCAGTTTGGCGGCCCAAATCGGTGAACAGAATTCCGATGTTGATTGGTTGGTGCTGTGGGAACCGATTGTGGATGGCCAGCGATTTGTGCGCAATAACCTGCGCCGCTCACTGATCAAGGCAATGCTGACCCAGGGTCACGAATTCAGTGCCCAGCAGGTAACCGAGAAGCACCAGGCGGAGTTAATTGACTTGGACGGCTACCAAATATCAACCGATGCCCGGGACGAATTGGCCCAGATTGATTTGGCCGGTGCCAAAGGGTTTGGTGGACCCGTATTGGTGGTGAATATTGCGCCACGGTCTCGGGTGGGTAATGAAATGCAAACTATCGCCGATAGTTATACTATGGGAAAGGCTCAGGCCATAGTATTGGAACCGTTCTGGAACCGGATCGGACTGATAAATAGCCAGCCGCTACTCAGGATGACTCAACAATGGCTGCAACAGACGGTCAAATCGGAGTAAGCCAGCAAACTGCTCAGGAACATTTTTTCTTCGAAAATCAGGGCAAGAGTTTGCTGGCAGTCGCGCATATTCCTACCCGAAGGCGGCCCGGAGCCCTGGTATTCTTGCACGGATGGGCGGGATACCGCGTTGGGCCCCACCAGATGTTTGTGAAAATGGCCCGGCGTAGCGTCCAGGAAGGCTTTATGACAGTGCGCTTTGATTTTCGGGGCCGCGGTGACAGTGAGGGCGATCCTTTCGCTACCACGCTGACTACAATGATTTCCGATACAGTGGCTGTGGCCGAGGTCTTGACTGAGAAATACGGTGTAGAGCAAATAGCCCTAATTGGGGACTGTAGTGGCAGCGAGGTCGCGATTGGCGCTGCTCCCTTGATAGAGGAGGTGGCGGCCCTGATTTTGTGGTCAGCGCCAATCGTGGGCGGCCAACGCTCGGCGGCCCAGCGTGCCAAGAAAAGCCATATCCTCCACGAATACCTCAGCAAATTATTTCGCCGGGAAACTTGGGCGAAACTATTGACCGGACGCCTCCGGGTAGATATGATACGACAAGCCCTCGCCCGGGGCGGGAAAGGTGCTGGGGAAGAGGGGGCCGCGGTAGATGAAGAAATTGATTGGCGGCGCCGTTTTGCCCAGTTCACTGGTGAGCGGCTGTTCATATATGGGGGCAATGATCCCACTATGCCTGCTGCGGTACGGCACTATGAGGACTTAAGCCGCCAGGCAGACCAGCAGTTCCACTGTCACATCGTGGCAGGCTCCAATCATGCCTTCTACTCGCTGGCCTGGGAGCACGAGGTAATTCAGACCAGCCTCAATTGGTTGGAGCAACGATACCCTCTACTTGAGACCTGAGATAATACACTATAATTGTTAGCGAGAGGTGTGATTCCATGCAGCCTTGCTTGTGGACCGCTTATTTCGCAGAACTATCTCCAACAGAGGTATTGAGGCACATTGCCGACCTGGGTTGGCCATCTGTTGAACTGAGCACCGAACATATTGATGTGCTGGGCAGTAGTGAAGACATGGAGGCTGCCGCGGCCCAATTTCGGCAGGTGGCGACTGAGGTGGGGATTGATGTCCCTCAGGTGCATCTGCATATCCAGGCGAATGTGGCAAGTCTGGACGAGGAGCAGCGCCAGGCTGACATAGAAACCGTTAAGCGACAACTTGACTTCTGCCAACTTACTGGGATTGGTGTAGGTGTAATCCATCCGGGAGGTGCTGACGCGCCACGCAACATTGAAGCGCAGCGACGCACCAATCAATTGCGGGTAGCGGGCTTCCGGGAATTGTGTGACTATGCCGGGCTGCGCGGTGTGCGGCTGGCAGTGGAGAATATGAATGACCGTATCGGAGTGGGTACGGGTACTCGTCGTCGGTTTGGCGCTGAGTTGGGGGAATTACTGGACCTGGTGCAGGCACTCGGCTCCCCGGTGTTGGGGTTTTGTCTGGATACCAGCCACGCTAATGTCCAGGGCCATGACTTACCGGCGCTGATTAGGGAAATGGGGGACCTGCTGGTTGCTCTGCACATCTCGGATAATGATGGTACTGGGGATCTGCACTGGGTTCCCCTGCGGGGCGAGATTGACTGGCCGCCGGTGGTCCAGGCGCTGCGGGATATCAATTTCTCGGGTCCTTTTAACCTGGAAATCCCTGGAGAGCGTAGATGCCCACCACAGTTCTGGGATGCCCGCGCTCGATATGCCCTGGAAGTCACCGAAATCTTGCTCAATACCTGAACTGTTGGGTCCGGAACAATGTCGCTCATAGGCTGGGGCGAAGATGAGCACCGACACTACAGCACCGCTGCGTGTTTTATACCTCAATCATGTCGCCCAGATTAGCGGCGCCGAGAATAGCCTACTGAGCCTGCTGCGCCATATTGACCGGGCCCGGATTGAGCCCTATGCGGCGGTTCCCGACGGTCAGTTACTCGCCGAATTGAAAGCATTAGGGGTCTCCACAGCCGTTGTTCCTCGGGCTCGTCTGCGACGCACCCTCAATCCGTTAAGTCTATGGCGTCAGTACCAGACCCTGCGCACGATGCGGCGCAGAGTTGAGCAGTTATCATCACAGTGGAAAATTGATATAATCCACGCTAATAGCGTCCCCGCAGCCTTGGCCGTGGGCCTCAGTGGTCGGCGGCTCCCTCCCTGTATTTGGCACTGCCGGGACCTGTTAATCGGTGACCGGGTAGTGCGCTGGTTGGCCCGACGTTGCCAGCGAATCGTAGCCATATCCCAAGTAGTTCGCCGCCATATTATTGAGGCTACGGTTGATTGTGCTGATCAGATAACCGTAGTCTATAATGGTATCGGTGGGAATGATTTTGCCCCTCAACGGCCCGGTCACCAAATCAAGACAGAGTTGGGACTGGCGGCAGATACGCCGGTAGTGGTGACAGTAGGTCAGTTGGTGCCCTGGAAGCGACACGATTTGTTCGTAGAGGCGGCGCAGATTATCGGCCAGGCTCGTCCCGAGGTCCGCTTCTGGATTGCGGGAGCGGATATGTTTGGCGAACACAGGCGATATGTGCAGGACCTGAAATCCGCTGCTCCTGGTTCGGTGCGTTTCCTGGGCTATCGCACCGACATTGCTGACATAGTCAATGCTGCTGATGTAGTTGTCCACTGCAGTACGTGTGAGCCATTCGGACGAGCAATTCTGGAGGCAATGAGCCTGGGCAGGCCGTGCGTAGCGCCCCGGGCGGGCGGGGTCGCGGAGTTGATTGACCACGGCTCCAGCGGACTGTTAGTAAAGCCAGCTGACGCCGCGGCCTTGGCCGAAGGTATCCTCCGACTGCTGGACGATCAGCAACTGGCCAGCCAACTTGGTGAAGGAGCCCAACAGCGCGTCCGCACCGTTTTTGCGGCCCAGGGCACTGCCCGGCAGATACAACAGGTCTACGAAGAGTTAGTGAAGGAAGAGCAAAAATGAGAATTGCTCTTAATGGCATGTTGCTGCGCGGTGAGTTTTCGGCTACCGCCGCTCCTGATGATCAGTTCTTAATAACTGTTCCGCCCGGCTTCAGCGACGCCCTGTTGGCTCGTTCCAATGTCATTTGCCATTATGCGCCGACCTGGACAGGTCTGCGGATGGGCCGTATCATCTGGGAGCAGACTGCCCTGCCCCGACTACTATCTCGCTACGGCATTGACCTGCTGCACGCCCCGGGCTACACTATGCCGCTGCGCTGGCGGGGGCCAACAGTTCTCACGATCTACGACATTTTAGCGCTGCGCGAGCCGCAGTGGTGCAAGGCTACTAATGTCTGGCATTACCGCCTAATGCTGCCGCAAAGTATCCGGAGAGCCGCCAGAATTATCGTTCCGTCCACGACGGTCAAAGAGGAACTGATTGAGGTGCTCAATGCTGACCCTGGCAAGATAAGCGTGATACCGTTAGGGGCTGACCATATTGCCGGACCAGTAACTGACAAGCAGCGGTTAAAGGCTGTGCGCGATAAGTATGGCCTGCCTCCGGATTACCTGATTTGTGTAGGTAATATTGAGCCGAAGAAGAATATTGAAGGGACGGTGAAGATTTTCGAGGAGGTCGCCGGTCGTCTGCCGCATCACCTGGTCCTTGTGGGGCGAAGCGGATGGCAGTGCCGCAACGCCCTGGCCCGGATCCGCACCAGTCCCGTCAGCCAGCGCATTCATCGCCTGGGATATGTGCCGCTGCAGGACTTGCCCGCTTTATACAGTGGGGCGGCAGCCTGTTTACATTTTTCCTGGTATGAGGGCTTCGGCTTGCCACCGTTGGAAGCAATGCGCTGCGGCACGCCGATGGTTGTTTCCAACCGAGCCGCTCTGCCTGAAGTAGTAGGCGGCGCTGCCCTGATCGCCGACCCCAATAGTCCGCAAGCGGCTGCGGCGATTATCCGCTTGTTGACCGATGCTGAGTTGGCACGCAAGATGGTACAGCGCGGACACCGGCGGGCGGCTCAGTTTACGTGGTCGGGGGCGGCGGCCCAGACCGTGAAAGTCTACCGGGAGGTCGTAGAAGACGGCTACGCGTAAGAGAGCAACTCGCCGAATTGCCTATGTACTGGGTCAGTTCCCCTCAGTGTCCGAGACCTTCATCCTGCGGGAGATGCTGGCCCTTCCCCAGCATGGCTTTGATATTGTGCCCTTGTCGCTATTGTGCCCTTGTCGCTCCAAAGACCTGATGAGTCCGTAACCCATGCTGAGGCGGCTGACCTGGCCCAGCGGACCCTGTATGCCCCGCCGCCGTTGTCTTTACGCTTAGCGGCGGCTCAACTGATCGCGGCTATCCGTCATCCGGTTGGTTACCTATCGGCTCTGCGCATAGTCATCTCGCGCAGCCTGCGCAGCCCTGCTGAAGTCCGCCAGTTGGCCAGCAGTCTCCTGATAGCCGGCTACTTTGCGGTCAGAATTGGCCGGTCAGTACGTCACGTTCACGGCCACTTCGCCACCAAGCCGGCCACCGTCAGTTGGCTGTTAGCTGAGATCCTATCTGTCGGCTACAGTCTGTCCTGCCATGCCCGGGATATATTTGCTGGCCAGGCCCTGGCGCTGTCCACTAAGATCGCCGAGGCCGAGTTCGTAACCGTTTGCACCGATTACGCTCGCCAGCGCTTACTGCGGGAGCATCGGTTGGTCGCTGAAGGCAAATTGCACTTGATTTATCATGGACTGGACGTCAGACGCTTCGTCCCAAGTTCCTCGCCGCAGGCCAAGCCGCGAATAATCTTATCGGTGGGACGGCTGGTCGAGAAGAAGGGCTTTCCGTTTCTGCTGCGTGCGGCCAGCCTGCTGCAATCACGGGGCGCTGAATTTCGCTTGTTAATCGTCGGAGACGGGCCTGAGCGCGAGGATTTGCTGCGTCTGAGTGTGGGATTAGGGCTTCAGGATAGCGTGGAGTTTCTGGGCACTTTGGCCCAGCGGGAAGTTCTGGAACTATATAATCAGGCTAGCGTATTCGCGCTGGCCTCGGTCGTGGCTACCGACGGTGACCGCGATGGCCTACCCAACGTACTCCTGGAGGCCTTGGCGGTGGGTATTCCCACCGTGGCCAGCAACCTGTCGGCGATTCCTGAATTGATTGAACCTCATAAGACTGGCCTATTAGCCACTCCCGGTGACGCTCGTGACTTAGCCGACAAATTGGAGATGGCCCTGTATGACGAGGAATTCCGTGACCGGGTCAGTCTACTGGGCCGCGAGGAGGTTTGTCGGTACTTTGATGTAAATCGGAATGTCGCGGCGCTGGCCGAGTTATTCTCAGAAGTTGTGCCTTGAAACCAACATCTATTATGAATAACGATAGCCCCTTGTCTCAAAACAACGATAATGCTGGTATCCAGATGAGCATAGCCGTCGTCGTCATATCTGTTCTGCTCACTGTGGGCAAAGCGGTGGGATATATCAAAGAGATATTGCTGGCCTATTACTTTGGTCTCAGCCGCTCCACTGATGCCTTCAAAGCAGTGTACAATGGTCTGCTGATGTTGATTTATACCAAGGTAGAGAAACTACTGCGGCCCACGTATCTGCCTGAGTTCGTCAAGACCAAAAACGACCAGAGTGAGTCGGATGCCTGGCGCATCACCAGTGTGCTGAGTAGTGTTCAGTTCTTGTTCCTGCTGGCTATCGCGGCTGGTGGCATAATTTTTGCCCAACCATTGGTGCGTCTATTGTGGCACGGTCAGCAGCTTACCACTGATGAAATCAGGCTTACGGTAATGCTGATTAGGATAATGGCACCGGCGCTGGTACTGTTTAGCCTGTCGGTGATGCCTGAACTCACTTTGCATGCGCACAAGCGCTTTACGCTGCCGGCGATAGCCGAGGTGTGTTTTAAGACCGCCATTCCGCTGATGATGGTCGCGCTGATTGGTGTCATTTGGGCCCCAGATGACCCGCGGGCCATATATGCGGCGGCCATCGGAGTACTGTTGGGTGGTGCCGCCCGGCTATTTGTGCAGGTCGGAGGCCTGCGCCGGGCTCTGCGCCATTTTCGTCCTTCTCTGGCTATTTTCACCACGCCGGGCGTGGGGCATATCTTTGCCCTGATGCCACCAGTTGTACTGGGATTGATCTTCTCTACTTTCCGGGTGCTCAACGATGTCTATGTGCCCCTGCAAATGGGAGAGGGGATACTCAGCGCTCTGGACTTTGGCCGCAAACTTAATGACCTGGCCATACTTATTCTGCCATTGGCAGTGAGTTTTGTAGTCTATCCCTACCTGTCCGAATGGGCTGTACGGGGTGAGAAGGACCGGCTGGCTGACGCTCTGGTAGGAATGACTCGGGCCATGGCCTTCATTTTCATTCCTTTATCGGTGGCGATGGTGCTATTGGCTCATCCCCTGTGTAGCCTGGTCTATGAGGTGGGAGAAACTGGACCGGAAGGTATCGCCCTCATCAGTCTGGCCCTGCGCTGCTACGCCCTGGGCATATTCTTCTACGCGGTGGAGGGGAGCATCAACAAATGGTACTTTGCCCTCAAGGACACTGCCACCCCCAATTATGTGGGCGCTACTATGGCGGTGGTGCACATACTGATTGCTTATGGCGGGGGCCTTCTTCTCGGCTGGGGACTGGGCGCCGTAGCTTTGGCGCTAACTATCAGCAAGTCTGCCAAGGTGATAATTCTCTATGGCCTGCTGCGGGGTCGCATTGGTAAGGTTGACCCCCGCCGCGTCTATCCCTTTGTTCTAAAATTGCTACTCTGCACTATGGTTATGGGCATAATTGTTCACCTGGTCGGTCGCCAAGTGGGGCCCGCCGTGGCGACATGGCAGCCGCCGATTGGTGGGGCCAAAGTGCGCGTGGCGGCACTATTTGGCGTGACCGGCCTGGCCGGTATTGCGGTTTTTCTGACTATGGCTGCCCTCACTCGTATTGAGGAATTGTTCACTGTGGGAAACTACGTTATCGAGAAAATACGAGGCCGATTTGCCATCTCCGATTAAGATAGTGCATGTGATGGAAGCCGTCATTGGCGGCACCCAACGCCATCTGCTGGACCTGGCGCTGGGCTTGTCGCCTAACCGCTTTGAGCAACATCTGGTAGTATCACTGGAGCGTAGCCCGCAGTTTGCCGAACACATTTTGGATCTGGAAGCCCGCGGTGTAAGCATTGACGTGCTGCCGATGCAGCGGGCCATCGCGCCCCTGGCTGACCACCAGGCCCTAATCAAACTGGTACAGATACTCAAGGAACTGCACCCTGACATCGTGCATGGTCACTCGGCGAAGGGCGGCTTTCTGGCGCGCCTGGCGGCGGCCCGCGCGGGCATTCCCCACACAATATATACGCCCCATATATTCCCCTTCCAGATGAGGATTTCTCTGCTGCGCCGCTGGCTATATCTGGCCCTGGAGCGCTATGCCGCTTCCCTGACCGACTTCATAATAGCGGTCAGTAACAGCGAAAGGCAGGCCGCGATACGAGCAGGTCTGACTCCCCGGACTGAAGTAGTGTTAATAGCAAATGGCATTGATGCGGCAAAGTACGGTCGCTTGCCGAATCATACCCGCCAACGAGTGCGGCGCGACCTGGGAGTGACTGACAATACGGTCTTGATTGGGGCGGTCGGTGACCTGCGCCCGCAGAAGGGCTATGATATACTATTAAAGGCCACTGCCTTGCTCGCCGAGTCAGGCCGAACGGTACGGGTAGTTATCGCTGGCGAGGGCAGTCTACGACATAGACTTGAACGGATGATAGCAAGTCTGGGGCTGTCAAAAACCGTGGAGTTGCTCGGCGAGTGCCCGGATGTGCCGCGACTGCTGGGCGCACTTGATTTGTTCGTGATGCCCTCATTGTATGAAGGTTGTCCGTATGCGCTGGTGGAGGCTATGGCGGCGGGTGTGCCCGTTGTCGCCACGGCTGTGCCCGGCATTATTGATATCATTGAGGCCGGCGAAACTGGGTCTCTGGCCACACCTTCGGTGCCGGCCAGTATTGCTGAGCAATTGGCCAATGCGCTGGATGACTACGAGAAGAGTCAAGAGATGGCGGCGAGAGCCCGCCGAGTAGTAGAAGATCAATATGACCGGGAGCGAATGCTCAATCAGACTGCACAACTCTACCAACGCTGCGGGGCAGGGGCGTAGCGGCGGCCAATGTTGGATAGCCAATTTAGGCTGCACTGACTACGCCCAGGCACATCAGCAGCAACTGGACTTGGTCGCCGCCCGAAAAGAAGGCGTAATCCCCGATATCCTCCTGTTGACCGAACATAGTCCGGTCTTCACCGTAGGACGCACCGCCCGCCGCGTAGGCGGGGTTCTCCAAGCCCGCCTTGACTACCAAAGCACGCAGGCTAAGAACCTGCGCTCCGCGACTTCTATACCTGGTGAGCCCGCCATTACCGTCAGCCAAGCCGAATCTCGCCGCCGAGGGATACCCGTCGTAGAGTGTGAACGAGGCGGAGAGGTTACGTATCACGGCCCGGGGCAACTGGTAGGCTATCCCATAATTGATCTGAAGGTGCGCGACAAAGACTTGCACAGTTACTTGCGAAATTTAGAGGAAACCATTATTATTGCTTTGGATAAGGTAGGTCTGACGGCTCAGCGTCGGCCGGGGTTGACCGGCGTGTGGGTGGACGGAGCCAAGATAGCCTCAATCGGAGTAGCCGTGCGCCGCTGGGTGACTTTTCACGGCTTTGCCTTGAACGTTACCTGCGACTTGGAGCCGTTCCGTTGGATCGTACCCTGCGGCCTGCGTGGGGTTAAGATGACTTCTGTTGAGCAAGTGCGACCTGATGTGGCCAATATGCGCCTGATTCGGCAGTTAATAGCCGACAGTTTCTGTACCATCTTTGGTCTCGATGGGCAGCCGATAGCCGCACAGGTTTTGTGCCAGTTTAGCGCGTAGTGCAGGCCTTCGCCTGCCCCCAGCAGGGCAAGCTGTGGCCTGCCAAGGCAGGTTCTCAACCTGCGGTAACCCAAGCAGCGGGGTTAGAGAACCCCGCCTGCGCGACGCGGAGAACCTAATGGTACGGGGAGAAGGCTGATGGCAACCCAGACGTCTGGGAATGGTTCATCGGGACTGTGGCCACCGGTGCCTGTAGCCAGCCCGGCTCCGTGGTTAGCCCTGGGCATACATCTGGGCCTGGGCTTGATTTGCTTCTCGGTAATCTACACCCGGCAGCCGGCTGACTTTCCTCTGTTGCGATGGACCGGGGTAGGAGCGGTAGGACTGGTCTTGATTATCTCGGCCATTGTTACCAAGGGCCGGGCATCTCTCCAACAGACAGGTCGGCTATTGTTGGCATTAGGGGCAGGATTGGCGCTGAGTCTATCCTTTGAGCCGCAACTGGCAGATGTGCCAGGGCTTGCGGCGAAGATGGGCCCGGTGTGGGCCGAACTGTGTCCCAGTGTAGCGACCGTGGGAGTCGCTCTGGCCTTTGGATTCTGGCTGCTGTTTTATCTGGCCGACGGCGAGAGAGGGCTGCGTCCGATACCTTTTCGGCGCTCTTTGCTCCTTGCCGCCGGGTTGGTAGTAGGCGTGGCTGCGGTTATGTACATTGTTCTCAATCCACTATATGGACTGGACGGCGGTCAGGCTACGATAGCGATTGTATTCGTTGTTATTCAGTATACGGCGCTGTTAGCAGCCGTGCTGGGCAGTTGCGGGGGACCCGGCATACGGGCCTGGCCATTTTACTACATTGGAGTCGCTCTCCTTACAGCCTTTGTCCGCTTTGTGATGACTATGCCGTACGGACTGTCACTATGAACGGTGCGGGGACATCACTAAAGGAAAGCCGATTATCCAGGCTGCTGTACCCAGCGGTATTAGTGCTGATATTTGTCGCTCCTTCTCAGCGTGCCTACGCCATCCACCCGCGATACGGTCCCTTTATTAGCCCCGCCGATGTGTTGCTGGTTATGCTGGCCGCGGTATGGCTACTTGGCGTAATCCAGAGCAGACGATTTGGCCAAATACGCTGGGGGCCTCAGGCTGCCTGGGCCTTGTTGGTGGTCGCTATCCTCTCGGCCACCAAGGCCGTAGATGTTAAATCTGCCTTGGTGGAAGCAGTGCAAATCGGGCTATATTTCATAGCAGCGTTTGTGTTATTTGTGGATATACTACGCCGCCGCCATCAGGTCCACACTACAGTGGACGTGTTAGCGGCGGCCACGAGCCTCATAGTGTTATGGGGCCTGGTGGAGTATCTAACTGAGCCTGATCCGATGAAGGTTGGGGCAACTTTCGGTAACCGCAATGTTTACAGTGGCTACCTGGCCATAGTGCTGCCCCTCCTGTATGGATTGTCGCTGCATGTATCGGCGCGCTGGCGGCGATTGTGGTGGTTGGGGCTGGTGGCAGTAGGGCTGGCTACGATGTTATCTGGGCCGTTAGTGTGGTGTGTACTCGCCACCTTGATTGCCATTAGTGCTGGACATAATCGGCTGGCATTGCTCAGATGCCTGGCCGCAGTAGCAGTTTTTGTGGCCCTGATGCCCTTTGTTTTTCCGCGCAACTATGCGGCTGCCGTAGAAGAACTGCGTAATCCCTACGAAGAGGACGAAGTTTATAAGGTGGCCGCCGGGTCTGATGAGACAGCAGTGAAGGTGGTTAAGAAGCGATGGCTTGAGTGGCAGCCGGCCCTAAATATGATGACCGACAATCCGCTGCTGGGTGTGGGAGCAGCCAACTATCAACTGCGTATCGGTGAGTACTATGGTCTGCTACCTAATGTAAGGAAGACCGAGGACGATACTAATAATCTGTACCTGGTGATAGGCGGCTCCATGGGGTTAGCCGGGATAGTGAGTCTGGTAGCCTTGCTGGCCTATTTCTGGCGGCTGGCCAGCGGCCTGTGGCTTAGGGTGGAGGATGACTGGGGACGAGGGCTGGCTGCGGGCCTGATGGGCAGTATTGGCGCGCTGGTGGTAGGAAACTTTTTCACCAGTTCGTTCGTCAGAGGTATAGGTCTGATAATGGTCTTAGTCTTCGCGCTTGTAGAAACTACTGCGCGCCGTCGCGGCTTCCCACCGGACTCGGGGAACGATTAGCCTGCCCCGGGGTTTAGAGTATTAGGAGGTAACAGTAGTGCAGAGAATATCAAATCTTCTTATAAGAAGCATTACTATTGTTGGCCTCGGCCTGTTATCGGCAACCACGGCCTCCGCGCTGAACTTGGTCTTCGAGGCGGAACATTATACCTGGATCAAGCCCTGTATGGAGAAGGTGGCCGATAATAAGGCCTCTGGCCGGCACTGTGTCCGGATTCCGCTGCGCCGCCCTCACGGGGTCGAGGAGATGGCCCCCAGTGATGACGGCAATGTTACCTTCAAGATTTATGTCCCCCAAACGGGCCGCTACCGGCTGTGGGCACGGGCCTGGTGGTATGATGCATGTGGCAATTCATTCTTCGTATTCGTAGATGACTTGGATATTGCCAATCCACCGTATGTCACCGACTCGACATATAGCAAATGGCACTGGGTTCGGGGCCGCCGCTACAATCTCACCAAGGGTTATCACCTGATTCGCTTTCAGAATCGGGAGGATGGAGCTAAGCTGGACCAATTCTTGCTAACCACGGCGCCCGAGCGGTGGAAACCTACCCGCATCTACCGCGAGACTCCTGATTATCTGTGGCGGCCCGAAGAATAGACCATTGGACCAGGGGCAGTTCGCCTTGGCGACCGGAAGTGAGCAATGTTGTATAGTTATTGTGTAGCTCCTCAAACAGCCCATGCCGTAGGACGGGCGAAACACTTGACTTACCTGATAGGCTTACTGTCGGGAATAGTCCTACTCAGTCTGGCTGAGTTAGGTGCCGTGGCCGATCAGCCGCCGGCCAGCGCACTGCCTCAAGGAATCACTTTCTTGGAAGAGTCCGTCGCCGGCCCGTATGTGTTTACTGGTACCGTGACGGTCTCGCAGCCGGCCCAGGCGGAGTTGCGGGTGGTCTTCAATCTTGGCGAGCAGACTGGCGACCATTACTTGCTATCCGTCAAAGGCAACGAAGCTCAGTTCTACAAAGTGCACGGAGGCAACAACCAGCCTCTGGGCTTGTCGGGAACGATAAACTGGCAGACCGGCGAGCCAGTCAACTTCAGCCTGCGGCGCGAGCGGTGGCGAATCAGTTTCATTTATGGCGCCCAAGTGATAACCCGAGCCTACGATTCCAACTTGGACGGCAATCGTGTCGGCTACAGTGCGAAGGACTGTACCATCAGCGATTGGTTCATCCAGGAATTAGGCGAGATGTATATGAGTGATGACTTTATGCGTCCGCCTGACGAGGAAAGCGGGTGGGAAGTTGTTAGCGGCACCTGGCGGCAGCAGAGCCTGCGTGTTGACCGTCAGGCCGAGCGAATGCAGGCTGAACTGTCCGCGAATGCTTTTAGCTACTTGGGCAAGGCCGCGGAAGGACGGGCACTGGCCACCGTCGGCTACTGGTTCTGGGAAGGCTACCTGTGGCAGGCGGCAATGCGGGCTGTCAAAGAAGGCGCCATGGGGGTAGTCGGCTACTATCAGGACCCGGACAACTATTTGGCAGTGCGCTGGACTTCGCGATTGCCCACATCGCCGGAGGCTGACAGGTTAGAGTTGATTGAAGTCAAGGAAGGCCAGGAGAATATACTCGCCGAGACTCAGGGCGGCTTTCTGTCGGGGCAGTGGTATCAAATGGGTCTGGTCGTAAGTGGCGGATTGGTGACCGTCTATATTGATGACCAACTCCGCCTGGCGGCTCGTACCGATCACTTCGGTCAGGGCCAAGTGGGCTTTTTGGCCGAAGGCGAGGCTGGAGTATTCTTTGATGACGCTGTGCTGCGGCGCTGGGCGGTTTTGTCAGAAAAGTTTGAGCAGCCGGTGCCTGGCAAGTGGCAAGTGCTTTGTGGGCAATGGGCGCTGGGTCAGGACGGCACCGCCCGCGTAGGCTCGGCTGGCTTAGCGGCCGTGGTAGGTGGCGAGCAGGAGTGGGCAGATTACAAATACGGTGCCGATGTCCAGGC
>JALGUR010000159.1 GCA_029820565.1 Candidatus Zipacnadia bacterium
ATAGACCATTTCCATTGGGAACATGGATGCCAGGTACACAATGCCGACCAGGACTCCGGCCATCAGTGCATAAGTAGCAACTGGTGCCTGCCGTCGCCGGACTTCAGCAGCCGGCACCGTCGGTGCCGGCCCGGCAACCTCTTGCTCAACGGCAATGTCTTGTTGGACGGCGACCATTTCCAGTTGCAGGGCCCCGAAGCCGACAGAGATGTTGTAGAGGAAGCCGTAGAACAAGCCACCGACAAAGCCACCAATCCCGTAGACACAGACCGACCACATCGCCCCAGGTAGTGTGCCCACCGCCCCATCGGTCAAGATGTCCACCGCTGCCCCGAAGACAAAGGCCACCAGCAGAGCCCATAATGCCTGCGTGATGGCCATGACCTTGGCTAACGAGCCAATCTCAACATGGGTGATTTCCACATGTGTACCTGAGTCTGATGACATAGGGTTTGTCTCTCCTCTCCACGTTCACTGGCCTCTCCACGTTCACTGGGCCTAACCCATCTGCAATTTGACTCCGCCAACCCGGACAGCCAGGAAGTTATAGACCGCGGCGCTGAGGGCGGCCAAAAGGCCTCCCAGTACCCCGCCCACTAAGGAGACGGGAATCAGTATCAGCAAGAGTCCTGCAATACTCAGGCCGGCAGGGCCGCCTACGGCCAGACGTGCGATAGTGACGATAACGTGCAATAGGATGATAAATACGACCATAGTAAAGAACATGCCATAGAAGCCAAGAATCGCCCCCCATCTTGCCGCCGAGGCCGGGCGAATCTCCTTTATCTCGTGAGGGCCCACGCGTATGTCGCGGCTCGTTTTCAGTTCCAGATTAATCCCACCGACCCAGCTACACACGAGGTTGAAAATCCCAGCTGCCAGGAGCGCTGCAACCCCAGTAGCCACATAGCCACCAACCAGGACAGCAGCCAGCGCAATCCAGGTGGCCACAGGATAATCACTGCTCAACACCAGGGGTATGCCGACGAGGTAAAATGGGACACAGATTATCGCCGCCAGCACACTTATCAACCGAACGTAAGAGACCACATCAACGCCCGCGACTTGCACATTTTGTCGGCCGCCAGGCGCCGCCGCGCGACGTGCAGTCGGAGGCCGGGGCTCTCGGAGGCCACGCGGTGCCACCGCGGGGCGCGGTTTCGCCCCCGGTGGTTCCAGTTGGCGCAAGGACCCGCCACAGGACATACAGACATCATCGGTCGCATAAACGGGTGCGCCGCAGTGCGGACACTGTCGCTTCTCAGCCATTGACTTTCATCTCCCTGTTAAGCAAGTAATGCGCTATGCTCGCCGCCAATGTTGCCCACCATTTTCTGCTGATTGTATCAGTGTTTCGGCGTACAGGCAAATCCAGCGCAATGGGCCGATGGCCTACTCTCGCAATTGAAAGGTGTACAACTGGGCATCACTTATGTAGAAGTGCACCTTCAACCAGCCTTCGGGTAGCACTCGCTTATTCTGCCAGATAACCTGGTGGTCTATCGCATCGCCAGTGAAAGGCAGACAGTTGTCCTTCTCAAAGCCATCAATAACTTCGCCATTGCCACCAGCGACCTCCGCTTGTACGTACCCGCCGGGGTTGCACTGGGCGTTGATAACCAACTCTCCGCCCACACTGGCGAAGGGTCGGGTGACCAGAATCCCCTGGCGGACGGCATTGGCCCCAAGACTGATAAAGCGGTCCGTCTTCATCCGCGCCAGGCCTAAGCAGTAACCTACCTCGTCCATATCAGTGGCTTCGGGGACATCCAAACCTTCTTGCGCCCCCACAATCCACCAGTCATGGTGATTCTTAGCACCGCCATGGTAGACGTATAGTTCGTCGCCTACCTGGACCGGTCCGCCATAGGTGTTGACCATGTACTGATCCCAACTGCCCGGCTCGCCGTGCGGCAGCCACGGGCGTCCCGGTCGGAGCCGCTTGAAGTTGCGGCCATCTCGCGAGTATACCAACTGCACGTCCATAGTATTGTCCGTATTGTGGAACACATCCAGAAAGCCAATCCACATCCCGTCCAGATTATATTGTTTCATAC
>JALGUR010000022.1 GCA_029820565.1 Candidatus Zipacnadia bacterium
AGCTGAAGGGCGATGCCATAACGGGGCATGTCATGAATCAGATTGTGGGATATGACATTGTCAGCGGCGTTGATATTGAAGGAGAAAATGCCTGCGGCGTGCTTTTCCAGTACCCCGCAATGGTGGATATGATTGCGGGAGATAAGGTTGCCGATGGTTCTGGGCTTCTTGGCGGCCATCAGCCGAATGCCTGCCAGGCCTTCCTCGGCGTGCCAGGTATGCGTATTACCTCCGCCTTGGCCATTGAAGCACACCCCCTGAGCGCCGGCGTAGGCCATTTCGTTGCCGACAATCTCATTGTGAGCGTTATTATTTTGGAGTCGTACGGCGTCGCCACCCACCTGGTCGAAAAGGTTATTGACAATGTGGCAGTCCTCAGCTTCCTCCAGATACACAGCGAAGCCGTCTGACTGGACTGCATACCCCCGCCGGGGGAAAAGCGAGAGAGTCTGGGTGAACGTCAGGCCGCTAATACTAATGAACATGGTTGGCTCTTCAGCATTGCCCTTAATCTCTATCAGTCGGTCATTGGCCGGCGCGACCACCGCGCCGTCATCTACCGAACCATCTGGCGGCCAGAAGTATAACATACCGGTCTCTATGCGGTTATTTTCCCGGTCAACTTGCTTGATGGGCACGATGTCGCTAACCCAGCATAACCACGGAAAAACGAAGATCTCGCCCTGCTCAGGTTTGGCCCATCCTCGCGGAAAGAGGTCAGGGTCGTAGCCGAAGATGGTCGGTCTAACTCGCTGGGCAACAGTATCGTCCCGGGTAGTGCCTTCGGGAAATACTTCTTCAACAAAAGCCCAACCGCCATAAAGCCCGGGTCAAAATTAGGATAGCGGGCGCGGATTTGCCGCTGGCCGTTGAAGAATAACTGCCGGAAATTCCACTTCCCCTCCTTCACCTCGGGCAGTTCGGCACACATAATCTGGCCTTCGTAGGGCCGCCAGCCGGTGATAACCTTCCCGCCACTTAGGATCGGCTGCTCCCCGGGAAATGCCTTATAGGTAATAGGGCAATCAAAGGTGCCGGAGTCCGGGGCACTGAGGCGCAAAGGTTCAGAGAGGTAGTAGGTCCCCTCCCGTACCAATATCTCAACCGGCTGCTGCAGGCCACCGTCGGCTTTCAGGGCGCGGATGGCGTCACGGGCAGCAATGAGGGTGGCAAAAGGACCATTAGTGGCCGCTGGGTTAGGTTCGCGCTGCTTCCCCGACCATGCATCATTGCCATTGGTGGCCACATAAAAAGTAACCGGCTCGCACGCCGCTAAACTTACGATTGTAATACTACTGACCAGATATAGTAGCAGTAGGTCAATGCGCATCGTCACAGAACTCCTTTTCCTTTATTGCAGATATCGGTATAAAACCGGCCGCCTTGTCCCGCCCGCCATGTTGGGATGCGGTCATCCCTATCGGGCCAGGCATCGCCGCCCCACATGACCAGTCTGCTTGCCGGCCGTATACAGAAATCAGTTGGCGCACTATAGCACAGAAAGCACTCGTTGTCAATCCAAGCAGGCCGACAGCAGTTTCCCAGATCAACGCGAGGGTATCAGCCGTCCAGGCCGATGCGCTCTACTGGTATGCGTTGGAAACCGAGTTTGAAGGCCGGCGAGTCAGGCCGCAAGCGGTAGTCGCCGTTGGCCGGATCCACAAATAACGGGTCGGCGACAATTGAATGGGTATCATAGCCCAATTCCTGCCACTTGGCAAACGAGTCTCCTTCCACACCACTTACGACAAACTTTTGGCCGCCTGTGTGGTAGTAGAGGTTATAGTCACACTCAGCCACGCCGCGGCCGGCGTGGGTCGCCAGCAGTGCTGCCTTGGGGTCAGCACAGTAGACGATGTTTCTGACGATCCTGTTGCCTTCAGCATAAGTGCCGAAGCGCAGGTCCATCTGCTGCACGCTGCTTCCACCAAAGATGTTATTCTCGACCAGATTGTCTTTCGGGTCGGCTACTGGCATACTAATTCCGCCCAGCGTATTCCCAATGCAGATGTTGCCATACACCGTTGTCTTCATGCCTGAGTTGTCGAAATAGATGGCCCACGTGTAGTAGGGGGTCCAGATTTTGCCGTCGGCCTTGGTGTTCGTGACTGGCTGCATCGGCTTTTCATACGCGCCACAACCCACTATGTCACGGATAAGGTTGTAACGGATGACCGTCCCGTTGCACAGCTCCTCGTCATCTTCTATTACAAAGAACCGGTTGGAGACAAAGCCACCGCAGTCAGCCATTTCTAAACACAGCGTGTGTAGTTCGTTGTACTCGATAATATTGGACCCAAATCCCAACGTGAGAGCAATGCCCTCCAGAGGCATATGGTGAATCAGATTGTGAGATATAACATTGTTGACACAGTTCAAGCCATGGATTTTGATGCCGGCAAAGGCCTTATCTATCACTCCGCAGTGATGGATATGATTGCGGGAGATAATATTGCTGCGGGCTATGTGCCTCTGGCGAGACGTCTCCCTCAGTAGCTCAGCATTGTCGCGCCACGACTGTGGAAAGGTGCCACCGGATTCCTGGTCGCTCAAACAGATGCCCTGGGCGCCCGCATAGGCAATTTCGTTGCCCACAATACGGTTGTAGGCGTTGTCATTCTGCAAGCGGACGGCGTCGCCCCCCACGGCGTCAAAGAAGTTGTGGCCGATGGTGCAATGTTCGGCCGACTCCAGGTAGACAGCATGCCCTTCTGTATTAGGCGTATTACAACTCACATGGCGAGGCGGGAAAAGTGATAAGGTCTGAGTGAAGGTGAAGCCGGACACCCTGATGTAGCTAATCGCTTCGTCGGCAGTACCTTTGAGTTCTATGAGCCGATCGTTGACTGGCGCAACCACTTCGCCGTCCTCCACTGAACCGGTCGGCGGCCAGAAGTACACCATGCCGGTCTCGGTGTCCAGACACCACTCGCCGGGCTGGTCAAGTTCCTCCAAGAGATTCTCCACGTAGAAGCGGTTGCCGGCAATCACGCCGTACAGCTCGTGCCCCAAGGGCTTGTTGAGAGTAATGGTGCGGCCATTATGGTCAACCTGCTTAATTGGGATAATGGCGTTATTCCAACACAATCCGAAGAAGATGAAAATCTCTCCCTGACTCGGTTTGGCCCAGCGGCGCGGGAAGGTGCCCGGCTCGTAGCGGAATGTACCGGTGTCCTCCTCGCCTTCAGCAACCCTTGCTTCAACAAAGGCCCAGCCGCCATAAAGGGGGTCGTCAGGGTCAAAATTAGGACCACGGGCGCGAATCTGGCGCTGGCCGTTGAAGAATAACTGCTTGAACTTCAACTTCCCGTCTTTCGCCTCGGGCAACTCGGCACACATAATCTGGCCTTCGTGGGGCCGCCAGCCGGTGATGACCTTTCCGCCGCTCAGAATTGGCTGCTCCCCGGGAAATGCCTTATAGGCGATAGGGTAATCCAAAGTGCCCGAGTCTTCGCTGCCGAGGCGCAAAGGTTCTGATAGGTAATAGGTCCCCTCACGCACTAACACCTCAACCGGCTGCTGCAGGCCCTCAGCAGCCTTTACCTCGCGGATGGCGTCGCGGGCAGCAATGAGAGTGGCAAAAGGACCATTAGTGGCCGCCGGGTTAGGTTCGCGCTGCTTCCCCGACCACGCATCATTGCCGTTGGTGGCCACATAAAAACGAAGCGGCTTGGCGGCCGCTGTGCTGAGCGTGGACATAATCAAAGTAGACACTCCTAATATTGCCATCATACGCATTATTGGTACGCACCTCCTTGGTAAGTCTGGCAACGAGATGGCAAGAGGTCAATAACAAGAAAATCATCGTGAGATAGTGGCATCCTTCGCGATGATTGGTCTGGGCTACAGGCCTCAGAAGTACATTTTCTCGGCGATCATATACGAGAAGTCGTCTTCCAGTTCGTTGGGCTTGACATGCTGGATTTGCTGGGCAACTTCCTCGGCCTGCTGGCGACTTTGACCCGAGACCAGCATCTCCCAGGCACCGGCTAACGCGGCATTGCCAATTCTCACCACCTTGTCAGGCGCATTAGGCAGCAGGCCAATGGCAATGGCATTGTCGGCATTGATGTAGTTACCAAACGCCCCGGCCAGGTAGATTTTGTCGATCTCGTCCAGAGTTAGGCCATAATACTTTATCAACAGGTCCTGGTCCAGGCGCAGGCCAGCCTTGGAAGTTATGAGCTGATAGACGTCCTGCTGGGATAGAGTGATACCATCGGCGACGGCAAATTCTTCCTTCAGTTTGGCCTTCTTAGTCATAATGCCCGCCTTGAGTAGTTCGCCCAGCAAATCAATCAGGCCCGACCCGCATATCCCTACCGGCGGTTTGTCTCCGATGGTCTTATACCGCACCTGGCTGTCTTCTATCCAGATATTGGTGATAGCGCCTTCAATTGCTCCCACCCCGCTTTGGACAGTAGCGCCCTCATAAGCGCCGCCCGCGGCACACGAGCAGGTCATCAGGCCATCTTTGTTGCCTATGGCTACTTCCCCGTTGGTGCCTATATCTATGAGTATAGAGGCTTTTTCTGCCTGATAGAGTCCTGAAGCGATGATATCCGCCAGGCAATCAGCGCCGGCATGCCCCCCTATTAAGGCCGGGCCATAGACATTGGCCTCAGGATTAATCTGCAGGCCCAACTCGCCGGCCTTTATATTAACCGGCGCTTTGCTCGGCGCCTCGAACGGAATGACCCCCAGCGAGGCCACTTCCAGGCCAAAGAACAGATTGCGCATAGTGCAATTGCCTACGACGACCGCTTCGTAGATTTGGTCACTATTGAAGGAGTATTGTGCGGCGACCTGCTGGATACTCTCGTTTAACGCCTCTACCACGCTTGATTGTAATTCTTGGAGGCCATCGGGGTTCCGCATCGTATAATCTATGCGGGAAATCACATCGTCACCGTAAGCACTCTGGGGGTTGCGTCGGGCCACAGTGGCCACGGCCTCGCCCGTTTCCAAATCCACTACTTGAGAGACCAGCGTCGTAGTACCCACGTCCACGGCTAAGCCATACATTCTGCCGGTATACTCACCCAACAATCGTTCGCTCTCAGGCCCTCGCCACCAGACCTGGTTATCTGCGGCATAGACCAAAGGGTTTATCTCAACCTGGCGATGAAGTGTTTCGCTGAGGATGGAATATTGACCCGTGCTCTTGATGAAGACATAGATATTAGCCGGCCTGACAATCCTCGCCTGGCAAGCCAGACGTTCAGACTTGCCCAGGGGAAACTGTGTTTCCGCCTCTGTCCGCGGACTTAGAGCCTCGCCGCCCCGGTCAATCCTGACCACACAGCGCCCGCATATCCCCTGGCCTCCGCACTCTGAAGCCACCGCCACTCCCAGTTTCCGGGCATGCTCTAATATAGTCCCGGGGAATATTTGCAATCCCTGCTTGCCCTTCTTATATTGGGGGAAGAAAATCTTGTAGCCTTCAAATTCCCGATTCATATGGGTCACCTCGGATAGGCAACGCACTGCTTACTCAGTATCGTCGGCCAGTGATACGTTAACTTCCATCCTATGCTCTATACTCTGGGTTATGTAACATTGCTTAGCTACTCTCAGTACCGCCTGCTGGTATTTCTCCGGCACTGGACCAGGAAAGTTAAGGCGGACATGCACCACAACCACCCGCGAGGGGGAATCGTCACTGTCGTAGTCCAACTCCACGCTCATTCCCTCGTAGGGTATGTCGTGGCGCTGGCAGAAGCGTGCCACATAGCCAGCAATGCACGCCCCCAGAGCCGCGATGAAGAGTTGACCAGGCCACATACCATTATTTTGCTCATCATCGTCCTGAACCTGGCCGGTAACGATCGTATACTTGCCACACCGGGCAGTAAAGCGCATATCTTTGTCATGTTCGACTAATATGTCCACCGTTCTGAACCTACCTTTGTCAATGTTAGGCGTTCCTTGTTCTATGTCATTCGCTATTTGTTGGCCTTCGAAGAAATGGCTGTCGGTATGTAAAAGGTATTATTAGCTCGTTGGGAGGTCGCGATTTGGCGGCGGGCCAGTAGGGCATCAATGTATTTGAGGGCCTCGTTGCGATGCATATTCAACCCGGCCGCGATGTCGTCCAACGTACACGGTCGGCGCCGCAGTAACTCCACCACTTCGGCCTCAGTGCGCTGGCGTTCGCCAGCCATAACCTGGCGAGCATCCAGCGGGGCGATGATCTCAGCCCGCGGGCCCAGAATCTGCTGGGCCTGCTGCAGAGCACCAGCAGATAGCGCCTGAATTCCGGCCTCCGCCGGCGGACGCACAACCGTATTGATCTGCACGTGCTGGGGCCTAATAGAGTCTACTGCCGCCCGTAAGGCTTCCAATTCGTCAGGCGTATCATTGTAACCTTCTACCAGCAATACCTCCAGCCACATTTCTCCGGCGCATTCCAGTTGCGTCTCGCGCAGGCCTGCGATGATCTCGTCTATTTGAAGTCCGTTGGCGGGACGGTTCACCTGGGCAAAAGCCCTGGGCGTAGCCGCATCCAACGAAGGAATCAGAAGATTCGCAGTGCGCACCTCTGCACGCAGTTCGGCCTGCCCCAGCAGCGAACCGTTGGTCAGAACGACTACGGGGATATTAGTCATTGCCTGGACTGCCCGAATCATCTCGCCAAGGCGCGAATGCAGAGTAGGCTCACCAGAGCCGGAAAAAGTCAGGTAATCAGCCTCCCCCTCCTCCGCCAGCCACGCTTCAATTTCAGTCAACACTTCCTGCGTATCCACATATTCGTCACGCTGAAGAGTGTGGTTTGTGGTACGGCCCAGTTGGCAGTAAATGCAGTCGTAGGTGCAGACCTTGTAGGGTACAAGGTCTATGCCTAAGGACCGACCGAGCCGTCGGGAAGGGACAGGACCGTATAGATGTTTGTATGGACGATCATTCATAGGACTTTCCTCTTTTGGCGACCCAGCAATATCATATCGCCGTTGTTGACGCCGATATGCTGGGCCACAAAATCACACTTAGCCAGCAGCAGGAAGAACAGCGGCCCATCAGCGTCGCTATATGCCTCGTAGTTGGCTTGACCTTTGGCAATGATAAGTTCAGCATTTCCCCATGCCTCCTCGAACTGTGGGGAAGTATCCGGGTATATGGGCACTTCAATTACGTGAGCTACATCGGTTAAGCCCGTCGTACGGGCGTCTTCCATAAGAGCGTCATTGATAAATGGTTCGCTTTTTACCGCGACGACGATGTGCTCAGCGGGGATGTGTTCAACGAGCACCCGGTCGAAGACAATTTCGCCCGCATTATCAGCCAGATAGAGTAGGTTAGAGACGCTCCTGAGGCGCTGGGCAAATAGTTCGTAGTGGTCAATAGCGAAGGTACTTTCCAGTACACGGTCCAGAGTAGCCTCAACATCGAAGTCTTGGGCCGGAGCGCCAAAATCTATGATATTGCCAGCGATGGCAATCTTGGTGGCAGCCAACAGGGCATCGTCGGCGCCAGCCACAATCTGTTTGAGCCGCGGATATAATCGCAGAGCCTCAGCATTGGAATCCTTTCGGATGGTCGCATAAGCATCAGGGCAATCGCTCACCTCGCGGGCGACGCGCTGGGCTATTTGGCCTAATTCCATGGGCGTAGCGCTCAAGTCGGCTCCGCCCAACTCAGACAACAATCTCACCACCACGCGCCGATGCACTTCTTCATCCGAAGTAACCAACCGGGCCGTCCGCAGACCTTGTTGAACGATACACGGTATGCAATCTAAGAATGCTTTCATAATTTCTTCATTTTCTGCATTTTGTGACAGGTTCTTAATCTGTGTATGATGAGCGGGGTTAGAGAACCCCGCCTACGCGACCAATGGGCGAGCGCCGCCCTTCACCGGGTAGCGCAGGTTCTTAACCTGCGCGTGATGAGCGGGGTTAGAGAACCCCGCCTACGCGACCAATGAGCAACCGCCGCCCTTCACCGCGTAGCGCAGGTTCTTAACCTGCGCGTGATGAGCGGGGTTAGAGAATCCCGCCTACGCGACCAATGAGCAACCGCCGCCCTTCACCGCGTAGCGCAGGTTCTTAACCTGCGCGTGGTGAGCGGGGTCAGAAAACCCCGCCCACGCGACCAATGAGCAACGTTACTGGGGCAGTTGAGCAACAATGTCAGCCAGCGCTTGCCGGACTGCCTGCGGTACACCCGGGTCAGTTAAGGGTATGCCCTGGTCGGTTGATGTGACGACTTGGGGGGCTACCGGCAGGCGACCGAGAAAAGAAACCCCCATTTCCTTAGCCATATTCTCCGCGCCACCAGTGCCGAAAATTGGTGTCTCCACACCACAGTGAGGACAAATGAATCCGCTCATATTCTCCACCACGCCCAATACTTCCAAGTCCAACTGGCGCGTGAAGTTTATGGCTTTGCGGCAATCTTCTAAACTGGCCTGCTGGGGCGTGCTGATCACTATCATACCGTCCAAGCCGGGGATGGCCTGGGCAACGGTCAGCGGCTCGTCGCCGGTGCCGGGCGGCAGGTCAATAATAAGATAATCCAACTCTCCCCAGTTAACATCCGCGACGAATTGCCGAATTGCCATTGACCGCATCGGGCCGCGCCATATTACAGGGGCGTCGCGGTCGGTAGCCAGCATCCCCATAGACATAACCTTTATGTTACCAGAGGCCACCACCGGCTCTATCAGTTTGCCACTGGCATCAGCGCGTGCCTTCTGCCTTTCAATTCCCATCATTAGTGGGACATTGGGGCCAGTTATGTCAGTATCCAATAGTCCGACGGCATTCCCCTGGGCGGCCAGAACACTGGCAATGCCCACAGCCACCGTAGTCTTGCCCACCCCACCTTTGCCGCTGATTATCCCGATCTTATGCTTAATCGCCGCCGACCGCTCGGCAATGACTTGCTTCTGTTGCTCAAGTTGCCGCTGGCGCTCTTCGGCAGAGGCGGGCTGCCCCTGCGGATTGTCAGGTCGTTGTTCATTATCCATAGTCATTTAGTCTTTCACCAAAGTGCCCCGCCAGTAGCGGTTAATTATAGGACCGATAGGGTTATGGCAGGTGACACGATCCTTGACTACGAGGGTAGTCACCGGGGCTTCGGAGAATTGTTGAAACAGAATGTCGTGGCCTATACATAAGCCCATAATGACGTTAAGTTGGGTCTGAAGTTCGTTGAGAGCCAGGGCCTGGCCGACGGGATTACAGCCACCATTGACCGTGCAGACGACGGTTTCGACAGAGAAGCCGTGACTTTCCAATATCTTCACCAGGGCCTGGGTCTCTTCCCGCAAGCCCACGCAAAAGGCTATACCGATTTTCTCAATGTCCAGGCGCTGGCAGAACTCAATCAGTTCCTGGACGCGCGGCCACTTGCGGTAGCCGGTCTGCTCCACGTCCGCGGCAACCTCGGCCCAGCGCTTCACCTCGGCGTCTGCGCTGCGTATCTCTTCGGCCTCTGCTATTGCCCCGGCTGTGACGCGGCGCGGACACAGTTGCGGCGTAGTCTCAATGTCTTCGGTAGTACAGGCGGCACCAGCACAGCGAGCGCAGTCAATTTCCCCCATCTATGCCATCTCCTCTTGATCTTTTGTTTTCGCAGTCTAATACTTTCTGAGTGACTCAGTCCAATACTATTGTTTGTCAAACCATAGACTTACACTATTATTATTGCATTCTGGGGGCATGCTTGACTGCAATCACCACAGCCCTGGCACATATTAGGAGGGAAGACCATCGGGGGATCATATGGCCCGTCCACCTGCTGCATAATACCGTGGGTACAGGCACGCACTGCCAGACAGATACCGTCGCTGGGAGCGCATTTCTCAGGTGCACATTTAGCATAGTCAATTATGGCTATTCGTTTAGGCACGATTGCCTTTATTACTTTTTCTGAAATTGAATATATGGCCCTTTACCAAGGCGCCCTCGTATACAAGCGTTTCACTATATTCGCGTTTGCGACAGAACTCCGTCTGTGTTGTTTCTCTTTTAATAGTTGCTAACTCGGAATAGCGGTGAAACACTTCAGGGGCACCCGGATAGAATGAAAGTGGGCCCGGTGGTATTTGCATTCTATCGCTGCTCTCTAATCGTCTCCAACATAGCCGCGACGTTTTCCCGCGGCGTGCCGGGGACGAAATAGTTGGAGGTCCCCACGATGATTCCACCACTGCGCTTAGCCTCCTGGAGGCAGGAGCGTGTCTCGGCAATGACTTCCTCCCGACTACCCAGATGGACGGTGTGAGAACTGATGTTGCCAATCAGAGTCAGTTCCGGAAACCGCTCGCGCATTAGGCCCAAGTCCATCCCTGCCCGGCGGTCAATTTCGAAGTAGCCATCAATGCCGGACTTGCCAAACAAGTCCTCGGCCACTGGCCACAGATTGCCATCGCTGGCAAAAAGGTAATAGGCTCCATATTGATGACAGATGTCAGCAATCTGTTGCATTCGTGGTGCGACCAGATCGTGAAATATCTGAGGCGAATACATAGGCCCGGTATTGGAAGCAAAGTCGCCACCGCCGAAAATATAGCGAAAGCCGTGGTTAGTCAGGAACGCTACATCGCGTCGGGTTCGTTCTACTGCTATGTCCAGCAGACGGGCCACTAAATCAGGGCGCAGTAGCATCGCCTCCAACCAAATTGCCTCGTGGGGTATGCCCACGCCCCCGGCCCCCACCCGGATCACCCGCTCCTCACCCAACAACTGCTGTGCGCGGATCTCAAAAGAATCCTCGGCACTGGGCTGGTAATCTTCTACAGATCGCTCCTGCTCAGTTAACTGCTCATCCAGCTCCTCGAAAGTTGGTTTCCTCTCACCGAGATAGGGAAATATATGGCACTGCTCACTGCCGGGGTCATAGCGCAGCACCTGCCAATCCTCTTCCTCGCCATACTCATAGAGGAAAGTGTACTCATCAATCCGCTGGGTGGGTTTGACATTGTACCGCCAATAACTGGCGCGAACAATATCGTGCTCACAGAGCAAGGCAACGTCAATCGCGTCGCGGAAGGAACGCTCTAAGAATTCAGCGTGGGCCGCTTCGCTCTGCCATAAAGCGACCGCCTCGCGCCAACGCTGAATGCCGCCGCCGACATAGGCCTCTCGGCCCAATACACCAGAAGCAACCTCCGAGCAAAACCCAATATGATGTATGGGAACTTTGTCGGTTGCTTGCTTATCAAACGCGGCTTGTACTCGTTGCCGGTAGGTCATATTCATCTCGTTGCGCGATTAGTCTTATTCCTGGCGCAAGGACCTACGGTGCTTCTACGCTGGCTTTTGTGCTTCGGTGAGCAAGTAGTCATCTATCTCATACATCCGTACGTTATAGAAGCCATTCTCTAATAATAATTCTACCCATTCTTCTCGGGAGATGGCCAGAAAACAGTGCCAGCCGTGGGCAAGGAACCCTCTTAAGCCGACTAAGAAGTCTACACACAGGAACCTGCCCCCAGGTTGCAACAGCTTATAGATGGCCTTCAGACACTCTAATTGGTCCTCCATACAATGGATTGCCTGGCTGGAGACGATATAATCAAAGCTATTATCGGGTTCAGCAAGTCGTCTTATGTCGGCCTGGCGAAATTCTACATTTCCTCCTTGCGTGCGGGCCTGCTGCCGGGCTTGCTGGATACTATCCTTAGAATAGTCAAATGAGCCCGAGTCAATGCCCAGAACCTGAAAACCATACTCAGCCAGCCTAAAGGCTAAGAATCCTTCTCCGGTGCCCGCGTCAAGTACGTAAGCATTGGACGGTACACTCGTCAGCAGCGACAGCATCTTCTCAGCCGCACGTTCCTTACCACCTGACTCGGACTGGTTCTGCCGCTCAATTTTCGACCGTGCCCGCCGGCCATGCCAGCTTATTTGCCATTTGCCGCTGGCACTATCGCACTCAATAAGGCCCCGCTGGCGCAGATTCGCCAGTACCTTGTCCATATCGGCACTGGCTACCCACAATGCTCCGGTGGAGCGATACACGCGATTATCGGCGCTGCGGTCTCTAATTTCTTGGATCAGTTCCCGCTTAGTGTGGGGCTGCTCAGCCAGTAGCACCAACACATAGTAGTTTAGGAATTCTCTTATGCTGGGGCCACTACGGGTTCGTCGCATCATGGGCTACTCTACTGCTGCTGAGTCAATGCTGGGGTTAGCAAAGAGATTGCGCCAACGGGGCAGTCGGCGGCACAGGCCGCGCAGCCCTGGCAGACACCGGTATTGACCACTGCCGTTCCGGCCGGAGTCAGGGAGATAGCCCCCGTCGGACAAACAGCAACACACCGCCCACAGCCAATGCAGAATTCGCTGTTGACCTCGGCAGTCCGCCGCGCATGGGCGACCTGACTAAATGTTCCAGGTAAGGGCACTGCTCGGCTCCCAGGCAAGGGCGCTGGCGCGGGCCCGAAATAATCTCCGGTGTTCCTGCCACGTTTTCGCCTACGCATAGTAAGCATCCTCTTAGGGACAAACTTGCGGCCTGCAGCAGGCCCACGCCCAAGCGCGTGGGCCTACATCATCTGTGGAATTGCTACCCCTATTTGTTAGTATGGCAGAGGGCAGGTTCCCGTGGGGCAAGAAGCGCCTACGGAAGACGAACTTGCCGATGAATGGGCAACGGCGGCTGACACTAAACGCTTGGTGTTCTTGCGGCCACAGTTGGGGCACTGAGGCGGTTTGGCCTTAGAATTAGGCTGAAGAACCTCCTGAAGTTCTCCGCAGTCCTGGCATTTGTATTCGTATAGCGGCATATGCTTAACCTCTATTCCTCGCGCACTGCCAATATGTCATCCTCGTTTACGATGAGGTAATCCTCACCCGCGATCTTCACTTCTGTGCCGCCAAAGGAAGCATATATGACTATATCGCCCTCCTTGACGGCTCCCTCGCCCTCGTCCTCTTCCATATCCATGTAAAGGGGTTCCGTTCCGAGAGCTACTACTCTGCCCTCGCGGGGACGCTCCTGAGCGGCCTCCGGCAGGATGATACCTCCGGCGCTCTTCTCCTCCGCCTCCAGCGGTTTTACTAATGCCCTCGCTCCAAGGGGTTTTAACATAGCAAAAATCACCTTCCTTATTTATTCTATATGATGCTTTGCATCTGGGTACACTTAGTCATAAACGTGCCTGAGTCTGTTTGTAGCGACCAAGGCATTGTTAGCAGTCGCCATTCCCGAGTGCTAACATAAGTATTTTACACTATAGATTGCAATTGTCAAGACCCACATCATTAGCGCTGTCGCATTCCCCCAGACGTTCACTTAAGGCCCAAGAGGCGGTCGATCTTTGGCTTGTCGAATCCTACTATTGCCTGGTTGCCAATTAACAATACCGGTACGCCCCGAATGTGGCGGCGCTGTAATTCCCTCTGCGCCCTTGGATCTCTTGACGCGTCTACTTCGTGGAACCGAACGCCCTTTTGTCGCAAATACTGCTTCGCCGTTGCACACCAGGGGCAACTGGCGCCGGTGAAAAGTACTACCTTCTTCCGCTGAGGCAAACGACTCATCTGTATTTAGATATCCTTTCCCTTTCCTGGCAGAGTAGCGCCTGTGTTACGCTTTTACTTCAACAGCAACTGCTCCAGACGAGTCCAGGCCTCGCGGAGTCCCTGGGCCACCGGGCCATCCTGATATTCCACGAGTGGCACCTGCGCGGCTAAGGCTTCAGTAACTGTTTCATCATAGGGCAACTCCCCGATGATGTCAAGCCCGTTGTGTGTGCAGTAATTACCGATGCGCTGGGTATTTTCCTCGTTAATATCAGCCTTGTTTATTAACACTGCCGCGGGGGTGCCAAAGTGCCCAATCAATTCGGCTATGCGCTCCATATCATGAATCCCCGCCAGCGTGGGCTCGGTTACAATTAGCGCCAGGTCCACATCGGCCAGGGCTGAGACAGTCGTACAGCCGATGCCCGGAGAGCCGTCAATCAGTATCAACGGCAAACCTCGCTGCAGGGCTACGTCTTCGGCTTTCTGACGGACGATAGTCACCAGTCGCCCCGAACTCTCGGCTCCAGGTAGCAGTTTGGCGTGCGCCATAGGGCCATAGACCGTGTCGGATAGGAACCACTGGCCACAAGAAACCGTCTGGAGTTGTAGAGCCTGGTGGGGGCAAGCCAGCACGCATACGCCACAGCCCTCACAGGCCAGTTCGTCAACCGCTTGTGTAGTAATTGCCCCGAAGCGGCAGCGGCGCTCGCATTCGCCGCATTGTTGACATAGACTATCATCGCGGACCGCGATCTTAGCGCCATAGAAGTCGCCCGACTCGATCACGTCCGGATGCAATACTAAATAGAGGTTAGCCGCATCCACATCGCAATCAGCCACGACTTTATTCTCAGCCAAAGCTGCAAAGGAGGCCAGGGCAGTAGTCTTGCCGGTGCCGCCCTTACCGCTGACTATCGTCATTTGCTTAAGCGTATTTCCCATAAGTATCAATCTCTCCTATGCCCACAGATAGCGGCAGTCGGCCCCTAGGGAGGTGCCCTACAGATAATATAGAGCACTTGCCGGCCGCCGCTAACTTTGGGATACCGGTCGGTCTTACCACCGACGGCCCATACCCATACCGCGGCCCATGCCCATACCACGGCCCATACCCATACCCCAGCCTCTACCACCCCAGCCTATGCCACGGCCGAAAAAGCCGCGACCATACCCCATGCCCATACCGTAACCGTAGCCCATCATGGGGGAATACCCGCCGTAACCATACCCGTAAGGCATACCGTAGCCGTAGCCCATCATGGATGGATATGCACCATAAGCCCCCATAGGATAGGCTCCATAGCCACCATAGGGCATCCCGCCACCATAGGGCATCCCGCCCCAATTCGAGGGGCCGTAGGGGTTACACCAGCCGCGGGCGCCGCCGGTCATCGGACCCATACCTCTTGGTCCAGTTCCGTCTAATCCTGGCATTATTTTCACCTCCTCCATCTATTAGATTCTGTAATGATAATTCACTAAGCGGTGTATTCTTATCATCGTGCTCTGGTCATAGGCTGCCCGCACTTGGGGCATTTCATCCTGTAGCAAGGCGTGGCGCGTGGATGTGTAGCTGTCGCTCCACAACTGAGGCAGACACAATTGCCCCCCGGGCCCATAGCAAACCCTCCGCCACGGCCCTGACCGCCACCGCCTGCGCCTGCCCCACTACCTGCACCACCGCCTCGGCCCTGACCTCGCCCTGTACCCGGGCCTTGACCCGTCGGTCCGGTTCCATCTCCTCGTGGCATTTCAATCACCTCCTAATCAGTCAACAAGTTGGTTATCTGGTCAAAAACTTTCTGGAGCGGCTTCATCCATTGATTATCAGCGGCGGCCAGGGTCTGCCCGCGAGAGTAAGCCTCGGCGATGCGCCGTTGCTGCGGGATGCGCAGTAGCAGCGGCAGGTTCTCGTTTTCGCAATACTGCTCCACGCCGGAATTGCCCACACCATGACGATTGATGATGACTCCGCAGGGAACATCCATCCGCCGGCAAGTTTCCACCGAATCCTGGAGATTGGCCAGGCCAAAGGGCGTAGGCTCGGTCACCAGGATGCAATAGTCGCTGTCCTCAATGGTCTCCTGCATCGGACAGGCTGTGCCCGGGGGTGCGTCCAGGATAGCAATCATCTTCTCATCAACGCAGTCTTTGGCTGCTCTGGTCACCGGCGTAGCCCGCTGGTCACCTACTGTCAGGCGACCCTGAATAAACTCAATAGTCCCTTCGGCGCTTCCCTTAGACAATAGTCCTACCTGGCGCTGGACCTCAGTGATGGCTCCGGTGGGACAGACGTAACTACAAGCCCCGCAGCCCGCACACAATTGCGGAAAGGTAATCACCGCTTGCCGAATTACGACAATGGCGCTGAATTGGCAGGCCTCGGCACATTTGCCGCAGTAAATACATTCCTCCAGGTCCACCTGAGGGACCAGAATATATACCGGCTCCTCACTGCTGATTTGGGGGTGGAGAAGAATATCGGCATTAGGTTCCTCCACATCGCAGTCAATCAGTTGTATCCGACCCGGATATTGTTCATCCAAAGCCAGGGCCAGACTGGTGGCTACCAGCGTCTTGCCGGTGCCGCCCTTGCCCGCCGCAACAGAGATAGTAAAATTGTTATCATTTGATTTAGACACTCATATCCTCCTCACCCAACCGCATCCGGCTTATTTGCGTTGAACTTTCTTAAAGTTGTCTTCCAGATCGGACTTTATGACAAAAGAACATCCTTAATTATGAGTGTTGCCGCCACTGCCAGTAGCACGCAGCCGAAGACTACCCTAACTGCTCTGGATTTCATTTTTGTAGCCATCAAGCGCGAACCCAATTGACTGGCAAGCAGGACCGCGCCTGCTGTCGCCACGGTCACTCCCCAGTGTAAGTCGGCCGTCGGTAGATGAGATAGAAAACCCGAGGTGGCTGACCCTGTGACCACAAAGGCCGAGGTGGCCGCGGCTGCCTTTGCCTCTAACCCGCAGATGTACAATAGCGGCACCACAAAGGAACCTCCCCCTCGGCCAATCAGTCCTACCAAAAAGCCCAACGCGCTTCCCCCACCCAGTCCCACGGCCATTTGTCCAGTCCGTGACACTCCTCCTCGCTGCGGCCTCCACCCGCTCAGCATTAGTAGTGCAGCAGTTGCAGTAAACAACGCGAAGGCCAGGATTATTGGCTTGGTAGCCATACGGACATTGACCAAGGCACCAATGGGTGGCAAGAGCAACATTCCCACCGCAAAGGGCAGTCCCACACGCAAGTTCACCAATTGATTGCGGATATAGGTAACTGTTGCTGACGAAGTATTGACTACGTTTAGCAGTAGGCCCAACGGGATTGCTTCCAACTTGAAATCCATCCCTAACCAGAAAAGAATCGGGATGTAAAGTTGCGAGCCACCCATGCCCAGCATGGAGAAGACAAGAGCAATGCATAAGCAAATAGGCGGAGCATAGTAAATTGGCTCCATACATCGCGCCTCTCTCAGCTAATCCTTCTATAATTGCGAGGCTTCATCGTCATGTCAAAGAGCTCTTGAATTAACATTAGTTAGCGTCTATTGTTGGGTTTCTTCCAGTGCCTTTATTTGGTCGTTAATCCAGTCCAGTTGGGCTTGAATCATCTGGGCCTGGGCGCGGAGCATCTGGATCTGTCGCTCCGGACTGGGCTCAGCCTCCGAGCCCCACATAGGCGGTGCCCCCTGAGCAGGAGGCGCCATCTGTGGCGCAACAGGCGGCGGCTGACTCTGAGCACCAATACCACCACCCATGCCCATGCCCCGACCCATACCTCCGCCCATACCTCGGCCACCACCCATACCGCCGCCCATGCCAGCCCCACCACCTACACCTGTCCCTGCCCCCACACCGAAGTGAGCCTGGACGTTGGCACCCCCGGCGGGCTGAAGTTGCCCAGCGTTAAAGGCCTCCATTACTTGTCGCACTGTACCGGTGGCCCCACTGTATAGTTGTATGCCTCCCGCTGAGAGAGCCTGGAAGGCATTGGGCCCGTAGTTGCCGGCAATCACTGCCTCCGCCCCCGAGTTCGCCACCAACTGAGCAGCAGCGATGCCGGCCCCACTGCCCTGCATTGCGGCGGTGTTATCCAGCGCCTGAAATTCCATCGTCTCGCTGTCCACAACGACAAAGTAATTACACCGCCCGAAGCGAGGGTCAGCCGGTGCCTCCAGGTTGTTACCCGAAGCGGCTACTGCGATTTTCATTTTCATTTCCTCCTTTGTTTTAATGCAAGTAAGTGTTTACGGCATGATGGTCAGTTTTTTGCCTACTCCAACTCTGATGAAATCGTCGCCGTAGGCATCTTCAAACATCTGGCGCGTACGGTCGCCCGAACAGTGACAGGGAGCGGCCTTCTGCACTCCCAACTGCTGGAAGTCTCGGATGACTTGATTTACTTGGGTATTAGAGAAGCCACTCATATGAAATCCGCCCATTACCAAGTAGACCTCTTTATCCAGAACCTGTTTGGCCCGGCGAACCATATTAACCACGCCAGGGTGGGCACAACCGGTAATCACTACCAGACCCTGACCGGTTTCTACGATCAAGGCTTGTTCCTTGATGGCCCTACCCAGTTCACCAGTGGAGAAAGCGTGCTCGCAGATCTGAGTGCTCTCCCCTACTTCCACATACTCGGCACCGACCTGAGTTACTGTGCGGCTGAAATCTGGCGGAAATGACTGAGGAGCAAATACGGTTACCTGAGAGTTTTGGCCAAGGAAAGCCGAGAGGCCGCCGGTGTGGTCCCAGTGGACATGAGAGAGCACGATGATATCTACCTGCTGGGGGTCAATCTGAAGTTTAGTCATATTGTCCAGCAAGATGCTGCCGTCAGCGCCGGTATCGAACAAAATGGTTTTCTCCAGGCCCTCTATCAGACAACTGAAGCCCCAATCAGTTTGCAGATCGGGGTTGTGTGGATAATTATCATAGACAATCGTCACTGTGATAGCCTCCTTCTTGCCCAGTAAACGCGGAGGTAAAGAAGTCCGCATAGGTGCAGTTGGTGGTGGCGAATCAGATTGGTGGACAGGTTCACACGCCCCACCACCAGCAGCCACAACCAAGACCCCGACTGCCAGGCACCTGAGCATTGACGTATTCACTAAGATCATCGCTCCCAATCAATGTCTAATCGGCCCAATTGCTGCCCGGGCAAGCCAGGCTGACTATTGCCCGGCTTGTTGGAGCTGCTGGATTTCGGCATTGATCTGCTCAAGTTGCTGCTGGAGCATCTGGGCCTGCTGCTGGAGCATCTGCAGTTGCTGCTGGCGAGCCTGCTGCGGATCTCCGGCCATCGGAAACTGAGAGGGCATACCCATCATAGGTGCTTGGTAACCCATTGGTCCTATGGGCGGCTGACCCGTCTGCATTCCCTGCCAGGCCATCTGCATCTGAGGGGTAGGCCACTGGCCGGTCATAAGATATTGAGCGCCCGGCGGCATTCCCGTGGGGCTGCGGCCCACCCAGCCGGGACTGTAGCCGAAGCGCATCCAGCCGGGTAGTCCTGTTAGATAGTACATATTACGGTTTCGCATATCGTTCACTCCTTTTCAATTGGACTGAGTCGCAATAAATCTACTATTGCCTATTTAGTGGACACATTGATCCTCGCCGCCCACTAATTCAGCGGCGGCGATCTGAGAAATGGCATCTTCCAACAATCCGGACACTCCCAGGATCGTTTCAATACCCATCTGCGTGAAGTGCTGTTGGGCCATTGGCCCCATGCCACCAGCTACCACATAGTCAACATCTTCCCCGTTGAGTAATTCAGGCAGTTGCCCGGGCGCGTGCCCGGGGCTATCCAAACGATAGCGGTTGGTGATTTGGTCGTCACTGACGTCTATGATTTGATAACACTCGCACCGTCCAAAGTGAGACGCTACCTGGTCGCCGTCAACAGCTATAGCAAATTTCATAGTAAAAGCTCATTCCCTTGACCATGTTGACTAACAAACAATTGTACCCCGCGTTATGTTTCGCCTTCTTCCCTATTGGGCCGGTTGTCAGTGAGTTGCCGGCACTGCTCCACAAAGTTCACCATACCCTGCATACGCTGCTGGATTACCTGCATCCAGCCATCCAACCGTTCCCAGCCCAAATCGGTCAGTTCGTAGAGACGGCGGGCCGGGCCAGCACCGGCGGTATCCCAGGTGGAAACTACGCACCCACTTGCCTCTAATTGGCGCAGACAGCGATACACTGCGCCCGGGTCAATCTCCATTTCACTGAGGCCTAATTGATTGGCCGCGGCAGCCAGGTCGTAACCATGGGCGGCCGCCCCGCTGCCCAACAGGTACAGGAGGGCTGGCTCGACCATCCGCGACAGCCTGCCGGTCAGCCATTCATATCGTCCTGGAGGTCCGCGAAAACCGCCTCTGCGTCTCATCGGTGTCCACCTATATGTTAATCACATATATAGTATACCACAAAATAGCCTCTTTGTAAACCCCTTTGGGGAAATTCTCTGATAGAGTTGACTAACATGCGCTCTATATGATACTCTGTTAGCACGCCGTCAGGTCTGTTTAGTAGGATGATGCAGAGTATCTCTCATCAACAGCCGCGACAGTAAATATCCACACCCGACTGTGTAGACTACTCAAACCAAATAGTTCGGAGAAATCCTGACATGCCTACTTCTACCAGCAACCCGGGTCAGAAACTTGCCAGCGCTGGCAACAGTTCAAGTGTATTAGCCAAAGCCGGTCTTGACGTTGACCTCAAGCGCATAGCGGTGATGCTGGTGGTCGGTTTGGCTGTGGGACTAATTGCCGATATCTTCACTGGTCAGAATTACCAACAGCGAGTGGCCGGCAGCCAAGCAGCCCCCCGGCAGGGCCCAAAACCGCCACCGGGCATTGACGCGCGAACGGCTCACGAGTTGAGCAGTACAGGGGAAGCAGTGTTAGTAGATGTCAGGAGTGCTGGCTCATACCGCAAAGAGCATGCCGCTGCAGCTATTAACCTCCCGGAGTACGTTTTGGCAGCCAAAGAGAAGGATGCCGGCGTCCTGGCCAAGGTACCTAAGGATACCCACCTGATCGTATATTGCTCTTCGATGCAATGCTCGCAAGCAGCCCGTGGGGCTATGTTATTGAACACGCTGGGATATGCAAAAGTGTCAACGATGACCGGGGGTATAGAAGGTTGGAAGAACGCCGGATTGCCTACGGAAAAAGGTCAGGAGAACGACACTACTCGCGAGGAGAAGAAGTGAACTGCTGTGGCACTACTTCGGAGGAGTATAGACAGTGTGTTGGCGAGCCGATGGGTCCTACTAACCTTGCGGCTGGCTATTGGGGCAGTGTTCATCATAGCCAGTTGGGACAAAGTGCTGAACCCGGGCCGGTTTGCCGAGATTATCGAAGGTTACAAGATCGTCTCAGGATATCCAGTCCAGGCATTAGCCGTGTGGCTGCCGTGGGTAGAACTCGGGGTTGGCCTGATGTTGGTTGCCGGGATTTGGATACGAGCCGCGGCGCTACTCTTTTCGGGTCTAACGATAGTGTTTATTGCTGCCATCGCCTCAGCCTTGGTTCGGGGATTAGACATACAGTGTGGCTGTTTCTCGCTTTCTCTTGGTAGCGACGCTCGGACATGGGTCTCGCTGTGGCAGGAGATTGCCCTGCTAATGGGTTGCCTATGGCTATGGGTAGCCTCTTGGCCTGCCACCGGAACTCAACCTTCACAGACCGATAAGTGACCAGCCGAATACGAAAATCTGTGTCTGCACTCCCGTAGGTCTCAGGGTGCAGACGGACCCGCGTTAGGTTTCTACCTGCAGGTAGTCGCGCAGTATCTGAGTACGACGGGGATCGCGGAGTTTCTTGAGCGCTTTGGATTCAATCTGGCGAATGCGCTCGCGGGTGACATCAAAGATGTGGCCTACTTCCTCCAAAGTGCGAGGATAGCCATCCTCCAGGCCAAACCGTAGTTTGAGCACTTCGCGCTCGCGTCCCGTGAGGTCGTCCAGCACCCGATTGAGTTGTTCACGCAGTACCAGATTAGAGGCCAGATTAACGGGGGTTTCTTCTTCTTCATCAGGCACAAAATCGCCGAGGTAATTATCTTCTTCTTCACCGATGGGAGCCTCCAGAGAGAGAGGCTCAGGGGCAATACGTTTGACTTCGGCGACCCTCTCGACAGGCATATCCATCTCCACAGCGACCTCATCAAGGGTGGGTTCGCGGCCGTATTGCTGGAGAAGTTGTCGTGAGGTCTTGACCAACTTGTTGATGGTCTCGACCATATGGACAGGGATACGAATGATGCGGCCTTGGTCAGCCAAGGCCCGGGAGATAGCCTGGCGAATCCACCAGGTAGCATAAGTGCTGAACTTGTAACCCTTACGATAATCAAATTTCTCTACGGCCCGCATCAGTCCCACATTGCCCTCTTGGATCAGGTCCAAGAAACTCATTGCGGAGCGCCCGGTATACTTTCGGGCGATGCTAACCACCAGACGGAGGTTAGCTTCAGCCAACGCGGCAACTGCATCTTCGTCTCTGAGTTTCATACACGAGGGGTCTATGCTGCCGGGATCCACAATGCGAGTGAAAGACGCTTCGATGAGACCATACAAGCCAGCTCCCTCGGTCTCATCAGGCGGGAAAATGGAACCTACCTGCATGGCAGTGCGGGTCGCGGTCGTAGTGAAGTCAACGGTAACCGGTTCGGGCAAGGGGTAGCCGGTAGTTCCTTTAATACCATCCTCGCCTGCCTTCAAAGTTAGCGTATAGGCCATCTCAGTGGTCAAAGGATCGCGGGGCAAGAAGCGAATTTGACGGCGCTCAGCGTCATAATAAACCTTTCCGGAGACGGGATTATTCATTGCGTCCCGGACTTTGACGGTCTTAGAGGTGACCGTACTGGGGTCTAATTGGCGATCCACAGTAACTGTGATGGGAGCAGCAATGCTAACGTTGGTAGCCTCCGCAGCAGGTTGAGTATTCACCACCCGAGGGGCCGCCTTCCGATAAGTAGTTTCAAACTGAAACGTGTAATCAGCCGCCAGAGGACGGCCGTCCTCGGTATTGATGCCTTCCTCATCTCCTCGGACGGTTACAGCAAGTTTGTTGCGATGGCGCAGGGGCTGTTTGGGAGTAAACACCAGCCGCCAGGGGTCAGGCCCCACTTTGACTCTCCCCAGAACCTGGCGACCTTTGCCATCAATAACTTCTATCTTCTGGGACGTGACCGACGCGGGATCCAGAGCATCATTGAAATAGATGATGATGGGACTATCCACGTCCACCTGCTGTTGACCGTCAGCCGGATAGGTTCTGGTTATCTGCAACGGACCATCAGCCGCACGAGTTCGGAACGACCACATATAGTCAGAAGCCAGCGAGTGGCCAGTAATGTCGTATAAACCATCATCACCGTCACGCAAGATTACGACGTAGAGAGTATCCGGTTCCAGGCGCTCGTGGGGGTGAAAGCGCAGAGCGTTATGGGCCTTGTCATAGCTCAATTCTCCCTCGCCTTTTTGGACACGTCGAGCTAGTTCTACCTCCTGCTCAGCGGTCAGCAGAGGCACCTGCCCAATAGCATGTAGATACATACGGACTGAATCATCAACCGGTACACCTTCATCCTCGTCGGCTGTATCTTCTTCTTCCTCCTGGCGATGTTCCCGGGTGGCCTTTTCATCCTTCGCCACATAAATACCGGCACCGTGTAAGACTCGATATATCTCCTCAATATCCTTGGCGTCCAGAAGTTCATTATCAGCCAAGGCTTCCTGAATATCACTATACGTTAGATAGCCCTGCTCGCGTCCCTTGGTTAGCAGGCTTTCCACTTCGTCAATGTCCCGAACGTCAGCCGGTTTTTTGTCAGTCTGTTCGTCCTCGGGCAACTACACTCAACTCCCTGAGTTATGCTCTTCGTCCTCAGCCTGGTCTGAGGACTGCTCGTCGTGAGACGGTTTCCTTTGTGTTGCTGCCACGGTTCCATCGGTCTCGACAAAGTCGAATTGACCTTTCCCGTGAAACAGCATTACCAAGCGCAGAAACTTTTGATAATCGGGATGCTCGTGAGTCAATTCTCCGGTTTCCGCCAGATTAGCTACTCGCTGCTGGAGTCGGTAAAAATCTTCAATATCGGCTTGACCGTTCTGGTCAGCGGATAACTCCGTGCCGCGAATCTCGTATTCCTCCTGCAAACCGGCCCCAGACCGATGTTTGCGCAGTTTGGCGGCCGCATCTTGTAGCATCTCCTCGTCCAGCTCATCAACAGGCGGCACTAATAGTAGTTCTATGCCGCGGTCCCGGGTTCCTTCCTCTTCGGGGAGTTTATCCACTAATCGGCCCGGGTCGTACTGGTCACCTGCTGCTAACTGGTCGGATATAGCCTGGGCGATCTGGCGATGTTGAGGGATAGCAAAGTCATTGGGATTTATCTGGGCAAAGACTTGTTGGGCCAGATCGGGACTTTCCAGCGCGGCAGCCAGCAGTTCCTTCTCCAACTTCTCCCACCACGCCGGTTGCTCCGCGTAGCGAGCCACCGCATCGGTTATGAAACTGCGGTCGCGCGGCGAGTTGGCAGTAATCTTGGGAGCGCTCGTTCTGCGCCGACTAGCCCGGCGCCGCAATTCCATCTGGAGGGCCCGCTGCATACTTTCGGTGCGGCCCGGTTGGTCCTGGGCCCACAGATCACCGGCGCGCGCGATAAACTCGTTGCGGCGCGTGAGGTCAGCAACATCGGCCAGCACATCTACCGCGGCGCGCGCGGCTCGCACCATACCATCAGCGCCTTGATTACGATACTGACCGAACACCATATCCAGGCGATACTCCACTAAACCAACCGCCTCGTTGATCAACTGTCTAAACTGCTCAGCACCATGGCTGCGGACGTAATCATCAGGGTCCTGACCTTCGGGCAGGACCAGTATCTTTGCCGCCAGACCGCTGCGCTCAAACAAATCAATATTGCGCAGGGCCGCTTGCATTCCACCGGCGTCCGCGTCATAACACAATATGACTTCGTCAACATAGCGACCCAGCAGGCTCAAGTGGTCTGAGGTCATGGCAGTGCCCAGAGTCGCTATCACATTGCTCAGGCCGGCCTGGTGGAGAGCAATGACATCGGTGTAACCTTCCACGACAATCCCATACTTGTCGGCCACTAACTGCTGACGGGCCAGGTCCAACGCATACAGATTACGGCCTTTGCTAAACAAGGGAGTGTCGGGAGAGTTAAGGTATTTGGCTGGCTCCTCAGGATCCATAGCCCGGCCGCCAAAGGCAATTATCGTCCCGGCCGCATCAGTGATGGGAAAGATGATGCGGTGGCGAAACACATCGTAGTGGCTGCCGCGATCGCTCTGCTTAATCAGTCCGGCTTCCTGGGCAATATCAGTACTGATACCCTTGCCAGCCAGTAACTTGAGCAAGTCATCCCACGCATTGGCAGCGTAACCCAACTCAAACTTATCAATGACCTCATCAGTAAGGCCCCGCTCGTGGACATAGGCAAGCGCGGCGGCTCCCCGGGACTGACCGAGATTGCGCCGGAAATGCTCAGCCGCCAATTGGAGGGCGCGGTGCAAGAGTTTACGGCGCTGCACCTGGGCCTCGTCTGCCGGCCTCGCCCGCCATGGCAGGCCGACTCGTTGGGCCAGCCGCTCCCCCGCCTCCGCGAAACTTATTCCCTCTATCTGCATCAAGAACGCGAATACGTCGCCACCAGCACCACATCCAAAACAATGCCAGAATCCACCCGCAGGGTCTACATAGAACGAGGGATTCTGTTCGGCGTGGAAGGGGCAGCAAGCCTTGAACCGGCGACCCGCCCGTTGCAGAGGGACATATTGAGAGATCAACTCAACAATATCAACCCGGCGCTTGATTTCTTCCTTAACGTCGTCCCTATCCATAACCACGATGTGTCACTCACAATTAGTTCGACGAATTACTATATGTAGAAGTTCTCCTGGGCCAGCAATAATCCTCCTTTGGCATTTGGGCCGGTCTTCCGGGCGGCTGAACTTGCTGAAGTCTACGCTCGACACGGCCCCTGCAATGGTCAAGATGGTAAGTCGTGCGGAGGGGCCGGTCGCCGCAGGCCCAGCGAAGCGCAGGCCTGCCAGGCCGGCCCTATTCTTCCAATCTTCACCAAAAGACAGCGGCCCCGCCGCAGCGAGGCCGCTGTTACCAATAACCGAGGAGTGGGACAGGTCAATCCCAGATATGGATTCTGGTCACCTTCATATTGTGTAAAGTGAAGGCAATATTGTTATCCTCGGTGTAGCGTAAGATAACATCACGGGAGAACACCCGGCTGGTACCGGCGAAGGACACCGTTACGCTCCCCGTTCCCGGCGTAGCCTCCCCGGGGCCAGTATTCATAAAAGTGACGGATTCGTCAGCGAAGCCATAGCGGTACAGTACTTGTTTGAAGTCGTCGCCCAGTTTGACGTATTTGTGGGGCTGCCACAGGGCGGTGCGGGCGTAGTTGCAGTTTTCGGCGGCCACAGCGATTACCTGTATATAGCCATCACGGTCCAGGACAAAGCCTAAGATAACAGGACCCTTTTGATATAGCCATTCCACCTCACCCGGCTCCACCTCCACCCACACTGGCAGAGCCCAGATGGGGAACGGCCCACCCGCAGCGGCACCGGCAGCAAGTCCACCAGGGCCGGCGGCTCCGCCGGGTCCAGGAAAGGCACCAGGCCCGGCCGGTCCTCCCAGACCAGGCATCGGCGGACCAACCCCAGGCGGGGCCGCGGCCCGTCCTGGAGGGCCGCCTGGACCCATCGGGCCCATAGGTGGCCCCATCATCATTGGCGAAGGCATTCCCGGAGCACCAGGTGGCCCCATAGGAGCCCCGGGCATTCCGCCCATACCTGGCATGCCTGGCATACCAAGCATCCCAGGTGCGCCCGGAGCAGCGGCCGCAGCCGCGGCAAACTCGGGCCCTTCGCCCACGACGACCCCCTCGGGTTCGCCATAGACATCCAGGAGGTCAATAGCATGCTGGCCCAGGCGCATACCAGCCAACTGTACCTCACGGGCGCACACGATACTGCTACTGGCAACCACTAACACCGCCACTGCACCTATCAACAATATATTGTGAGAGCGAGATATTCGGCTCATCGCGGCTGTCTCCCTTCAGTGATGCATTGTAATCTATAGTGTCACGTAAGTTGTTGTGCCACGTTGCTTAGCAGCCGTTGAAGTATAGTATAACATATTATTGGTATATTTTTCAAGTGTCAAGCCGGCACTTCGCACCAGCGGCGACTGCCGCCGGCCTCTTCGGCGAGGCGAGCCAGATAATCCGCCTCTTGACGCAGCACGTGGCGGCGCTGGGGGGGAGGAAACTTGCCCAGCGACTCATCCTCCATATTCAGTCCGCCCTCATACCCGGCGACCGTTAGGATATCTACAATCTTGCCGTGATCTACATCGCCCTGGTGGATGGGGGCTACATACTCCCCGTACTGCCAGCCCAATTCCCGACGCTGCTGGCGGTATTGTACTGGATATGCAATATTCTTGCAATGAGTATGGCGGACGTGGGCCGCCAAATCCTGCATAATCTCGTAGACAGTATCCAGCGAATGCCCGGCCCAATAGAAATTACCTGTATCTAAGGTTACCCCGAACCGCGGCGAATTAACCGTCTCCAGAACCTGGTGCAGCCATTGCGGATTATTGCCCTGAGCGCCGTGGTTTTCTATAGCGAGGGGAACCTGACAATCTTCGGTAACTGCTAACACCTGGCGGACGGCGTCGGCATATATGGTGACCCGTTGCTCAAAGGGCAACTCCTGCTGACCCGTCATAGCACTGTCCACTCTCACCGCGTCAACGCCCAGCACCTGACCAGCCTGAACCGCGCCTACCGCCCATTCAATCTCGGCGTCCAGGGCCTGGGCATTAAAGTTATTGGCCAATAGCAGTCCGGAGATGTGCAGGTTCCACTGGCTGTAGGCTTCGGCAGCCTCCAGTGCCTGGGCCTCAGAAGCGACAGAGAGTTTGGGATTGCCAGCCGCTCCGTCGGGCGAGGGAATCTGCAGCGCCCGTTCCACGGCTACTTCCACACTATTGAGTTCTAACTCCTCCATCGCTTCCAGGATGCTATCATATCCCGCCTGGAAAATGCATACATCACGCACTCCTACATACATTGCTCTTGCCTCACTTTGTGATGCGTCGATAAACATCGTTAGGTAGTTCCTTCGCAATACGCAGAATCCTTCTTACTGTACTGTTGAGTACCCGTGATAAACACCTGCCGCAAGCACTTATCCATATTCCGTATGTGGGACGAGGCGGAGCCTGATGTAACTCACCCAAGACTTGACAGGACAAGAGACACAACTTATAATTCAAATAACTTGGGCTCCCGTCATACAGAACTTCTGTGTTTGACGATTGTCAATAATAGTAAGTAGCGCCTACCAGACAGGTGAGGTGTTAATACTATGGCTAAGAATTATATGGTAGTAGCCGTGTTGGTTGCAGTGGTGGTCTGGGCAGGAGCCAGCGCCGTACGCAGCCAGCCCGAGCAAGTATTGCTGCGTTATGGTTGGGTGGACGGCGACGAGTTGCAGTATGATTTGTCAGTTCGCGGCCAAGGGCAGTTAGTCTTCCACAGTGCGGCTATAGCCCAAGGACAGGGCGGTGAGACGCCACTGCCGATTGTAATGAGTATGGACACTGTCTATCGCCAACTCGTCAAGGCGATAGACGAAGAGGGCAACGGCACAGTGGAGATTCACTGGGAGCCAATGCAGATTAGCGTAGATATGATGGGCCAGTTAATGCAGGCGACTGTAGATCTGGAGCAGGGAACCATAAGGTTCAATGGTCAGGAGCAGGCACTGCCCGGCTTCTCACCTCAGCCAGGAGCGGAGCCGCCTGCAATGAAAATATCGCCGCGAGGTAAAGTGTTGGCAATCACTAATCTGGAGCGGCTGATGCCTATGATGGGTACGGCCGGGCTGGGTCAGGTAGACCCCAGCCAGATAGTACGTGCCTCTCAGGCTGAATTTCCCGAGGAACCCGTGGCGGCCGGCGCAGAGTGGGAGCAACTCGTTGCCCTGCCCTTGCCCACTGGCGAAGGTCAGCAGGCCCCACAGATGCGCAGCGCATATGTTCTGAAAGGCTTCGCCACCATCAATGAGCGCCCCTGTGCGAAGATTAGTACGCGCAGCCATATCCAATTGCAGAATATGACTGTACCCGGTCAACCAGCCGTCGGCATCGGCGGCGCGGCCGGCTTCGCCACTCAGATTGACGCTATGCAGATGGACATTAACGGTGATTTATATTTTGACCACGAGGTGGGCAGACTCATTAGAGCCTTGATGAATATTACGATGAATCTAAACATGAACATAGTTGGGGCTGCAGCCCAACAGCAGCAAATACCTGGTATCCAGTGTGAACTTAGGGACTTTGCTATGGAAGTGCTGATGAATCTTAAGGAATGAATTGGCGAGATAGATTAGCAAGCAGGAGAAACCGAATAGACGACGAAACTATAACTGTGATAGTGACAAACTCTTTGCCTGATTCTACCAATGTGTTCTCAGAAAGGAGATTATGATAATGTCTAAGAATACGATAGTGGCATCTGTGATAGCAGTCGTGATGGTAGCGGTGATAGTGGGTCTTAGCAGTTGTGGCGGGGGTGGTGACACCGGGATGTACTTCAACATCAGCGAGCGAGCCTCCTGGTCGGCAGATGGTAGATTCGCGTTCGCCTCTTTCGGGGGCAATGGGCTGCTGTATACCTACAGTGTCAATGAGAGTGGCGGCGGGACTGTACTCCTTACGCCTTCGGATAATGATGAGGACCTGGCCGATGAGGGCGGCTGGCATCCGGCCTATAGTCCCGATGGTGGCCTCATCGCCTTCGCCTCGCGTCGGGGACCGAGTCCGGCTATCTGGATTATGGATGGAGCGGTAGGCGACCGCACAGGACTCAGCCGCCTAACCGATGACAGCGGCCTGGGCAGCGATGAACAGCCCAGTTGGAGTCCCGACGCCAGCAGCATTGTCTACACCAGCACCCGCAGCAATAATAATCACGATATCCGAGTGATAAATGCTGATGGCAGTGGCCAGGCAGATCTGCTGGCGACCGCCGCTGAGGAGCAGTGGGCTTCGTATAATCCCCAGAACGCTGACCAGATAGTGTTTCAGTCCGACCAGGACGCCGCGGCCAACGGTGATACTGACATTTTTGTTTATAGCATCTCGACTCAGATCTATCAGAAGCTGGCCGATAGTCTCTATACTGACTCGGCACCCGCCTGGAGCCCTGACGGCACCAAGATCGCTTTCCACTCCAACCGCAGCGGGGACTTTGACATCTGGGTGGTGGATGCCACGGGGGGCGACCCCACCCCGTTAACCACTGATGCCCGTTCTGATGGTTTCCCCATCTGGAACTCCGACGGCACTCGTATCGCCTTCACCCGCAGCCGGGAACTATGGTCAATGGCTGCCGACGGCACCGACGAGGAGCAGATTACGCGACGGTTCTAAATAGCACGAACCGTCCCTACCCAAGCAGCATAGCGATACACAACAGTAGAAGAGGATATACTGGCCGGCCGCCGAACAGCCACATATCGGCGTGTCGGCCTTGGCGTTGTAGGCCTGCTACTATGATTCCTCTACGCGACAACATTCGCTCGGTTCATTTTCCGGTGGTGAATATCGCCATTATTGCCACTTGTGGGGCGATATTTGTCTACCAACTTACCGCCCCGGCGGCAATAACCCAATATGCCTTCCGCCCTGTCTATCTGGCCTCGCCAAGTGAATTTCGTGAGGTCGGTTACCAACTGGCACTGGGGAGTTTGATCCTGTCAATATTCATGCATGGCGGTTTGTTACATATTGGCGGAAATATGCTGTTTCTGTGGGTGTTCGGCGATAATGTGGAAGACAGAATGGGGCATTTGCGCTACCTGGTCTTCTATCTGCTGTGCGGAGTGCTGGCCAGCCTGGCCCATACTTTCATCACTCTGGCCAGTACGCCCATTACTGGAGGAGAGGCACTGACAGTTCCTATGGTGGGAGCAAGTGGGGCTATTGCCGGTGTGTTAGGGGCGTACTATTCACTATTCAAGGGAGCCTATGTTCGTGCTCTGGTGCCCCTCTTCTTCATATTTACTACTGTAGACTTACCGGCGGGACTATTTATCATAATCTGGTTCATTATGCAGTTGTTCTCCGGTGTAACATCGCTGGGAGTGGGTACGGGGATAGCCTTCTGGGCCCACATTCCTGGTCAAGATTTTCGTTCGTCGGCGGCGTCGGCCCCGGCCCCGGGTATTAGACCTGCGCATAGACTAATGTTCATTAGGGCGGGGCGCGAATACTCGTTGTAGGTAGGTATGCCCAATCAGCAGCACAGCGCGCAGCCATACTCCTATCGAGATAAGCCAACGCGTGGCGAAGCAGCGGGCTTGGTGCTTGCAGTAAAGCCGGTACATACTGCAGTGAGAATTGATTATGGTGGGGATGACCGCTTTATCAGAGCTGCGGCCTACGGCGTGAATAATCTCGGGCTGGGGAGTGTAGAGCACCTGCCATCCAGCCTTGTGAGCGCGCCAGCAGTAGTCAACGTCCTCCGAACCCCAAAAGAATTGCTCATCCAACAAGCCTATCTGTTCTATTAGTTCTCGGCGCAATAGCATACAGGCCCCGGAGACCCAATCAACTTTGCGCACCTCGTTGTGATCCCAATCAGACATTAAATAGTCGGCGACACTGGCGGCGCGGGGCATAACCCGGCCAAAGAACGTATTACGAAAAATAGCGGCAGTAATTGTGGGAAAGTGGCGGCACGAGTACTGGAGGCGGCCGTCGGGATAAAGTAACTTAGGGCCGATAATGCCGGCCTCGGGGTGCTGGTCGGCGAAGTTGACCATTTGTTGTAGCGCTTCCGGCGGCACAAGGGTGTCGGGATTGAGTAGCAGAATATAGCGGCCAGTAGCCTGCTCAATTCCCTGATTGCAGCCGGCGGCAAAGCCGCGGTTGTCCTCGTTTTCAATGACACGCACCTGAGGATAGCGCTGAGCAGTCGCCAGGGCGGTATCGTCAGCCGAAGCATTATCTACGACAATGACCTCAACGGACAGGTCACCGGCACCCGAGTAAATGGAGTCCAGACACGCCAGCAGATCATCCCGAACATTCCAACTGACAATACATATGCTCAACTCAAGCGGTTGAGTTTGATTCACCGGGGCTCTCCTGGGGCTCTTCGGCTTCTTCAATGAGCATAATGGGGATGCCGTCTCGTATCGGGTAACGCTTGCCGCAGCCGGTACAGACGATTTTGTCGTCTCGTAGTTCCACCGGCGCTTTGCAGTCTGGACAGGCCAATATCTCCAAAAGGCTTTCATCAATCATACGATCATCTCCCTAAACACGTAGGCGGGGTTCTCTCCTTCGGCAGGCTCAGGACGGTGAGCTTGCCGAACCGCAACCCCGCATTTGGCCGTGAGCTGCACAGGTTGAGACTTCGGCGACCTCAGCCGAGCCGAACCTGCGCTACGCGACTTACTCGGCGACCTGATTAGATTTACTTAACCCCAAGCGGACGGCTACCTCCTCAAAAACGCTGTATGCTACCGGCACTACTAATAGGGTCAAGAAAGTAGAGCTAATCAGACCACCGACGGCAGTTAGCGCCAGAGGCTGCCACATCTCGGAGCCTTCGCGCATCGCCAAAGCCATAGGAATCATTGCAAAGCCGGTGGTAAAAGCGGTCATTAGAATTGGGCGCAGCCTAATCCGCCCGCCTTCAATAATCGCTTCCCGTGTCGGCATACCGCGTTGGCGGAGCAGATTGATCATTTGTACCAATAGAATTGAGTTACTGACCACAATGCCGGTGAGCAACAATATGCCCAAGAAGACCATGAGGCTGATGACGGTGCCGGTCAATAGCAGGAGAATGCTAACTCCAATTATTTCCAGAGGAATGGCCAACATAATAGTCAAAGGGTGCACCAGGGACTCAAACTGGGAGGCTAAAATCATATAAATGAGCAGGATGCCCATAATCAGCGCAACAAACATCCCGGCAAAGGCTTCGCGGCGGTCTTCCTCCGCGCCCGCGAATTCATAGCTGTAACTGCTGGGCCAGTTGTGGCTAATCGGCTTTATGCGGGCGGCTACATCCTTGAGAATATCGGTCAAGGCACGGTCGGGTGACTTACCGGCGGTAACTCTAACTACGCGCTGCCGTTCGTCTCGGTGAATTTGGCTCGGACCAGCGGCCGGCCTAATGTCAGCAATCTCGGTCAAGGGTATTACCTGGCCGCTATATGGTGATACGATGGTAGCATCTTTTACGGTCTCAATCCAGTCGCGGTCTGCCTCAGCCGCTCGGACTTTGATGTCATACTCTTCCCCGGCCTCGCGGTACTTGGTTAACTGCTGGGTCCCCCGAACCAGAGTCTGGAGGGTAGCGGCGACCTGACCGGCAGTTATTCCTAAAGCGCCCGCCTTTTGTCTATCAATGAATACCTGATACTCAGGCTTGCCGGGCCGCCAATTCAGGTCCAAGTCATGCAATCCGGGCACATCCGCAATTCCATCCATAACCTCATTGCCCAGGCGGCTGAGCACAGGTAGTTCATCGCCGCTGATAACCACCTCAATATCGGCCCCGCCCATAGCGCCGGGGCCCATTTCGGTAAAGCGAGCGGTAACTCCCGGTACGCGGTCAAACTTCTCACGCAGCTCAGCCTCAATTTCACCGGCGTGACGCTCGCGCTGACTGCGGGGTGTCAATTTGCCAAACAGAGATGCTGTATTTGTCCCCCCTCCTCCCATACCCATCATCATGGCTTCAGCGCCCAGCTCGCCGCCGGTGGCCCCGACCAACTGAAACTCGGGAGTCTGCTGCATTATTCGCTCCAACTCCTGGGTCATCTGGTCAGTATATTGGATTGATGAGCCGATAGGGGTTTCCACATTAATGAATACCTGATTTTCTTCCATTGTCGGGAAGAATTCCAGGCCCACTAAGCCCATCAGCATAAGACTGATAATGAAGGTGCCGCCGGCAATAGCAGTGGTCATAGCCCGGTGGCTCAGGGCCCAGGTTATAGCTCGCAGGTACCACTGGGTCAACCATCCAAAACCTTGTTGAAATTTGCCCAGTCCCTTCTCCACGAGGCGAGGTAGTATGCCGAAAAGCCTCACCCCTCGTCCCGCTCCGTCGCCATAGCGGCTTGGGCGCGTCGGTGACGCTCCCGGCGGGAGAGGAAAACCAGATGAATCAAGGGGCTGGGCAGCAGCCATAAACCGAGAGCAAAGCAAGGGAACCAGGGTCAAGGCAACCAGCAGTGAGGCGGCCAGGCCAAACATTACTACCCAGGCCATAGACGCGAATATCTCGCCCACCAATCCCCCGATAAGCAGTAGCGGGAAGAAAACGGCGAAGGTGGCCAGGGTTGTGGCCAGGCACGCTGAGGCCACTTCGCCAGTGCCCGAGAGGGCTGCCTTGGTTACCGTCTCGCCCTGCTCGGTTATATGGCGATAGATATTCTCCAATACAACAATGGAGTCATCTACCATCCGCCCAATGGCCAGCACCAGGCCGCCCATAGTTATTATATTGAGAGTCATATCGGCGTAGTACATTAGGACAAAGGTGGCAATTAACGACATCGGTATGGAGACAGCTATCACTATAGTATTGCGGATTGCAGCCAGGAAGAAGAAGATGACAATTACTGCCAAGATACCCCCTTCAAGGGCTACCTCATACAAGTTATTCAGCGATTGCTTGATATACTCGGCCTGGTCAAAAGTAGCCTGTAACTCCACGCCCGCCGGTAGCCTCTCCGGCAGTGTCCCGACAGCCTGATGGACGGCATTGGATACTTCTACTGTGTTAGCTACCGACTCTTTGGCTATCTCTAAGGCCACGCAGGGCTCGCCATTGAGTCGAGCAAAGCTCCGAATCTCCTTATGACTATCTTTGACCTGGGCCACATCGCGCAGGCGAATGGGAGTGCCGTTATGAGCCGCTATGGCGATGTCGGCAATCTCGTCCACGCTCTGGAATTGTCCGATAGTGCGAATTGTGTACTCTTTGGTCCCTTCCGTGGTATATCCCGCCGGAAGATTGAGGTTCTCACTGCGCAAGATGTTTTCAATCTGTCCCACGGACAGGCCGTAAGCGTCCAGGCGGGCGCGGTCTACCTGGACCAGGATTTCCCGCTGCAAACCGCCGTAGATGGTGGCCGCCGCTACTCCTTCCAGTTTTTCTAACTCCGGCTTGATGACATCTTCAGTGATTTTTCGCAATCGTTCCATATCCTCCATGCCAGTGACTTCCATCTCCATCACTGGCATCATTGTGGAGGGGTCCATTTTACCGATGAGGGGCCGGTGGGCGTCTCCCGGTAACCAGTTAATGACCGGGTCCACCTTTTCGCGAGTGTCAAAGGCCGCATCATCCATATCGGTGCCCCACTCAAACTCTAATATGACCACGGAGAGGCCGTCTTGGGAGATCGACCGAATGCTTTTGAGGTCCTCAACGATGGCCGCGGCTTCCTCAATGGGCTTGGTGACAAACTCCTCTACCTCCTGGGGCCCCGCTCCCGGATAGCGGGTCATAACGGTGAGGATTGGGAAAGTAATATCGGGCAGCAGGTCTATCTTCAGATTGGAAAGCCCCAGCAGTCCCAGCAGCACCACTGCCAGGGCCGCCATATAGGTAGTGACGGACCGATTTAGTGAAAAACGCGCCGGATTCACGGGGTGGCGCCCACCTCCTTATCGCGGACTTCAATAGACTGTCCGGCCTCAAGTCGCTCCTGGCCCCGAACAACTATGTGGTCGCCCTCCTGTAGCCCGCTAAGAATAGCCACGCGGTCGGCATCCTGCAGCCCTGTCTGCACTTCTTTCTGTATCGCCTGGCCGCCTTTCGCGATATATACGAGACTCTTGCCTTCTCGCTGTATGACAGCATCGCGGGGAACTACCAGCACATTGCTCTGCTGCTCGGCCACAACTTGTACGCGGGCGAACATCCCCGGGGTCAATTTGCCTTCTTCATTCGGCACCCATATCTTAACATCAAAGGCCCGCGACTCGGGGTCAGCAGCAGGCAGGATTTCGGTAACGGTGCCCACAAACGTGCCCTGCGTCGCGTCCACGACTACCATGGGGGTCTGGCCCTTATGTATCTGTGCGATATTGCCCTCTCCAACCTGTGCCCGCACATATACCTGGCGATTGTTCACTAACCTGAACATAGGCAAGCCGGGAGAAGCTGACTCGCCCGGGTCCACGCTACGCTGAACAATTGTACCGGAAGCGGGCGCGCGAATGTGGGCATAACCAATCTGGGTCTGCAGATAATTGACATTGGCTTTAGCCTGGGAGAGAGCAGCCTTAGCCGCCTGCACGTCCTCCTCGCTCATCTGGTCGCGGGCAGCAGCAGCCTGGGCCATCTCCAAGCCAGCGCGGGCCTGGTCAACCTGCTTCTGAGCGGCTTCTACCTCACGCTGGCGGATCTGATTTTGAGCCTGGTTAGCCTGGGCCAGAGATAGGACTGCTTTAGCCTGCTGGACCTGGGCCTCAGCGATCTGTATCTCTTCGGTACGAGCGCCTTCTTTGATCAAATCGAGCCGTTGGACCACTGTGTTGTAGCCGGCCAGTGCAATGTCATATTGCAATTTGGCCGCGTCATATTGCTGCTGGGCGATAGCGCCTTGTCCCAGGAGTTGTTGGGCACGGTCCAAGTTTTTCTGGGCGGTATCCCGGCTGGCTTGCGCCTGACGGACCGCCTCTTGGGCCTGCTGCCTTTCTTGCTTACGAGCGCCCTGGCGCAGTATATCTAACCGAGCCTGGGCCTGCTTCAGGGCTTCTTCCGCTTGTTGGATAGATGTAGTTGTTTGCGCTGTGGTAATCTCGGCACCGGTTTGAGCCTGGCGCAGCCGGGCTTGGGCCGCCTGCAACTGTGCCTGGGCACTGGTAATGGAAGTGCTGGTTTGTGCCTCTTGCAAACCGACACCGGTTTGGGCTTGCTTCAGGCGGGCCTCAGCCGCCGCCACTCCAGCCCGGGCCTGGCGTAGTTGGGAGAGCAAGTCTTTATGTTCCAGCAGGGCCAGTAACTGCCCAGTTCTGACCACAGCCCCTTCGTCCACATAGATTTTGGTCACCTTGCCCGGGACCTTAGGCACGACACTAATGTCCACCTTAGCCTCTACAGTGCCCGTGACAGTGAAAGAGCGCTGAATATCGCCTATCTCCACCGGCTGAGTCTGTACGGGCAGAGCCGGTTGTTCCTCGGCTGCTTGCTGGGCAGCGACTCTTTGCTGCTGGAGGGATCGAGTTAGCACTAAGCCTCCCAACACCAAAATGACCAGAATAATGGCAGCAATAAGTTTGCGATTCATTCTACGTCACTCCTGTTCACTGGCGACGGGCAGATTATCAGCAGAGACATTGATGGCGCTGAGCAATTCAGCCTCTGCTATCTGATACCCATACAATGCATTGACGTGATTGGTGCGCGCCGCGGTTAGTGCCACGCGGGCATCAGTAACTTCTACTGCCGGACCAACCCCGGCGTTATAACGGACTTCGGCCAGCCGAGAGGCTTCCTCGGCCTGTTGAACCGTCTTCTCTGTGGCGTGCAGTTGAGATTTGGCTTCCTCTAATTTCAAGTATGCCTGCCAGACCTCGGCGGACACCTGTTCTTTGAGTTGCTCAACCGACAGCAGAGCCTGCTGAAGTTGATAGTGAGCCTGACGCTCCTTGGCCCGCGATGCCCCGCCGTCAAAGATCGGTTTACTGAGACTGACGGTAACATTCCAGCCATAGTCAGTGCCGCCAAAGCCCCCGGGACGCTGGCGATTGTAGCCGCCAACCAAGTCCAAATTGACGCCACGCTGGGCGCGCCCCAGTCGCAGCGAAACCTGGGCCATATTTACCGCTTTCTGTGCGATTGTTATCTCCTCGCGGCGCTGTTGAGCCAGATTAAGACAAGCCACAGGGGCTATGTCGGCTATCTGTGGCTCCGGAGGCGCTACCAGTTGCACCGGAGTAGTCATATCCACCGCCAGAGTTCTCTTCAACATAGTTTTAGCCAAGTCCACTCCATTTTGGGCAGCAATCAAATCGTGCTCAGCATTGGCAATATCTACTTCAGCCCGTAGAACATCAAACTGGGGAGCTGCTCCAGCTTCAAAACGGGTTTGAGATATCCGCCAGTGTTCTCGGGCACTATCCACAGTTTGTTCAGCGACGTCAATTAATTGTTGAGCTTGGATGACTCCTAAAAAGCCTTTAGTAGTGGCCAGTTTTATCTGACGGCGGACTATGACGGCTTGAAGTTCAGCGACGTCAACATTCAATCTGCTCAACTGCACCAGGGCCTGGTTGCGACCGGCCGAGTAGAGGGACTTGTACAGGGAAGCCCCATACTGCCAGTTTTTATCGGGACCAACTTCCACCGACTGGGAACCCTGCGGGGTAGGTATCTCAATGCTGGATGAGGGGCCCAGGCGGGAGTAGCGGCCTTCCAAGCCAAGTTGACAGCGGTTAGCCGCCTTGGCCTCAATGATACCTGCTTGCCGCTCGTAGATGATCTCGTCAGCGATGCGAACTTGATAATTATTTGCAAGAGCCAACGCTACTGCCTCGGGAAGAGTGAGCCGTAGGACTTCGGGGGCAGCCTCTGCCCTATACAACCCCCCGGACAGAAGGATGGCGCCTAATATTAGTGCCATAAAGGCAAAAAGGCCGCGCCCTGACCCTTGCGGTAACAGCAGTTGCGCAGTTTTCACGATGTCTCCTCCTCGGGTGGAGTGGTTGGAGATTCATCCATTTCCCGGAGCAATTGGCCTAACAGCGAACTGACCTGTAGCATCGCCTCAAGTTTAACGAACATCACTCCGGACCCGGCTGGATGTACGAAGGCCAGCAGTTTGTCACCGGGCTCAATACCACAGGTTTCCCGAGCCTGTATTGGGATTACTATTTGGCCTCGTTCCCCGACAGTAGCGGTTCCCTGGAAAAGCTGCTCAATATTAGTGGATATTTCCATACTATTCTCCTCACTCGCCAATAGTTACAAACATCCAGTTAGTTCCCAACTGCAAAAACCTCCGAAATAGATAATCATACAAATATGATTTGAATGGTATTATATATAATTATGAGAAATTTGTCAAGGGGCAGTTCCGCTACTCATTGAGGAGAGGGCACCTGCTCGGGAACAGTGATGAGCAGGTGCCCTTCGGTAGGCTTATTGCTGACAGGTCACAGTTTGGCTGCCAGCACGTCGCGCCGACTGACAACACCGACCAGTTTGCCTTTCTTGTCCACTACTGGTACCCGCTTGATTTTCTGCTTCTTGAGTGTGTCGGATACCGATTTGATGGAGTCGTCGGGGCTGGCTTTGTACACTCGCTTGCTCATCGCCGATTCGACGTTCTGAGTGGTGCGCGCGGCCAGCAAGTCCGCCTCGGTCAGCAGCCCTATCACTTTGCCGTCGTCATCAACGACAGGCAGCCCACTGACTTCGTTCTTTACCATCAGCCCTACTGCCTCTTTGACCTTGGTCTTGGGTGTAACCGTTATTACTTTCTTGGTCATAATGTCTTTTACCTTGTTCTTAGCCATTGATATTCACCTCCCTCCAAATTTGGTATGAATTGTACTTAACCTAATAGCCCACCGTCCGGCGAGTTATGCCCCCGCCCTGGGGCAGTCAATAGGCTCCGTATTGGCCCACCAGTTCCAGCACTCGACAGTATCGGTCAAAACCTACGTTGCCAGGCACCGAATGGTCAGAGTGATACAGGTAGCCGCCACCTTGCTTAGCAATAGGTATCTTTGTCTTAATCTCTTCTTCAATGACCGCGGGGTCGGGGTGGGCCATCGCCCTGACGTCGATGCCGCCCATAAAGGCGATTTGGTCGCCAAAAGTTTCCTTAAGGTCGACCAAATCCATCCCTGCCTTTTGTTCCAAAGGCTGGAGACAATCCAGCCCGTCCTCAATAAATCTGGGGATGAGTTCTTTGACACAGCCGCAACTATGCAGGATGACCGGCAACCCCTCGGAATGAAAGTAATCCACCAGGCGCTGGAAGGTAGGACGGAGTTGCTCGTCGTAGTGTTGGGGAGAGAACAGGAGGCCATTGCGGTAACCCAGGTCACAACCGGGCCAAGCCCCATCGAACTGAAACCCCCCTTCTTTCATTATTTCATACATCTGGATACTCAGGGTCGCATCAGTCTCGTACATATCCCGGACCCAATCCGGGTCGGTAGCTATGGCTATCAATAGTTGCTCCGAGGCTACATAGGATTGGATTTTGTCGTACCCAAAGCTGATCCCGTAGAAAATAAACCGGCCCGCCTCGCGGGCCTGCTGGCAGCCAGGCAACCCCAGGCGCCGCTCGCAGCGCCCCGTTTCCAGTACTGACTGTTCGCCGCGATCATCTTCTGCCGTCCCCGCCAGCCAACTGCCCTCCCAGTCTACCCGGTCCCGGCTGGGGACCAGATGTTCCTTGATGCGCTCCCAATCGTCCCGACTCTTGCAAGGATATTCAATAATTTCTGGAGTAGAGGAGTAGTTCTTATGATCCCGGCGCAGTCCGCCGTACTCAGTGGTTCTAATGATGTATTCCTCATTCTCTTCAACTATCTCAATGGGGAACTGCGGCGAAGTGTCAGCCCGGAAGCCTACCAGTTCAAAGTCAAAATATTCTGCTGGATTGACCTCACGGGGCAATCCTTCGTTATGCCACCGCTCAATCGCAGATACCCAGGGACTATCGTGCATTGGTATGCGGTCGGCTTCTTGATGGTTAAGAGCCAACAATACTCGCTCGCGTGCAGTCATCTGTGTCTCCATGTAATGCACTTGAACTTCTTTACATTCTATCAACTAATTGCTAATATTCTTTGCGTATCGCAATCCTCCTTCATTAAAGTAAAAAACTTTTGGAAGGAATATGTTTGTCGCTGTGATAGCATAGTCCAAAGGAGAAACACAGATGAGCAGTTCTATTCCGACACTTCCCACCATCAGGATAGGCGATTGCGAAGTCAGTAGGCTGATAATGGGCGGCAATCCCTTCTCCGGCTTCTCGCATGTCAGTACGGAACTGGATTGGGAGATGATTAGTTACTATACGATGCCCAGACTCCAAGACACTCTGGACGAAGCCTGGCGTTGTGGCATCAACACTGTCGTCTCGCGCGCCGACCGCCATATTATGCGTATGATGTTGGAGCATCGTCTAAACGGCGGCCAGATGCAATGGATTGCCCAGACGGCAGGTGAGTTTGCTGACATCTCCGCCAATATCGCTGAGATTGCCCGCTACAAACCTATTGCTATCTTTCATCACGGCACTTACGCTGACAATGCTTGGCATCGGGGCGAGATGGCTACTATCACCGATATTGTCAAGATTATTAAAGATGCCGGGTTGCCCGCCGGAATAGCCACACACATACCGGAGGTCATCGAGTATGCTGAGGAGCACGAGTGGGAGACTGACTTCTACGCGGCTTGCTTCTATGACTTGGCTCGGGGGTATAAGTCAGCACCAGCCGTGGACCAGGACGCCTACCGCCAGGACCGGTTTCCCGATAGTGACCCGGCCCGGATGGCAAAGGTAATCCGCCAAGCGTCCAAACCATGCCTGGCCTACAAGATATTAGCGGCCAGTCGCAAGTGCGGCAGCGACGCCGAACTGAGAGCAACCTTCAAGTATGCCTTTGACAACATCAAGCCGACTGATGGGGTAGTGGTAGGAGTGTACCAAAAGTACAAGAACCAGGTCGCTCAGGATGCGCAGTTCGTACGGGAGTTATTGGTGGACTGAGCAGGCTAACTTCGCACAGTATGTATGCGCTGAGATCCTGGTCTAAGGCGATGTCTTTGAGTCGGCTATAGATCCACTGGTTCGCCTTTTCCCGCTGATTCAACCATCGCGGCCAAGGCTTTAGTGATCATCAGACCATCGTATCCGGTAATCAACGGCTCTTGACCGAGCAGCACTGAGTTGATGAAGTGTTTGATGCCCTGATTGAAAAAACCGACCGGCTCGCCCATGACATCGCCATATAAGATGCCCCGGTTGGTCTGCTTTTCGTTGGTGGCACACACATAATCAGGCAGGGCCGCGTCAATGTTGACATAGCCGTCGGTGCATATCAATTCGAATTTGGAATCCACGATAGACGGCATGCTTTCTGGCATAATCCAACAGCTTTCAAAGTTGCCGACACAGTCGTTCTCAAACTCCACCGTAGCCTGGTAGAAATCAGGCGTGTCTATGCCCAGGCTCTTCAGTTTGACGCTGCGACAGACGGCGTTGACTCGTTGGGCCTCCGATTGGAAGTACCACCGCGCGATGTCATAGCGGTGACAAATGAGCCAGAACGGCAGGCGGGTGTCAGCGGCCCATGACAGCATCTGGGTAGGTACAAACAGCGTATTGTTGAGCCGGGCATAAGCATATAGTGGCTCGCCCAATTCGCCGGCGTCCAATGCGACTTTGGTCTGGGCGAAGGCATGCATCCAGCGGTTGGTCCAGTTGACCATTAGAGTCTTACCGGAGGCTTTTTGCGCCGTTAGTATAGCCTCGGCATCGGCGACGGAAGTGGCCATGGGCTTTTCTACCAGTACGTGTTTGCCCGCAGCAAAAGCGGCCTCGCAGGCCTCGCGGTGCAAATGGTCAGGCAGCGCCACCGAGACCGCCTCAATCTCGTCAATAGCCAAAAGAGCACTATAATTTTCAAAGACTTGGCCAACTCCGTACTTGGCAGCCATAGCCTCAGCACGATAAATATCAATATCAGCGATGGCCAACAGTGTAGCATTATTCGCCATCGCCACGCACTTAATATGACTTTCTCCCTGTATTCCAGCGCCAATTACGCCGTACCCCAAGTCGCCTTCAGCATACACCTTTGACATTAGAGTCTCCTCTTCAATCTGAGTTTGCGTCTGGCAGTGGCCTACGCGAGACTACAGCATATAGCGGCTGAGGTCCTGGTCTTCGACGATGTCTTTAAGCTGGTCGTGGACGTAGCCGGCGTCAATTGTAACCTTTTGCTCACCAATGCCTGCAGCCTCGAAAGACAGTTCTTCCAGCAGCCGTTCCATCAGCGTGTACAGCCGCCGGGCGCCGATATTTTCAGTGGCCTCGTTGACCTGCTGGGCCAGATGGGCGACCTCGGCAATGCCCTCGGCGGTGAATTCGAGTTGAACCCCTTCGGTGGCCAGCATCGCGGTGTATTGCTTGACCAAGCAATTCTGGGGCTCGACGAGGATACGCTTGAAGTCCTCCTCGGTTAGACTGTCCAACTCAACTCTCAAGGGCAACCGGCCTTGCAGTTCGGGGATAAGGTCCGAGGGCTTGGAGATGTGGAAGGCTCCGGCGGCGATGAATAAAATATGGTTGCTATTCACTGGGCCGTACTTGGTCATTACGGTGCAGCCTTCAACGATAGGCAGAATGTCGCGCTGGACACCCTCGCGGGAAACATCCGGGCCGTGAGTGCTTTCCCGACCGGCGACTTTGTCAAGTTCGTCAAGGAAAACAATTCCGCCCTCTTCTACCCTCTCAACCGCCTCGCGGGCTATCTCAGCGCTGTCAATTAATTTCTCGGCTTCCTGGTAGGCGAGGATGCGGCGTGCCTCGGCCACGGTGGTGCGCTTAGTGGTCTTGCGGGAAGGGAACATATTGCCCAGCATCTGCTGCATATCAAAGCCCATCTCCTCCAGACCTGCCGAAGAGAATATCTGCATGCTCTGAACACTTGACTCTTCGACCTCAATCTCAATCTCCTGCTCTTCTAATTCCCCTGTCTCCAGGCGCTGACGAGTGAACTGGCGAATACGCTGGTTCTGCTCGGCTTGCTGCTCGCGGCGCTGGCTTTCGGCCTCGACCTGCTCCGGAGAAGGTGAAGACTTCCCCCCAGCGATTAGATCAGCCCATGGCGGCCGGGAATCGCCAGCCTCGGGGCCCACTCCTGCCAGGATATCCACCAAGCGCTCTTCGGCACGACGCTGGGCCTCCGGCTCAACTTCGGCAAGGGCTTCCTCCTCAACCATACGATAGCCAATGTCCACCAAGTCACGGATAATGGCTTCCACGTCGCGGCCCACATAACCGACTTCGGTGAACTTGGTCGCCTCCACCTTAATAAACGGGGCATTGGCCAGGTTAGCCAGTCGCCGGGCAATCTCGGTCTTGCCGACACCCGTCGGTCCAATCATCAAGATGTTTTTGGGAATTATCTCATCGCGTAGGTCGTCGTCAACCAAGCGCCGTCGGCTCCGATTGCGTAGGGCAATGGCCACCGACCGCTTAGCCTTATCCTGGCCAATGATGTACTTGTCCAACTGTTCCACTATTTCCCTGGGCGTCAAATCGTCAATCACTTCACTACCTCCACGGTTATATTTTCATTGGTATAGACGCATATCCCGGCTGCAATTCTTACTGCCTCTTCCGCGATTTCGGCCGCTGACATATCCGTGTATTTCAGCATCGCCTGCGCCGCCGCCTGAGCATAGCCGCCCCCGCTACCGACACCAATAAGATCCCCATCCGGCACTATTATATCACCAGTACCCGATACCAGCATCAGGTTGTCCTTGTCGCTAACTATCATAAGGGCCTGCAACTGACGCAGCACCTTGTCAGTCCGCCACTCCTTGGCTAACTCAACCACGGCTCGCTGCAAATTGCCGCTGTACTCGTCCAATTTAGTCTCCAATCGCTCAAACAGGGCCATAGCATCGGCCGCCGCTCCCGCGTAACCCGCCAGTATCTTCCCGTCACGCATCGTCCGCAATTTGGTGGCGGTGGACTTGAAGATAGTGTCCTCAATACTTACCTGCCCATCCCCAGCCAGCGCCGTCTCCCCACCCCGACGCACTGCAATTACCGTTGTGGAACGTATTTTCATTAACCAATCACATCCTCTGATTATATTATGAATCCGAAAACGTTCATAAACCGGTTGCGCGGCCTGTACCCTTTCGGCGTGCAACCCCACATCCCTTCCGCCTTCGCTGCTGAAACAGCTTTGGCGGACAAGTCCGGCAAAAACTTTTGAAATTGTAGGAGCGGCATCCCTGCCGCGATCGCCTTGCCCCCGCGTCGGGACAAGAATGTCCCTCCTACCAGCGTGTGAACGTTGGCGCGTCCGCCACATCACCCACCCCCCTGGTAGGAGCGGCATTCTTGCCGCGACTGCCTTACCCCCGCTCCTCGCGTAGCATGTTGATGGCCTCTTCGGGTACTGAGCGCCTAACGCAGCCGCCGCGGCAAGCGGTCAATGAGTTTCAAGGGTTCCCAAACGGCCCGGCCGGCGGCCGTGACCTCCCGGATCGGTAGGTCAGCCAGCAGGTTGATCACTTTGTACTGCGTCGGGTTTTGCTCAAAACTGGACCGCTGAAAGCAGATGGTTCCCTGGCCTTCCCAGGCAGCCGTGCAGGTTCCGGACGAGGGATAGACCGTCGCATAGGAGACGTCGGCCCCGTCGTTTTCTAAGCGGGGAATGTATTTATAGTTCAACCAATTGCCTTCGCGCCGGGCCCGTTCCAACTCACCTCTGGCTTCAGCGGCCAGCGGGGTCAGATCGGAGACGGCCATTTCCATAATCGGATAGCCGAAGTGCGATGTGCTACCGTGCCAGGTGCCTGCCTCTTCGGTGGGGTCCGGGATGTCGGCGAAGACTTTGGCGACACCGCTGTGGTCACGGCCGCCGAGGATAGGCTCGGTCATATTCTCCCACATTATGACGCAGAAGTTACCGTGAACATCGCGATCCACCTCCCCGTCAAATATCGCGGCCACATCCACACCCACGAGGTTGTAGGCGCGTCCGGCCAGCCAGTCCACGTCCTCGCACACCGCCAGCGACACGCTGATCACAGGCTCGTCGGCGGGACGAAAAGGCTCGGGCAGCAGGCGGGCGGCCGCGTCGGGTTCGGTGAGAAAAGACACGCTGAGCGCGGTCACCTTGCCATAGTGCATGCCGCCGTGCTCCCACGGACGGGGCTCGCGAAACCAACTGGCCGTCGGCATCGTATAGGGAAAGTCGGGTTCAAGAGTGTACATTTGATTTCCTCCGTTCCTTGTGATGTGGAGTTCGGTTGGTCCGCAGCAACTCCAACCACCCCACCTTCGTTATCATAGTCAACTGCCCGGTCCCCAGTCAACTTCTTAGGCCAACCCATCCGTCTCGCAGCTTAATACAGAGAGCATCACTCTTGCCTCGACCGCCGTTGCGAAAGCCCCCCCTCGCGTAGCGCAGGTTCTTAACCTGCGCCAGGCCAAGCGGGGTTGCGGTTCGGCAAGCTCACCGTCCTGAGCCTGCCGAAGGAGAGAACCCCGCCTACGCGGTGAAGAATATACAGAGTATGACTCTTGCCGCGACCGCCGTTTGGAGGGGCCGTGTCGAGCGAAGCGAGGCCGGCCCGCTCTGGCAGTTTTTACTTCTTAGCCGCTGCATCCTCACCCCGACCGCTGATTAGTGGCACGGGCTTCCAGCCCGTGATAGATTCAAGTAGGGCCACAGGCAGGATGCCTGTGCCACCACATCCTTACAATTACTCACCAGCCGTCACCAGTTTCTCGAAACTAACCTCCAGGGCATCGCTAGCCGCAAAGGCGGTGTCCTTCGCCCGCAGAAGCTCAATTCCAGCTACCCCACCTTCGCTGTCATAATCAACCGCGAGGTCCTCAGTGAGCCGCTCAGTGCGCGCCACTCCGTCTCGCAGCTTGATATAGAGAGCATCAACTTCCGGATCATAGGTTATCTTCATTCCTGCCACCCCTTACTGAAGAGTAGTAAGCGTACACCGTAATTACAACTATACACGCGTCCTCTTCTGTAAACACACACCTTACGGTTTTGTGTTCATAGAATTGTCCTTGCCACAAACTGTTATACTCAAAAGTCTTCTCGCACTCAAGCCGATTGTAGCGCGCCGGCAACCATTCCGATTCCCTGATGGCCCCGATTACCTCGTCTTGTGTCGCTCCCCGATCGGCGAGTCGCTGACTGGCATGGGTTGAGAATTTGATCGGCTTTGTCATTTGGGTAAGATAGGCGCCTAAGGGGCACTGGGCACCTCGGCCTCAAAGTGGACTATCGTAGGCTGCTCAGTTGCGCGAGGTTCTTCAAAGTATAGTTCCACCGCCTCGCGCAGCATTCTAATAGCCTCATCGGCAGAGGAGCCCTGGCTGGCGACGTCAACCTCCACACATTGGGCTACATACAGGTCGTCCTCCTGCCAAACCATCGCCGTGAATCCCCGCATAACTGGCTTAATATCCTCGTGTTTAGACTTATCCAGTTTCTTTGCCATTGTTCTTCTCCTACCCTAATATTATAACCAGCCTTAGCCTGCGGTCAACGCCTCTGCCCTCAGAACGGCCACTTCCAGACCTTGCTCACCAACTTCCTGCCGATATACTTGTTCTTCAGCCTGGTCGCTATGCGCCGGGGCTTGAAACTCAACAGCGTCTCAATATCATTAGCCACCCGCGCTAATTTGTATAGAGAACTAACTAATTTGCTCATAATGGCCCTGGTCTGCTGACAAGCACCGATCTCAGAACTCTTGAATGTCGGTTACGCTTAGGGCCGATAACAAAAGGTTATGCGCCGCCACTTCTTTCGGACAGATACGACCAATCCCAAAATGGGTAGCGTATGGGAATATCGGCTGCCTGAAGTTGGTGTCCGAGATAATTTCTCTCTTCTTGCGGCCTTCAATGTCGGTTACGGCGAGCTTCATGCCCTTCGGTCCCCACGTCATACCGACCTCATACCAGCGTTGTGGTCCGAGCGCCGTGTCGTGCGTAATATCCACCCAATCCCCACTTGAGTCACCCAAGTGCCGTTTGTACGCAAGCTTCAAGTGCCAATCAGTATCTACTTTTAGATATAAATCAGGCATGGGCTCTTCTTCCCAGTTGCCAGTCGACAAAATGATACCCGCGATGAACTGATCCGGCTGAGGGAATTTAACACACAAGGTTATGGTACCCTGGGCTAGCGGCAGTGGCTTCCAGTACCTGATGAACCCATTCTCACCGATCTGGACAACTTTACCCCTGATACCATCCATTTCTGCGTACATTCGCTCATATTCCTTCGGTATATAGCCACCCGCATTCGTCTCCAGCCCTTCTAGAGTATCATGAAGCACCACCGACGTCGCAGCCCATCTATACGTATCTATGGTAATCCTGGGAACTCGCAGGATCCGATACCAGATTGCCTGCCCGACTAGGAACAGGCCGATCCCCAGGAATATCCACGGTAGCAAACTAGCCAATAGTTGCCAGACCAAGCTTGCCACTGCTACGCTCAGTACCAGTAAAGGGAACGTCAACTTCAACAGCAATCCTGCGGCTCGCGGCCAGGCTCGTCGCAGCGAGGTTTCGATTGCTTTCCCCCACAAGCCGTACATGATGAGACTAATGAAGGTCGCGGCAACGGTGACGACGGAGGTGACGACGCCATCTGAAGTCATCTTTCAACACCCCTTCATTCAGAAAGTCAGCTTCGTGTGTTAATCAAGCGCTGTGTCCTCCCAAGTAGCTGAAGGGACAATGCAACCTATCCTTCAGCGTCTAACCTATTTCTCGCCGACCGCCTTACTTTCCTCTGCCGCCAACGGATGGGCGTTTTGGTAGGCTTCTTTGAGGCGCTGGGTGGTGACGTGAGTGTAGATCTGGGTGGTGGCCAGGTTCTTGTGGCCTAAGAGTTCCTGGATGCTGCGCAGGTCGGCGCCCCGGTCTAGCAGGTGCGTGGCGAAACTGTGGCGGAGGCTGTGGGGGCTGATATTAGCACTCGCCGCGGTCTGTAAGACGTACTTGCGGACGATATTCTGGATGCTGCGGGCGGAGAGGCGGTTTCCGTAGCGATTTAGCAGCAACGCCGGTTCATCCGCCACATCGGCGGGCTCGCCCCCCACCGGCTGCGGTTCGACAGGCTCACCGTGATAGAAGCCGGTGCCACTGGACGACCGCCTCGCCCCCTCCTCTCCCCCACCAGTGCGCTGGCGCAGCAGCAGTTGGCGGCCGCCGTCAATATACCGGCGCAAGGCGGCCAGGGCGGGCTGGCCGAAGAACACCAGCCGCTCGCGGTTGCCCTTGCCCATTACCCGAATCTGCCGCTGGTCCATATCAATATCATCCAAATCCACGCTGACCATCTCCGAGACGCGCATGCCGGTGGCATAGAGCAGTTCCAGGATTAGGCGGTCGCGCTGGCCGGCAGGGGTATCTTCGTCGGGAGCCAGCAGCAATTGCTCTACTTCGTATTCGTACAGTACCTCGGGCAAGCGCTGGCGCTGCTTGGGTACTGAGGCGGCCGCCGCCGGATTGTGGCCGATTTGCCCGTCGTCCACTAAATATCGGTATAGCGCCCGCAGCGCCGCTAACTTGCGGCCAATGGTGCTGGAGGCATACTCCATACGATTGAGGTGAGCCAGATAGCGGCGGATGGTGGGATAGTCAACCTCCGCTAAAGCCCAGGCTTTCTCCTCACCCCAGAGCCGGGCCAGAAAGCTGCAGAACTCAACTATATCGTGGGCATAGGCCTCAGCGGTGTTGGGCGAGACCCCCTGGACATCGGTCATATAGCCCATAAAGGCGTCAATCTGCTCAGCGGGCATTGCTATGTCCTGTGTTGCGGGTTTGGCAACAGTGCTTCAAAGCGCTACGACCGCCTTTATGAAGTCCGGTGTGGCTGCCATCTGCGGTATGCGCGTTATTTCTTCCAGGGGTATCACGTGAGTAATCAGTGGCTGCAAGTCAAAGATGCCGTCAGCCAGCATTTCCAACCCCTGCGCCATCAGCCGCTTGTACTTAGTGTCGCTACTGGGGTGTGAGTTGATGACGGTGAGTTCTTTGGCATGCCACACACCCAGGTCCACCTCGGCGCCGCCACGATAGTAGCCGTGGATAATCAGAGTACCCTCGGCCCGCAGAATGCTGGGGGCTTGAGCCAACGCGGCTGGGTTCCCGGATGCCTCAATGCAGTTGCCGACTCCCCCACCAGTAAGTTGTACAATCGCTGGCACGGTCTGGGTATCCCGCGGATTAAAGCAGGCAGTAGCACCCAGTTCTAAAGCGCGCTGGCGTCGGTGCGGCTGCGGTTCGGTGACGATAATGCGCCCGGCATGCTGTGATCGCAGACCCTGCATAATCAGTAGTCCCATAAAGCCCGCGCCGAGGATGGCGATGTCTTCGCCGGGTGCGATGGCAGTATGGTCTAAAGTGTTGACAACAACGGCCAAGGGTTCGGCCATCGCTGCATCCATCAACGGCAGTGAATCAGGGACGCCGACCGCCCGCGCCGGGTTGACCAGCGCCTGTTCGGCATAGCCGGGTCCCAGGTAGGCGATGCGGTCGCCCGGCTCGAATTCCTCAGCGCCTTTCAGCACCGTACCGCAGCCTTCGTGGCCAAAAAACGAACCTTGCGACATTACCGGATAGTCACCTGAATAGTGTTCGGAGAGATAGCCCTGGTTACTCGGTAGGTCAACGCCACACGCCCGTACCTGCACCAGCAAGTCGCCGGCCGACGGCTGAGGCGGCGGGATATCCTCAACGCGTACCTCACCGGGGCCGTGAATTACTGCTGCTCGCATTAGTATCCGCTCCTTGCTAACTGCCGGCGCAGCATCTCAGCGGCGCGGGGAATAATGTCCAGCGGGTTCTCCAGTGTGAAATTCTCAATGCTCAAGTATCCGTTAAAGCCCGCATCGGCGAAAATCCTCAGAATGCGTTCATAGTCCAAAACTTCATCATTGCTGTCGTCGCCGGCCAGTTTATATATTTTGCAATGGCTAAAAATCATACTGGGCGCAAGGCGCGCCATACTCTCATAAGGGTCCTCTATAAGTGGCACTTCACTAATACCGTCTCCCGCCGCCAGCGTTTGGCGGACCTTTTCACAGTCGTCCCAGAAATTGCCGGTGTCAATGTTGACCCCCATGTTGGGTGCACCCACGCAGCGGATGAATCGGAGTGTATCCTCACTGGTTCGCGTGAGACCATAGTGGTTCTCCATCGCCAACTGCAATCCCCACCTTTGACCGGCGGCGGCCAGAGTCCGAAATCCAGCCACGGCACGCTCAAATACCAGAGCCTCTGTGGCGCCTGGTTCAGTCACCTGGTGCATCCCATTGCCAGGTTGAGCCGTGTTGACACGCCAAATGGGTGCTCCGACCTCTCTACACATCTGGCCCCACTGTAAGCAGCCTTCCACTTCTTCCTGTACACCCGAAAGGGTGGGCTGGTAGACCTGTGTCTCCGAGGCAAATGCCGAGATGGCCAGCCCACACTCGGCGGCTAAAGCCCTAATCTCGGCTGCCCTCATCTCATCGGCGGCGACGTAGCCATCGTTAAGTTCAATAGCATCCAGTCCCATCTGGGCACAGGTGCGAATACATGTGGCGATGTCCATACTGCCCTCAGCAAAGCATTGGGCAAACGAGAAAGTAGCCGCCGATATTTTCATACTCCACCTTTCTTCTCCACAATAATACTTGTGTTCGGAGTTATGGAGCGCGGGTTCGCACCGGTGTCGGCCCCAAGCAATGTCAGAGATTTGCTATGGCTGCCAGGTGGGATGATTGCGCAAGTAGACTTCCAGGTCAACCCAATCGGTGGATACTGGCTTAATCTCGGGTGGCGACGGGGCAGGCAATTGGGAGACCGACTCAGTCGGGCTGGGCTGGACGATTCCTGTGATTAGAAATACGTGGTTCCACAACAGACCAATACCCACGAGCAGAATGACTACTGCGATGAGCCTGAAGGCCGGATTGGACGCGAGTTTTGCCCTCATTTGGTTCATCCTTGCCTTCACTGTGATAACCATATTCAATCTTACCAGCCCTGGGGCGGGATGTCAACCGCTGAGGGGGCTTCGGTAGCGAGCCGTATTGTGCTATAATCTGCGAATTAGGCAGAGCAGGTGATGAGTGATGATAGACTATCGCAGTCGGTGGCAGCGTCAGCGACGGCGACGAATTCAGATTCGCCTGGGAATTGTGGCCGCTGCCATAATCTTCATCGCCGCCACCATTGCTATAATATGTGGTTACCGGCACGGAAGGGTAGTCTGGACACATCGGCCGCTTAACCATGGCCTGCCGCGGTTGTGTACCGATGATAGCCGCCTGTACGTCGCCTGGGCGGACGGGAATGTCAAAGGCATAGACCCTCGCACGGGCAAAGCCCTGGGGCTGGTAGACTTCACCCGCCCGGTTGCCTTTCAGGCCATTCCCACTATAGCCGGCGAGCAGTTGATAGTAGGCGGCGATGATTTTCATATTCGGGCGATCTCCACCGATGCCGGGCAGCAAATATGGGACTACCAGACCGGCGGGGCAGTGCGGGCCCAGCCAGTAGTTGATAAGAGGCAGATATTGGTAGGCTCCGATGATGGATGGTTGTACTGTCTGGATGCGGAGAAGGGGCGCGGTCTGTGGCGAGTGTACTGTGGCAGTGCTATTGGAGCCAGGGCGGCGGTTACTGAGACGAGGGTGGTCGTGGGTACGGCGGACGGTAAGATTGTGGGAATTGATCGCGCCGCGCAGCGGATTGCTTGGAGTAGGTCTACGGAAGGTCCAGTATTAGCGCCGGCCAGGCCAATAGGCGACGGGCTGGTAACGGTCGGCTGCGACGATGGAAAGCAGTACATTGTAGATGCAGAAAGCGGCCAGGTGAAGTTCAAAGTTGAGCTGGCCGGTCTTATCAGGCGCGAACCAATCGTGGAACACCACCGACTGTATCTGGCCAGCAACAGTGGTGAGATAGTGGCAGTTGACGTGCCCTCCCAGGAGGTAGTGTGGCGGCGAACAATTCAAGCGGCGCTGACTTCGGGTCTGACGGATAAAGGTCAGTACTTGTATGCCGGCACTGAAACCGGCCAGATCGTGGCCGTGGACAAAGATAGCGGATTGGTTCGGCACAGTTGGCAAATCGGAGCACCTGTTACCGGCTCAGTAATAGTCAGCGGCGAAGTAGTAGTGGCGGGACTAAGCGATGGTCGAGTGGTAGCGATTTCGGCTCTGCAGTAGTGAATTGTCCAGTGTGTATCCTTCTTTAGATTTATGATCAGTTAATCATACATTATGAATCATCAAGACACGCAACTGTCGGTGCGCAATCTCATTTTGGGTGTCAGTAATGGCGCCATCCTTTGGTTAGCCACAGCATTTCTGGATCCGGAGACAGTGCTACCAGCCTTTGCTATGGAGGCAGGCAAAGGCAACATACTGTGGGTGGGAATTGTAGTGGCGATGATAGGTTCCGGCTCATTGTGGCCGCAAGCGTTTTTGCCCAGTATTCTGGCGACCAAGCCCCGCTATCTACCTTACTATCGCCTATCAGCGCTGCTGCGCGTCATAATCCGCTTCGTCATATGGGCCACCATTATCCTAATAGCGGGAAGGTCGCCGGCGGTAGGATTAGCCGTTGTGGCCATCTTACTGTTCATCTATACCTCCAGTGGCGGGGTAGGAATGATACCGTTTATGAGTATCATACGCGACACGATCCCAGCCACGTGGCGGGGCAAGTTCTTCGGAGGACGATTCTTTTGGGGCGGCCTGCTGGGGTTTGGCGCCGGATTTATTGTTAAGCATGTTCTTAGCCCTGACAGTAGATGGGACTTCCCCTATAACTATGGACAATTGGCATTGTATTCGGCCCTATCCCTTACCGTTTCGCTCGGGTTGTTCTGTCTTGCTGAAGAGCGACCGCATCGTGTCTCGTCCCATCAACTACCACTGAGACTGCAACTGGCTCGGGGCGTGCGGTTTTTTCGCCGAGACCCTAACTTTCGTCGGTTAGTGCGGGCCCGCGTCTTCTATGCGTTAGCGTATGGGCTTTGTGTGCCCTTCATTGTTCCTTTCGCTCTGCAACGGTTTGGTGTGACTAAAGCAGCAGTGGGAATATTCTTAATGGCGCGAGTACTAAGCTTTTCCGGAGCCAACACGCTGTGGAGCTACATATCTGACCGCATTGGCAATCGGCTGGTACTGCTGATATCGGGAGTGGCGACGACAGTGCTTCCGCTGATGATGGCCCTGGCGCCCCGGATTCCGCAGATCCAATTGACGACTCCGGTGGGCGGATCTGTGAATACAATTCTGGCATACTTTGTGGTCGGCTTCATACTGGTAGGATTATGCAGATCGGGACAAATGCTGGGGCAAACCAACTATCTACTGGAGGTTGCTCCGTCTCGGGTGTTAACTACCTATTTGGGTTTCTACTACATCGTACTGTTGCCCCTGGCCGCGGTGCCCGTTGCGGGTTCGCTGATAATCGGCCAGGAGGGCCGTTATATACTTGGTTTTGCCCTCAGTATGATAATGGGCCTGGCTATGCTCATCAACGTGGTCAAACTCGGCGAGATTCGCGAACTACTTCATGATTAAGCAAAAAAACACCGCCAGCGACACAAATGCTGTTTCCGACCATCTGTGCGTCTGACGGCTGCTCCTTCACCGGCAGGTTGGGCTGGATTAGCCGAAAAAGCCCCTGCCATAGAGCATGGCAATTCTATTCCCGTGTTATATTTAACGTCTAAGTGACGAAAAAGTTCCATAATTCTTTGAGGTTTTGTGCCTGTGGCTGGCTACCGGGGGCCGGGCGGCCATCTGTAGTATTGACGCGATCTCTAATGTGGAATAGAATAGTTGCACGCTTTGTAGTCCATTTGCTGTCACCACCCATGGCATTAAGATGGAACTGACCCTTCGCTACGGCAAACAGGGATTGGCAGTTCGGCTACCTGACGATAATGTAGCCGAGGTGTTGCACTTAAATGAAGTGCCCACACTCTCTGACCCTCCGGCGGCAGCGCAGAAAGCCTGCCACAGTCCTATAGGCACACCACCGCTGACTGAACTGGCCCGCGGGCGGAAGGACGCTTGTATAGTTATCTCAGACATAACTCGGCCGGTGCCCAATAGGGTGCTGGTATCGCCGATTCTGAAGGCCCTGCACACAGCCGGGTTGGATGCTGACCATATCGTCATATTGGTGGCTACGGGCCTGCACCGCGCCGCCACGGACCGGGAACTGCGCGAGATGCTGGGCGCCGACATTGTTGATGGTGGTTATCACATCCATAGCCATATTGCTCATGACCGCGACAGTCATCACCACCTGGGTAGAACCAGCCGAGGCACTGAAATTTGGATAGACTACCGCTACTTAGAGGCCGACTTGCGCATCCTGGTATCGTTGGTTGAGCCCCACGTGTTTGCCGGCTATTCCGGCGGTCGTAAGGCCATCTGCCCCGGCATTAGTGGTGCACAGACCATAATGGGCTTTCACAGTCCAGCAATGATTGAAGCGCCTCGCGCTATAGCGGGTAATATCGCCAACAATGAGTGCGACCAGGAAGCCCATGCAGTCGCCAAGTTGGCCGGGCGGGCCGACTTCACCGTCAACTGTACTCTCAACGAGCAGCGGGAATTAACCGGTATCTTCGCCGGCGACTTCTTCCAGGCACCGCTGGCGGCTATGGAACTGGCCGAGAAGCAATCTAAAGTGATTATTGAAGCACCGGTAGACATTGCCGTGACCACCAATGCCGGCTATCCCCTGGACTTGACCTTCTATCAGAGTCCTAAAGGCATTAGCGCCGCCGCGGCTATTGTCAGGCCCGGCGGCACCATCATCATTGCCCAGGAAAATGCGGAAGGCATTGGCAATACCGAGTTCGCCGAGTTGATGCTGCGAGTTGATAACCCCCATGAATTCGTGCAGAAGGCTTTGGAAACTGGCCAAAATCAAATAGACCAATGGGGACTGCACCAACTGGAAAAGACACTGCGTCATCACCAAGTGTACAACTGCTCTGCGGGTCTTGCACCTGAGGTCCAGAAACAATTATTTGTGGAGCCAATAAGCAGCGTAGAAGAGGGGGTGGCCCGGGCCCTGGCCGAGCATGGTTCCCAGGCTACCATAGCCGTCATTCCCGAGGGGCCCTACGTAATGCCCTGTGTGCGGACCGATCCACTCGGGCAAATGAATGTGCGGCAGATGGCTCAGAAAGCCGCAAATGACTACTGTTAAGTCAACCCAGCAGCGATGGGCTGTGCGGTTTGAGGAGAGGTCGGTGGTGGGGGGCTTCACCGCGCGCCACGCCGGCAATCTGTGCTTCAAGGGCCCCGACCACAAGGCCGTCAGTGCGGCTCGGAGCAGTGCGCTAACCGAGTTGGGGGTGGCCGACTTTCCCCTGGTGGAGGCTCAACAAGTCCACGGCAACAAAGTCTTTGCAGTGACAGCAAATACTTTGCCGCAGATTAGACGGCCTGACGGCCGCTGGGTAGCGCCGGCCAGCGATGCCTTGATAACTGTCCAGCCCCAAATAACTTTGTCTTTATACTACGCCGATTGCGTACCGATATTCTTGTGGCTACCTGAGGGCAATGCCATCGGATTGGTTCACGCCGGCTGGCGGGGAAGCCTGAAAGATGTAGCGGGTAAGGCTGTAGACCAACTGTGCCAGTTGGCTGATGGCTCACCGGCGCAATTGCGAGCCATAATCGGGCCGGCTATCTGCCCAAGTTGCTACGAGGTTGGGCAGGAAGTAGCCGAAACTGCCAGGAAATTGCCCCACCCCGAGACTTTCCTGGACCACAGGAATGATCACTGGCACTTAGACCTCAAAGCGCTCAACAACAAACTGCTGGTAAGAGCGGGGCTACTGCCAGGGAACATAGAAGTCAGCCCTTTATGCACCCGCTGCCGAACGGATTTGTTCTTCTCCTATCGAGCCGAAGGCACCGGTTGCGGGGAAATGGGCGCGTTCATTGCGATTTTGTAAGTGGTGACTCAACAGGAATTGCTACCTAACAAGTTTTGACAACGGCAGAGCAAAACGCCTATAATTCTCCCAACTAACTGTTTTGTCGCGGGGGCCAGGTTCTCCAACCTCGGCGCATCGTGCCGCGAGTAGGCCTGCGGGAAAAGTGAGTTACCTATGCCGAATTTCGCCGATAGACTATGGGCAGCAGTTAAAGATAAGAGCAGCCGCGTCTGTGTGGGTTTGGATCCGCGCTTGGATCGCCTGCCAGCTCACCTTGAGAAGCAGAACGACACGCCGGCTCAGGCAGTGGAGCAATTCTGTTGTCAAATTGTAGACGCCGTTGCGCAACATTGTGTGGCCACAAAACTACAGGCCGCCTATTTTGAAATACTGCAGGATGAGGGCTTGCGTGTGCTATGGTCGGTGGCCGAGCATGCTCGGCGCCAGGGCCTGATAGTGATAATTGATGGCAAGCGCAACGATATCGGCTCAACCGCGCAGGCTTATGCCGAAGCGTATCTGCACCAATACAGTCCTGCTGATGCTATTACGGTGAATCCTTATCTGGGTATTGACGGGGTCAAACCGTTCATTGAAATGGCGGCCGAGACAGGGCGCGGCTTATTCGTGCTGGTGAAGACGTCAAATCCATCGTCGGGCCAACTCCAGGATTTACCCGTGCAGACTGAAAGCGGTCAGAAACTGGTCTACGAGCATATCGCTGACCTGGTCGGTGAGTGGGGCGAGCCGCTCATTGGCGAGTCTGGCTACTCGTCGGTGGGAGCGGTAATAGGCGCTACTTATCCTCAGCAGTTGGCGGAACTGCGGGAACGCCTACCCCACGTGCCATTCCTGGTGCCTGGCTACGGAGCTCAGGGCGCCACGGCAGAAGATATCGCTTTAGCCTTTGATGACAACGGCCAGGGAGTGATTGTCAATTCGTCACGGGGCATAATATTTGCTTACCAGCAGTCGGAAGCGCCGCCCGAACGGTTTGCCGAGGCCGCCGCCCAGGCAGCGGCAAAGATGAAGCAGGAAATTAACTACGTCGTGAAGGAGATATAAGATTATTAAATGTGGAATTCGCCTTCTATTAGCCTCGGCGATTGTGGGGGCCCTGGTCGTTGCCAACATCGCCACCGCCCAAGCGGATGCTTTGCAAGACGCTCTGAACAAGCAACGAGATTTCAATGCGGTGCAGGTCATATATCGCCACGGTGTCCCGCACACGGACAGGCGGGGCCGGCTCATGACGGCATATGATCCCGACCGGTCCTTTTTCCAGATCGCCGTGTGGGGTACGCCCTTGGACAAAGTGTACGGACATGAATACGACCTCACCGTCCTTAAGGAGGCTGGTTTGAACACGGTCTGGCCCTGGCCTATGTACTCGCCGGAATCGGCTCTTGAGTTGGCTCAGAAAGCCGAACTCCAGGTAGTTCTAATGAACAAACTCAATGAAGAAGAACTGGAACAGGTAAAAGATCATCCCCATCTGCTCGGGAATATGTGGATGGATGAACCGATCGGCAGACTGGGGTCCGTGGATATGGACGAACTGTTCGGCGAATTCCTAGCCTATAAGGAGACAGCGAATCGGATAGCGCCGGACATACCGGTATTCATCAATGACGCACCCTGGATAATGGCACCGGCAACTGCCTGGTGGGTGAAGTGGAATACCGCGGGCGATGTTTCCTGCCACGACAACTACCCGGTAATGCACCGCCGCGGGCGTGTCAAGTCTATAGGAGCTGAGCCCAACGGCGTCCCTCAGTCCGTGTCGCTGGCTGTAGCTGCTAATCAGGAGCAAAAACCAGTCTGGCTAATTGTCGGCGCTTTCGATACTCCCAGTTCCTGGGGCGCTGCCTTCCCATTCCGTTACCCGACCCCAGAGCAATTGTGTGCTTGCGTATATGCCGGCATAATTCATGGCGCTACGGGCATTATCTACTTCACATGGGATACTTACATTTCCCGTGATGGAGCTGTCATCGGAATGTCGCCGGACCCACAGGTCGCCTATGTCCCCAATCCTCGGCAAGAGAATTATCCGCATCCGACGCCCGCCACGCCACTGCAAATGGTCAAGGGCCGGTCCCTGTGGGAGACCGCCACGCAAATCAACAAGGAACTGAGGGACCTAACCCCTGCCATTCTGTCACCAACCGTAGGAGACGAGGTCAAGTATACGGTAAACGTGGAGGGAGAGTCGCCCACGGAGATGCCCATACGGTGCCTGCTCAAGCCTCATCCAGATGGCGGGTACGTGCTGCTGACGGTCAATATTGACGACGCGGTGCTAAACGTCACCTACAGTTTCCCCCAGCCGCTGGCGCAAGTGCACGTGCTTTACGAGAACAGACAGCCGGAAAAGCTTGAACCCGACTCCAGCAGCTTTACTCTGATGTACGATCCGTTTGCCACCCACGTCGTTCGTATTCATTTGGGCGAATCTTAGCAGCAGGATGATCGCAAGCCCGTCTCAACTCAGAGGAGAATGCGAATATGGACACCCTGGCCGGGCGGAGTTTGATATCAATACAGGATTTTTCTAACGAGGAAATCCTCAGTCTTCTGGGCCTCGCCGAGAAGATGGCTGAAGCGCTGGGTTGGGAGAACACTGATGATCGCCAGGGCCCTGAACCGCTGGACGCCATCTTGGCCACTCTGTTTTTTGAGCCCTCCACCCGTACCCGGATGTCCTTTGAGTCGGCGATGCTGCGTCTGGGTGGTGGCGTGATCAGCATGGCTGAGGCCAAGGCCACCTCAGCGGCCAAGGGCGAAAGCCTCGCCGATACGGCCCAGATCATCAGTGGTTACTGTGATATTATTGTAGTCCGCCACTCCGAAGCAGGCTCAGCTCAGATAGTGGCCGATAATGCCACCGTGCCGGTGATAAATGCTGGCGATGGCACCCGCGAACACCCCACCCAGGCGCTGACTGACCTGTTCTGCCTACGGCGCCATAAAGGCACTCTCAGCGGGCTGAAAGTGGGACTATGCGGGGACCTGAAGTATGGGCGAACGGTGCATTCCCTGGCCCCGGCCCTGGCCCGAATGGGCTGCGAGTTGGTGTTCATCTCACCACCGGCGCTGGCTATGCCGCCTGAGATTGTCAATGACGTCCAGCAACACAGTAGTGCGTCACCAGTTCAAAGTGAAGAATTACAAGGCGCTCTGGCCGACCTGGATATGTTGTATATGACCCGCATTCAACGAGAGCGGTTTGAGGATCCCGCCGAGTACGAGCGATACAAGGGCGTATACGTGTTGGATAAAGCAACTATGAAGCAGGCCCCGGATGATATGCTAATAATGCACCCCTTGCCCCGGGTGGACGAGATTAGCCCCGAAATTGACGATGACCCCCGCGCCCTATACTTTGAGCAGGCCACTGGTGGCGTACCAGTGCGGATGGCCTTGATTGCCCTGTTGTTAGGGATAATCGAGCAATCCGAGACCCGGAGATCCGGGCTAACTGAACCCACTTAGGGTTTTATCAGAGTGGTTAGCATCTCCGGGCCTTCACTTGCTACATCTACGTATTCGCAAACTTCTCGGGCAGGGCGCTCTTGACTCCCTGCACCATTCCCACCGCCGCTTCCCAGTAGGTATCGATATCCTGGCTCAGCGGTATGAAAGTGGAGCCCATCCTGATCTGCTCTATGGCCGCCTCCACGCTCATCACATGGCGCCCGTAGGGAATGTTGGCGTGGCGACATGCTTCAAATACTCGCCCGATGGCCGCCGTCACCTCGGGGTGATCGCTGTTTCCCCGGTGCCCTATGGAGGCCGCCAGATCATCGGGGCCAATCAGCACCGCCTCAATGCCCTCAATCTCCAGTATCTGCTCAATGTTTTCTACGGCCTTGCCCCGCTCGATCTGGGCAATAACCATAATCATGTCGTTGGCTCCGGCCGTGTACTCGTCGAATTCCATATCCCAGCGATTGGCCCGCGCTGAGCAGATACCCCGCACTCCCTCAGGACCAAAGCGTGTAGCCGCCACTGCTTCCCTAAACTGCTCGGGCCTCTCCAGCATCGGTATCACCACACCCTTCACCCCCGTGTCCAGAGTTCTTTTCATGATGCCCCGGTCAGGTGTGGCCACGCGCGCCAACGGTACGGTGCCCGTGCCGGCGCAGTCTATCCCCTGGCAGATGTGCACCAGGTCATCGTACGAAATCGTGGAGTGTTCACAGTCCGCCACGATCCAGTCATACCCCACCGAAGCCATCAGCTCCGCCAGAGAACTGTTGTTCAGCGTCAACCAGCCTCCGATAGTGGGCATGCCCGCCTTCAGCTTTTCGCGAAGGGGATTAATCATAGTCCCTACCTCCTGTTTGGTCGTGAGTGTGTGGTCATGCTATTGGTTCTCCGAACCCCGTCCGATGGCCTTCAACCTCGCTTTGTCATTCAATACTATTGCCCAACCTACCTCTCACAATTGCGAGGCCGTTGCGAAAGCCACCTGTCATTGTTGCAGGGCGGGCTTGATGTCAACACAGTGGTGTGCCAGAATCATCGGTAGTAGTTGGACGATTGTTCTGTGGCAAGAGTGATGTGACTAATGCAAGGTAAGCCTGTTCAGGAAATGCTGATGCGGATCAGTTCGTAGTGTTGGTTGATAACATCCAACTGCGCGGTTAGAGTTTTAATGTCCTGCTGGATCTGAGAGGCCGAGCGCTGGTTCATCAAGTCGCATACTATCGCTAATCCTCTTGTAGACTGAGGGATGTCCTTGTCCAGCGTGACACTAACTTGGACTGTTCGTCGGCCGGGAACCGCCGCCAGTTCATAGCCAAGTTGAATGGGCACCGAGTCGCCATTGCTGCCCTCATAAACAATTACCGGAAGGGCCCTAACAGTCACCACCCCTGCGTTGTGAAGTGATACCGCCACCCGGGGAGGAGGCCCGGGTAGAAATCTCACCTGCTTGATGGATAGTTCAGCCTCTACGCGGTTCACCTTCAAAGCGGATAGCGGGTCAACCAGACCCCAGCCCCGCTTGAGTGACCAAGTCTGATCACCAGCAGTTGCCGTCAGGACGGTCCGCACTTGGCCGGCATCCCATTCGGGATGCTGCGAGAACAGTAGAGCAGCAATTCCCGAAATGTGGGCAATTGCCGGACAGCCGCCGCTGATCTCTTTGTAGCCATGATCGCTTGAAATACAGGAAAGTACGCCATAGGCGCGGGCACCCGGCTGCGCACTGCTGCCCCAGGCTCCGGGAGGATAGTCGCGGAAGCCGCCCGGGGCCATGATCTGAGTCACCGGGCCATAGTCCGCAAAATCAGACGCATTGCCTTGTTTGTCACAGGGCGCTACGTTGAAGACCCCGGGATACACCGAAGGATATCCCAAGCAGCATTGAGCACCGTTGCCTCCGGTAGCCGACACTATCAGTACGCCATAATCGGCGGCATGCTGACAGGCGTTGAACAGGTCATCGGCGGACGGAATGGTCCACGAACCACGAGGGGCATCTCGCCCTCGGGCAATGTCCTTCTGGTAGCCAGCGTCGCTCAGGTTTATTACGCGGGCACTTTCCTCCACCGCGATGCGGATACCACAGACCAGGTGTTGGTCATCATAAGAGTTACAGCGTATAGGCAAAATGCGACACTCTGGGGCAAGCCCGCAGATGCCCATGCCATTATCAATCTGGGCCGCGATGATGCCGCACATCTGGGTGCCGTGGTCAGCGAATTTCGGCTCTGACCACTGGTTCCACAGGTCAATTGGCTTCAGCATAACGCGTTGGAGGTCTGGGTGTGTCAGGTGCACACCCCGCTCAATAACTGCTACGCTGACCTCTGCCCTGCCCCGCTGGATTGCCCACACTTCAGGAAATCCTAACATGTGTAGGTTCCACTGCTGCTCGAAAAGCGGGGCATTGGGCCAGAAACTCGCCATAAGTTACCCCTTTGCGCCCTGCCGTAGAGACTATGTCCTCGGCTCTTTACCCACTTCCACACTCAGCACGACAGTCCTGCCTCTACAACATACAGCACTGCTTGTATTTGCGGCCGCTGCCGCAGGGGCAGGGATCATTGCGGTCGGGCGGACCGGCTGTGATATGGAGTTGGTCAAGGGGCCGGCGTTCAACCGCTACTTGATGGGCCAGTTGCGCCATACGGCTCTTGCTATAGGCAAATAATGCCCGATAAGCGCGACAGAGATAGGTCGGTTGGGCGGGATTGTCAGCAAAGAGAGTGCGATACTTCACACAACCTCCGTGACATATATCCAGCCATCCGCATTCCTGACACTGCTGACTATACTGGCTTTTGCGGGCTGCAAATTCTTGGCGGTGGGTAGAAGATAAGATCTCGGATAAGGGCTGCTCGGTAATATTGCCCAGACGCCACTGCGGGTCACAGAAAAAGTCGCAAGCGTAAATGTCGCCGTTGTACTCGCAAACAACGTAGTCCGAACAAGAGTCTTTGAATTTGCACGAAGGGATAGTTTCTTCGGCATAGGTGATGAGAAGTTCGTCAAATAACCGGACATACAGCGAACCAGGCTCAGCGACCCACAGGTCAAACATTTCACACTGGAAATGACCATACTGTCGGGCGGTTATGGAAAAATCAGCAATCGCCGAGCCGTCCGGGGTAGTCTCCACGCAGGGAATGAATTGCAGATAAGTCAAATCATTGTGCAGGAAGAACTCAGCCAGCGCCTGGGGATAATCTACATTAGCCTCAGTAAGCAGGACCAAGATATTGAATTCTACCTGGTATTGGCGAAGAGCCTGGATCTCCGCCATCACTTGGCGGTGCGAGCCCGAGCCGTTGGCGAATGTCCGATAACGGTTATGCATCGGAGCCGGCCCATCCAGGCTGACCCCCACCAGGAACCGATTCTCCGCCAGGAAAGCAGCCCAGTCCTCATCAATGATGATAGCGTTGGTCTGGAGACTGTTGGTAATCTGCTGGCCTGGTGCTGCCATCTTTTGCTGGAATTCTATTGCCCGCCGGTAGAAGTCCAGCCCAGCCAGAGTAGGTTCCCCGCCCTGCCAGCAGAATGAGACCGGCTCACCAAAGTCTATCGTCTGGCCTATCAACTCCTCCAGCACAGCCTGTGACATTCGGTGGCGCGCAATTTCGGGGTACAGGACAGCCTTGGGGCGATAAAAGCAATACTCGCAGGCCAGGTTACAATCGGCGGAGACTGGCTTGACCAGGATCTGAACCATTGAGTTAATAGTTGGCTAACAGCCTATGTACCACCAATTTAGTCCTGATAAGGTAATAATCACTAAGACTCGGCAGTAGTCTCCACCAACTCTCGTCCCCAGCCGACGGTGGCCAGGCACAACCGATGAGCAAATAGACAATCGGTGCTTTCTTAAGTTCTTTAGCCAACTGCCCCACATGAAGCTGCTCATATTGTCTGTTGGACATTACTGTTTCTCCGAGAATGCGACAATATGTTTTACCATCTGGGCACGGATATCTTGAATGGATTCTGTCTCGCTGATCAACTGATCCCGTTCCTTCAGGTCGGCCAGCCAATTCTCAGCCTGTTTTATGGCCACGGCATCCGGATTGGTCTTCTTGGCGGCTTCCAGACAGTCAAGTAGAGTAGATAAGTAGCGCAAATCATCCTTGGCCTCACGCATGGTCTCCCACTTGATAGTCGGCACCGGCTCGCCCTTGCTCACCGGCACCGTCCAAGCCAGAGACCGCGCCTCGAGGAAGTCCCAACTGTTGGCGGCGAAGCGCCATTGATAGGCGAAATCACAAGAGCCATCAAAGCCTCGACGATGACCCGCTTGCCGGCCTGGTGCCACTTGGCAACCTCTGTGCGGGCCTCTTCGTCTCCATAGGCCTCGCCGAACAGGTTGGGCAGGTCTATCCAATCCAGCAGGTACTCGCTTGCCGGAACGATGACGCTCAACGCGGTCCAGGCCTTAACCCCGAGGCTGTGGCGCTGCTCGCAGTCCTGCCGAACACGGTCCAGGTCGGCCATCTTGGGCTCGTCCTGCAGCATGATGTAGATGTCGTCGTAGCCGGCGGCGCGCAAGTAGGCCACAGACTCCTCATTGGCGTAAGCCTGTACTACACTGACATAAGTGTGGCCGTTGCCGAAGCCGGTCTGCTTCATGAGGCGCACGGCTCGTTCTGGTGGGCAATACCAGCCCACATTACCAACGCCGTGCGCGGCCATATCCCGGATATCGGCAATTATCTGTTCATCGGTTTTGTAAAACGGGTGCACAAACGTACGACCACCATTCATCCAATGCTGATAGACTGAGGGGCTCTCATTTCTGACCCGCTCCCTCAGTTCCGGTTTCTCTTCCCTCAAATAAGCGTCTTTGTAACCACCAGCATAGTACAGCCAACAAAACCACCGCGACTCCGAGAGACGGAAGGGCAAAACTTGCACTTTCAAAGGCAGGGAAATGCTGGAGACATTGGCAGCCTTGATGGTCACCGTCCCCTCATATATGCCTGGGACGGCGTCTTCGGGCACGTGCACTGTCAGCCAGAACTGCTTGAGCTCTTGGGCAACCAAATCAACCGGCAGCAAGGCTGAAGAATCGTGCATATCATGGCGCGCATACTTCAGGACGTTGTAGCCTACGCTGTACCTGCTGCCGAAGTGCACCGAGGTCAGCAGCTCATCGTCACGCAGCAGCAGGAGCGGCACGTACACCCAATTTTTTACCAAGTCGCCGCCGGTGTGGTCGGGAACAGTGACATACGCCCACTTGACGACCCGAATGTCCACCGTCGAGGAAGGTATGGTGTTGGTGGCGCAGCGCAGTGCGCTGACCTCCAACGTCACGCCTTGCAGGTCTTTGGTGGGCCAGATAGCCAGGCTGCCTGGCTCGTATTCGCCGGGAGCCGCGAAGATGCACATGTCCCTGCAAGTTGATTCCTTGGGAGGGGTCACGGCTGGCTGCTCAAGGGTCGGCTGATTCAGACCCCACCACCAGCCGCCCTCCTGCCCATAGTTGTACGGAGCAACGCCGAATACCACGATCTGCTCATTTTGCGGTAGCTCCTCCCAGGGCACAGCCGTACTGCGCACCACTTCGGACCTCTGGGCCGGCCCCGGTAGGGCGGTGATAAGCAATACCATCGCCGCCATAATCCAGGTTATCATTTTCCCGCACTCGTCCTTTGCTAAGCGCTCTCGCATTTAAGGCACCTCTATATGGTAGCATGCGGGAATTGGTGGGGTAGACTGCTAACTATTCAACTTTACAACCTGGCCAGTTTTGACCGACTCCAGTGCGGCCAGAGAGACCCGCAACGCAGCCAAGCCATCCTCGCCTGAGGCGAAGGGTGGCTTATCCTCGCGTATGGCTGCGGCAAAGGCGGCAATCTCATCTACATACATGTCGTTCTCCGCTCGCTCCAGGACGGTCTCCTCTTCCTCCCGGGTGCGGAGCACAACGCGCTCCCCCTCAATCAGTTCTATGACGCCGTCTGGGCCCATGATGTGCTCCACAGAAGAGGTGGAAGTGCCCCGCGGTAGGCCCCAACTCAGCGAAAGCATGCCAATATCCCCCGAGGCGAACTGGACAATGATTGTGGCTGTGTCTATCTCGGAGTCAATGCCAGCAAGCTCCGCCGCACCCGCAGAGAAGGTCTGCCCCATAGCCATCACGGTGGTCGGCTCCGATTTAAACAACTGTCGCCACTGGTCAAAATAATGAGGGCCTATGTCAACCAGCGGTCCACCGCTCATCACCTTGTCATGAATCCAGGACTTGTAGCGAATTTCTATGCCCGAGACCACGCGATACATGGTCGGGCGTCCGATGGTTCTATCGTTTACCAGTTGCGCAATCTTTCTGCCCGGTTCCCAGAACCGCTTACACAGGGCCACGCCGAATTTCACCCCGTTGCGCTCGCGGGCGGCGATCATCGCCTTAGCACCGTCTATAGTCGTGGCTATTGGTTTCTCGCAGAAGACGTGATAGCCCAAGTCCATCGCGGCCACACTCATCTCTGAGTGCAGATAGTTAGGCACGCAGACCGATACCACGTCAACACCGGGCTGCTGGAGGCCCTCGCGGTAGTCAGTGAACCACGCCGGGAAGCCGAAGTCAGCATAGGCGGCCTTCGCTCGGTCTTCCTGAATATCTACCGTGGCTGCCAACTCGGCACCTTCCACCTGTTGCCAGCACTCGGCGTGCTTGCGCCCCAAGTCACCAGCGCCAATCACGCATACTCCGATTGGTTGCATTCTGTTTCACTCCTTATTCCGTCATTTATCTTCCCTAATGCGTATCAGGGAAGAACTTGGCCAATTGCTGGATCGGAGCAGGACGGTTGAACCTCGCACACAGGGCAAAAGCCTCAGCAAAGGTGATGCCGCAAGCCGCGCCATAGTGGCGCGCGGTGGCCTCCACCTGAGCGAATATATCGGTCCGGTGGTGATCCTGAAGGAACTGGTGTTGGCTCTTATGAGCCTGCAATGCTTCTATTTTCAGGTCAAAGGTGGCGGTTATATCCGCATAGATTGAAGGGACAAATGGTGTGCCGGGCAGCGGAGCGTAGTAAAAAGTCCAGGGAATCATTGAAGACGGAGGATATTCGCTCTCTCTTTCGGCATTGCTGGCATTCAGGCTGGCATTAAGAGCGAGTTCGGCGACGCAGCGATGGTGGTGGTGGTAATCATCTAGGACACCAACGAATAACAAGTGAGGGTCCGCGCGGCGAAACAAGTTACGGAAATCCATCTCCAGTGCCTGATAGTCATTGTGATAACGGTCCATAAAATCGTCATCGCCATACCCCAGCCACTCCAGTGTGACGCCTAATATCTGACAGGCTTCAAGCATCTCCTGGTGGCGGACTTCGGCTCTTTTTTCACGTGTAGCGCCGGGCAAGCCCCCCATATTCCCATTCAGTGCCACCCCTACCGTCACGTCAAGCCCGGCCTGAGCCTGCAAGGCGAGTGTACCCGATACCATCATCTCATCATCAGGGTGCGCCACTACCGCTAATACGCGTAGGTTTTCGGCCATCTAAATCACCGTATGCTGCAGTCTCACTGGAAGTTTGATTCTTTGATACGCTACGGACCAATTCCTGTCAAATCGTGCCTTTTGTGTCAGGTTATTCCATACTACTGCAACTGAGGCGCAGGCAGTTCCGCGACATACGAGGCAATCGTCAGCACGCAGTCGGGATGCTCCTGGAAGAAGGAAGCGGGAACCTGCGGGGTAATCGGACCATGAACTACCTTGCGGATGATCGCCGACTGCCAGCGGCGGTTGAGATAAAAATGAATCTGCCGCGCACCCAGTATCTCCTTCATACCAATGGTAACGGCTCGCCGGGGGATGATGTCACGGTTGCCGCGGGCACAGGTTACTGAGTTAATCAACCGGGTCTCTCGCGTCAAACTTAGGACGCGGGTAGGCAAGTTTTTGAACACTTGGGGGGGCACGTCTTCGCCTGGTTCCGGTGGCTCGTTGAAAGCAATGTGCCCATTGATACCAATGCCGCCAAAGGCAATGTCAATCCCGCCTAAGTCATCAATTCTCTGTAGAACAGTCTCCGGGCAATGCGGATCAGGAAAGATAGTGTTTTCCTTCGGTATGCGCTTGTCTTCGTCCAGACGCGAATAGAGTTCCCTGTCCATAAAGGCTCTAAAACTGAGGGGATGATCCAGGGGCAGCCACTCGTCGTTGTCGTCAAGGTACTCGTCCATATTGAAGCAGACGAGGTTCTCGCAGCTTATGCCTTCAGTATTGCACAGACGAGCAAAACGGCGGTACTGGCCAACCGGTCCGACCGGGACGATGAATGTGGTCGGCCGGTCCGCCGCGTTGTTCTCGCGCACCTTGTTAGCCATAACCCGAGCGAAATCGTTGTAGAGGTCTTCTTCGGTCTCCAGGATTTCGATTTTGATGGGGCTACCCGTGCCCAGTTGATGTCCAGGAATCTCCATTATTTCGATTGTAGTTCACTCTCCTTGATTGACTGTACCATTTACTATACATATCAGCACTCGGTCAGTCAAGGTTGCAAACCCAGACACCGCTCAACTGGAGAAGTCTGTTTAAGTTACTACTTGCCCGTCATGGCAGATTGTACTTGACAAGACCGCTACTAATCTGGTATCATAAGAGACACTGGGGGCATACAAGTTGCTTCGGCGTGGACTTGCATAGTTGACAAATCCCCCCTATTATTGTAAACTTGCAGACCAGCGTGGGCAGTTACACGGAGAGAAGATGATTCTGGCCGTGTGGAAATCAAAAAGTAAGTCTGGCCGCAGCGGGACATTAGCCGACCTCGTGGGCCAGGCCTGCTTTATTTAATAAATCGCCGTCGCCGTATGATGACGGCACCGAGGGATATTCCAAACTATGGGAGGGATACTATGAAGAAGTACACGCTGCTAATGGTAGTTGCAGTAGCATTGGCTGTTGTGTATCCTGCTATTGCCCAGCAGACGGCACAGGATATTGACGCTAAGCTACAAGAACTGGACGCAAAGATGCAAGAAATGGAAGAACTCAAGCAGGACTTAGAGGCGCTGCGAGGGGAACTGGAGGCGGCCCCGGCCAAGCCCAGTTGGGCGGACCGGGTCAGCATTAACGGCTACTTCCAGACCCGGTATACGGCACGCGACTGGCCTAACGCCCAGGACGACTTTAGCCTGCGGCGGATGTACATCAACATGATCATCAAGGCTAATGAGCGCACCAATGCGGTGATTAGCTGGACACGCATTGGTCCCGACCCTATCGCGACCTCGAGCACCGACTGGTGCAACGTCTTCGTGGATTACAAGTTGTCGGATTTGTGGACGACGCGTATCGGCCAGGCTCCGGACTGGTTTGGTCTGGAGACCATGCAGGGCTCCTCAGCCCGTATGGCTCTGGAGCGGGCACGAGTTCTGGAGGCAGGCTTGTTGGCAGACGCGGGTGCTCCTACCCAAACCCCGGGGCTGTACTTTGCTGGACCGTGGGACCGGGGGATATGGTTCATCCGCAACCCGCGAGGCAACGAGCCCCAGGCTATATTCGGGGTGATGAACGGTCAGTTCCGTGGCAACGATGCGAACACTAACAAAACCGTGTCAGTGGACCTGAAGTGGAACCGCCCCTGGGGGCAGTTCGGCGCCAGTTGGTTGGACGGCGAGTTCACCGGTGCAGCTACCAATGACCGCAATGCCCTGTTGGGCTATGCACGGTGGGACCCGCCCGACACCCGTTGGGCTTTGCAGGGGGAGTACGTTGAAGGCGAAATATGGAGTAACGATATTGATGGCTGGTATGCTCAGGCAGAATATGCCGGTGCCACGCCTGGGGGTACGGCGTTTCTGAAGTGTGAGGAATTCGACCCGGATGACGCCACCGCTGGGGACACGTACGACGCCTGGCACCTGGGCTACGCCCAGTGGCTGGACCAGAATAATGAAGTGACCCTGCAGTATACCGACGCTGAGGTGGGAACTGCCGGTCGGGACGAAGTCGGTCTGCAGTGGCAGTTCGGGTTCAGATAGTGGTTAGTGGTCGAGCGAATTGGCGAGTAGTGTGAGTGATTACACCATCGGTAGCTAATTGCCTCGTCCGGGGAGGTCAGTGGCCGAGCACCGGGTGCAAATGTCCCGGCGGATTGCTGATTTCACCGGACGAGGTTCTGTATCAGTACCATTACTCAAAACCGCACATGCGCATTGAGTACCATATCCCCAATGACGGAAACCGTGACCTCCGTACTGTTATCAGGCAATGAAGCCATCGCCCAGGGCGCCTATGAGGCGGGCGTGGCATTTGCCTCAGGCTATCCCGGGACGCCCTCCTCAGAGGTCTTAGAGACCCTAAGTAGACTGACCGCTATACCGGTAGAGTGGGCCCCTAATGAGAAGGCAGCCCTGGAAGCGGCTGTCGGGGCTTCATTAGCCGGCGCCCGCGCTCTGGTTACGATGAAGCACGTGGGTCTGAATGTGGCCGCCGATCCTCTATTTACTGCCGCTTATACCGGAATTGAAGGCGGATTAGTGGTCATAACCGGCGACGACCCCGGGATGTACAGTTCCCAGAATGAGCAGGATAACCGCCACTACGCGTTCGCCGCTCAAGTCCCGATGCTGGAGCCGGCCGATTCCCAGGAGGCTCTGAACTTCGCTCGGCAAGCGTTTGAACTCAGCGAGCAGTTTGATATTCCCGTACTGGTGCGCAGCACCACTCGCCTCAGCCATACCAAGTGTGTCGTCCATCCAGAAACTCCCGAATTATTACAAAGAACTTACGAGCCGGCTGAGAATCGCCCCAAGTATGTGATGATACCGGCTCATGCCCGCGAGCGCCATCGCGATTTACTGGCACGCATCAGGCGACTGAGACAAGTAAGTAACACAGAGCAGTTTAATCGTATTGAGCCGGGAGATACCAGGCTCGGTATCATCGCCTCCGGCATTGCTTACCAGTGCGCCAAGGAGGTTGCTCCCCAGGCCAGTTTTCTGAAGATCGGAATGCCGTTTCCGTTCCCGGGCGAAGTAGTACAGCAGTTCGCGGCCAGTGTTGACCGACTGGTCGTATTTGAGGAACTTGACCGCGTCCTGGAGCAGCAAGTACGGGGGCTGGGACTGGAGTGTGAAGCTAAGCCGGACTCAATGCTCACCGGAGAACTGTCAGTGCAAAGCGCTGCTCAGGTCATCCGGGATGAGCAGGCGCAGCCAACCACAGACGCGTTAGTGCCAATCCGGCCGCCGATAATGTGCGGTGGCTGCCCCCACCGGCCGGTTTTTTATATTCTGAAGAAGTTGAAGGCATATGTTACCGGTGATATCGGCTGCTATACTCTGGCAGTTCTCCCTCCACTGGAGATACTTCAGACCTGTCTGTGTATGGGTGCTGGTGTCGGTCAAGCCCATGGCATCGCCCAGGTCTATGACGGCGACCGTCCTATCGTGGCGGTCATTGGCGATTCTACATTTGTCCATTCGGGAATTACCGGACTCATCAATATGGTCTATAATCAGTCAGCCGCTACTGTGGTCATTCTGGACAATGGCACCACGGCGATGACCGGCGGGCAATATCACCCAGCCACGGGACTGAACTTGCGTGGGGAGCCTGCTCCCCAGTTAAACATGGTTGCTTTGTGCCAAGCGATAGGCGTAGAGCGAGTGCGAGTCGTTGATCCTTACGATTTACAACAGTTGGAAGAGACACTCAGGGAGGAAACGACCACTGAAGAGTTATCCGTAGTCATTGCCCGCCGGCCCTGTGTACTGCTGGAGCGCAAGTCGCTGGGGCGGTTAGAATTTGATGCCGATGCTTGTGTGGCCTGTGGGTTGTGCCTGGATTTGGGGTGCCCCGCATTAGTTCAGGACAGTGAAACTGAACAGCGACAACCTGCAATTCATGCGACTTTTTGCAATGGCTGTGGAGTGTGTGCGCAAGTCTGCCCGCGGCAGGCGCTAAACATAACTTGAGAAATGAACAGCCCAGAGTCCGGTTCAATAATATTAGTGGGAGTGGGCGGGCAAGGCGTGTTGACGGCGGCAGAAATTGTCGCCCAGGCCTGCCTGCAGGAAGGATATGATGTAAAGAAGAGCGAAGTACACGGTATGGCCCAGCGCGGCGGCAGCGTGGTCAGCCATGTGCGCTATGCTCACAACGGGTCGGTCGCTGCACCGCTACCCAGGCCCGGAACCGTCAATTTAATAGTGGGCTTTGAACTAATAGAGGCAGTGCGGGCCCTTAGTTGGCTAACACCAAAGGGTCAGGCAGTGGTGAACGACGTGCTGCTGGCCCCGCCTTCGGCTAATCGGGCCCAGGTACCGAGTAAGCAATATTGTTTAGCAAAGGTCAAAAAGCATACCCAGCGGATAGTAGTAGTGGATGGGGAGGAATTGGCCCAGCAGATAGGGAATATACGCACTATCAACACAGCCATTGTCGGAGCCGCGGCGGCTTTGCTGCCCATATCGTGGCATACTTGGCGCGAAGCAATGGAGCAATCAGTACCCGCCGGTACGGCTGAAATAAACTGGCAGGCCTTTGAACTGGGGTACGCGAAAGCCGCCCGTGTGTGAATACTGAATTAAAAGTAGCTGGGGCAGGAACTGGCCAGCGCCAGGCGAATATTCGTTAGTAAGTGCGAGGTGACAATAGAGTGGAAGAAACTGTCGGACCAATGATTGGCCTTGCCTTTGTGGCATTCTACTTCCTGTTCATTGGGACGATGGTGCTGATGACCCTAGGCAGTTTGGTGGTTACAATCCTGGCCGTCTGGGACTGCGCGCGGCGTGACTTCCCTGATCCCAACACGCGGGCGCTATGGTGTGTGCTCATTGTAATGACCAAGTGGCTCGGGGCACTGATCTACTACATAGTTGTCTACCGTACGAACAACCCGCCGTTGCCGGCGCGGGTCGCGCCTGCATCTGCTCAATCTAAGTAGGGTGCAGACGGTGGGCGGCCAGACCAGAGGTGTGATAAGGTTTACTGCACAAAAGCAAGCTGAGGATTAGCAGAAGGACGATCAGCCATGATTTGGGATGTACGCAATGAGTGTATGAGTGTTGACGAACGCGAGGCTATTCAAGTCAAGCGCCTGCGGGCGATGATAGGGCGGGTCAAAGCGACGGTTCCGTTCTACCACCGCGTCCTGGCCGACATTGACCCCGCCGATATAGAAAGCCTGGACGATCTGCCCAGGTTACCATTCACCACCAAAGAGGACTTGCGCCAGAATTATCCCTACGGAATGTTTGCCGTACCAATGGAGGATGTCGTGCGAATTCATGCGTCCTCAGGCACCACCGGTAAGCCCACGGTGGTCGGCTATACGCGCGCTGATATCGCGTTGTGGGCTGATATGATAGCCCGATCACTGTGCCAGGCAGACGCCATCCCCGGTGATATTCTCCACAACGCTTATGGTTACGGTATGTTCACGGGGGGCCTGGGCTTGCATTATGGTGGTGAACGGCTGGGGGTAGCGGTGCTTCCGATGTCCGGTGGCAATACCAAGCGTCAAATTATGATGGCCCAGGATTTCGGGAGCACTTTGCTATCATGCACCCCTTCTTATGCTCTGCGGCTGGCCGAAGTAGCCGAGGAGATGGGTGTGGACATCACCAGCCTACCACTACGTAGCGGAATTTTCGGGGCAGAGCCGTGGACTGAGGCAATGCGAACCGAAATTGAGCAGCGCGTCGGCCTTAAGGCTTACAATATCTACGGTCTCAGCGAAGTAACTGGCCCGGGTGTGTCCAATGAATGTGAGTACCAGAATGGCTCTCACATCAACGACGACCATTTCATTCCCGAAGTCATAGACCCCGATACTGGCGAGGTTCTACCCGATGGCGAGGAAGGCGAGTTAGTCTTCACTTGCGTTACCAAGGAATGCCTACCCCTAATCCGTTACCGCACCAGTGATATGTGCAGCATTACTCACGATCTCTGCCCATGTGGCCGCACCACGCCGCGCATGAGTTTGGTGACCGGCCGCACCGACGATATGTTAATAATTCGAGGCATCAACGTCTATCCATCACAGATTGAGCAAGTGCTACTCAGTTTTGAGGAAGTTGAGCCTCACTACCTAATTGAAGTAGATCGGAAGGGAACCTTGGACCAACTAACTGTGCAGGTCGAGATCTCTCCTGACTTCTTTGCCGACCGAGTCGGCGAGTTAGAAGACCTGAACCGAGGAATTCGCGGAGAAATTGAGAGTGTTCTGGGGCTAAGTATCGAAGTACAACTAATGGAGCCAAAGTCTATTACCCGCGGCGAAGGTAAAGTACAGCGAGTGGTAGACAAGCGACAGACCGATTAGTAGCGGACGACTCAGACTAATGCAGTCAATCAAACTGAGCGGAGGCAGTACAATGAATGCGGTGCAGCAAACCTCGGTGTTCTTGGAGAATAAGTCGGGCCGCTTGGCTGAGGTCACTCAAATAATAGCCGAGGCGGGCATAAATCTGATAGCACTATCAATCGCGGAGACCTCTGATTTTGGTATTCTGCGGTTCATCTGTGACCAGCCCGACAAGGCGGCGCAAGTTCTGCGCGAGGCAGGTTTTTCAGTCGGGGAGACGGAAGTCCTGGCAGTGCAAGTGCCCCATCAACCCGGAGGACTCGCTGAAGTAGTAGGGCTAATCAAGCCCCTGGGTATCAACATTGAATACCTGTATGCCTTCGCCGGACGCACCGGCCAGCAGGCTGTAGTAGTACTGCGGCCGGAGAACGGCCGCAACCAGGAGGTGGCCGGAGTTCTGCAGCAGGCCGGTTATGTATTGCTCACCCCCGAGCAGGCGTACGACTTCTGAACCAAGTTATCTCAAAAAATCCCGGCCGACCAGAAGGTGGGCCTTGACCAATTCGACGAATTGACTTAGTGGGCAAACTGAACCCAAATCACACTTACAAAGGGAGGTCGTAAAGATGAAAGTAGTATCAAGCAGATGGATGCAGGTCGTAGGAGTTAGTTGTCTGGTGGTAGTGGTGGCGGTGGCGTTTTCCTTGAGCGGGTGTCCGCCCAAGCCAGAACCCACGCCGCCTGGCCCAATGCCGCCAGGTCCCGTCAAACCGGCCAAGCCCGCCCCAACCGGCGAGCCGGTAAAGATTGGGGCAATCTTCAGTGTTACAGGTCCTGCCTCACCGTTAGGCGACCCCGAAAAGAAGACTGTCGAGTTGCTGGTAGAACAGATCAATGCGGACGGCGGGGTATTGGGCCGACCACTGGAGGTCATCGTCAAGGATGACAAAAGTGAGCCGACTGAAGCGGTGCTGGCCGTCAAGGACCTGATTGAGGGTGAAGAGGTAGTGGCCGTCATTGGTCCGTCACGGACCCCGACCACGATGGCCATCAAGGACATATGCCAAGAAGCGGCGGTGCCCCTGGTCTCCTGTGCCGCCGGCAGGACCATTACTGACCCGGTGGCCACATATGTATTTGCGGTGCCCCAGACCAATACTCTGGCGGTCGAGGCGTGCTTCGACTATCTGGAGAGAGAGGGCATCGACCAGGCGGCTTTCATCTACGCTGCCAACTCCTACGGCGAAGATGGCTACAACAATGCCAAGGTCATCGCTGCCGAACGTGGTGTCGAGCTGGTAACTGTTGAGACCTTCGGCGGCGAAGATACTGATATGACCGCCCAGCTCACCAAAATCAAGGCCAAGTCGCCCGGTGCCATCGTCTGCTGGGGAACCAATCCGGGGCCGGCTATCGTCTGCAAGAACGCTCAGACTCTGGGGATAGACGTGCCCATGCTGCAGAGCCACGGCGTGGCCAATATGAAGTTCATCGAATTGGCCGGCGACGCCGCTAATGGAGTGCAACTGCCTGCAGGCCGGTTGATCGTCTACGATCAGATTTCGCCTGATGACCCCCAGAAGGCCGTATTGGATGAGTTCGCGGCTGCCTACAAAGCCAAGTACGACAAACCGCCCAATACTTTCGCCGGGCATGCCTACGATGCTTTGTGGATAACGGTCAACGCTTTGGAAGCGGCCGGTGAAGTGGACCGCGCCAAAGTTCGCGACGCTGTTGAGCAGACTGAGGAGTTTGTGGGAACGGCTGGCATCTTTAACTACTCCGCCGAAGACCACAACGGTCTGACCGCCGAGGCCTTCGTCTGGGTGAAGATAGTAGACGGCAACTGGATGCTCAGCGAATAGATAGAGTGAATCGCTGGGCAAATACCAGGGGCTTGTAGCCGGGCCGTCACACGCCTGGAGTGTCTGTTGGGTAGTCCAGAACGAACTTCCCTGTCGCGAGATGCGGTCGGGGCGGAGTTGTGGTGGCAGGGGCGTTGTCGGTTGTAGGTTACTACAGGAGGGCCACCCATAGCCCGAATATCGTCGGGAAGCCGTCGGTATGAGACCATGGGCGGTAACCGCTTGTGGTACGGTGCGTTCGGTCTGACAAAGCAACTATCGAAGCAAAGGTTGGCCTCATAAATGAGCCTGGCTGACCAGTTATTGCAGTATCTAATCACCGGCGTCTCCGTAGGTATGGTCTATGGGTTGGTGGGGCTGGGGATTACTATAATCTTTAACGCCACCGGCATTATCAATTTCGCTCAAGGCGAGTTCGTGATGCTGGGCGGGATGATTGCGGTAGCCCTGACGGCGGCCCGACTGCCCTTGGCAGCAGCAGTCATATTAGCGGTGGCCGCCGTGACAATGGTAGCTCTGGTCACCGAAAGGCTTGCGATTCGCCCACTGCGAGGCGCCTCGGTGATACCCCTGATTATCGCGACTATTGGCGTCTCCCTGATATTGCAGGGAGGCGCCAAGTTAGTATGGGGACCCGAAGCCGTTAGACTACCCGCCTTTAGCGGGGAGCAGCCGATTAGAATTGGCGGTGGTGGTATAGACCCACAAAGGTTATGGGTAATGGGTCTGGCGGCTTTGAGCGTAGCGGCGGTGCAACTATTCTTCAAGTATACGCTGGCGGGTAAGGCAATGCGCGCCTGTGCCATTAATCGGGCGGCGGCACGTCTGGTTGGCATTAGCATTGACCGGATGGTCCGGCTAAGTTTTGCTATGAGTGCGGCTCTGGCGGCCTTGGGAGGGGTGGTGCTGACACCGGTCGCCTTGATGCAGTGTTCTCAAGGCACTCACTACACCCTCACCGGCTTTCTGGCGGCGGTACTAGGCGGACTGGGCAGTGGTTTAGGAGCTGTCCTGGGGGGAATTTTGTTAGGAATTGTCGAGAGCCTATCGGCTGGTTTTATCTCCTCTGGATATAGCAAGGCTATTGCATTGGCTGTCGCCTTAGTAGTGCTATGGTGGCGTCCTGAAGGGCTGGTTAGGCGACGGCAAGCCTAGGTGCCAGGCCCTGGTGATAAGACACCTACCAATATGATTTACAAACACATGACCAAAGTAATCCGCGCCGTGGGACTGGCCGTTTTCGCAGCCCTAATCGTCGCGCCGCTGGTGCTGCGTAGTGCATATCTGACCACTACCGGCGTGTTGATCGGCATTCACGCCATTATCGCTGTGGGCTTGGGGTTGCTTATGGGCTACGCTGGACAGGTGTCACTGGGGCATGCGGCTTTTTATGGTCTGGGGGCCTACTGCTCGGCCATTCTGACCACTAAGGTCGGTCTGCCGCCGCTGGTGGGAATAGTTGCCGGGATGGTCATAACGGCCATCATTGCTCTGGTGGTGGGTGCTCCGACTTTGCGACTGCGGGGCCACTATCTGGCAATGTTCACTCTGGGCCTGGGGATGATCGCTCAGATTATTTTCAACCAAGCCCAGGGCTTGACCGGAGGATTCAGCGGCATTTCCGGAATTCCTCGGTTCAGTGTTGGCCGATTAGTCGTGGATACCGATGCGGAAGCCTATATTCTGGTATTAGTGGTACTGGCGGCGACCATCATTATAGCGCATAATGTGGTTAACTCACGGACCGGCCGAGCCTTGCGGGCGCTTCACGAAAGCGAGATAGCCGCCAGTGTCTGCGGAGTCAACGTGGCCCGGGCTAAACTGGAGGTCTTCGTGCTCAGTGCCGTGCTGGCTTCGGTGGCGGGCAGTCTATACGCTCATTTTATCACCTTCATCAGCCCCGACCCCTTTGGCTTTCGCTTTTCAGTGAACTTATTAGTAATGGTGGTTGTCGGTGGAGCGAGCAGTGTGTGGGGGCCAGTGGCTGGTGCTACTTTGTTCACGGTATTAGCCCAGTTCCTGCAAAAAGCCGGCGAGCAGGTGCCCTACCTTGATGCTGTGGATACAATGCTTTTTGGGGCAGTGCTCGTACTGGTAGTAATCTTTCTGCAGCAAGGATTGGTCAGTCTGCCTGCCCGACTGCGAAGTAGACGGCGCAGTAGTCAGGAGCAGGGAGCCTATTGATATGGCGGGGACTCGCACACTTCAACAAACTTATGGGGCGCCGGTACTGTCTATTCAAGGCATCACTAAGGTCTTTGACGGACTGGTAGCACTTGCCGGCGTCAGTGTAGAGGTCTATGAAGGAGAAATATTGGGCATTATTGGTCCTAATGGGGCCGGCAAGACTACTCTGTTCAATGTGATAACAGGTATCTTCCCGCCTACCGAAGGGCAGATAGAATTTTGCGATCAAGTCATTACCGGACTGTCTGCTCACCGGATCACCAATATGGGTATAGCCCGCACTTTTCAGAATATCCGTCTGTTTCGCCAAATGACGGTACTGGAGAATGTGCTGTTAGGGCGACACGGCCAAGGAAGCACCGGAATGCTCGGGGCTATTCTAAAATTGCCCCGGGTGCGGCGCGAGGAATCTCGTCTGCGCCGCGAAGCCCGTAGTTATCTGGATATGATCGGATTAGCGGATAAGGCTGAGGCGCTGGCCGCCAGTCTGACCACTGGCCAGCAGCGGCTGTTAGAAATTGCTCGGGCCCTGGCCACTGAACCTCGAGTTATTCTCCTTGATGAAGCCGCTGCCGGGCTAAATACCAAAGAAACCGAGTCTTTAGCTGAGTTTATCCGGCGTTTACCCGCACAACTAAGTACTACAGTAGGGCTTATTGAGCACGATATGCGCCTGGTTATGGACGTCTCGGACCGAGTGGTTGTCATTGATCGGGGACAGAAGATTGCCGAGGGAAGGCCGATTGAAATCCAGCGGAATCCCGTGGTGATCGCTGCTTACTTGGGCGAGGACTTCGGGAAAGGCGAGGAGTCACGGATCCGCGCTGGAAAGGCACCCCGCCCATGAGTCTGCTACGGCTGAGTTCTATTACTGCCGACTATGGAGGCCTGCAGGCGCTTCGCGGTATTTCTCTGCACGCCAACGAAGGTGAGATTACTGCTCTGCTGGGGGCCAACGGCGCGGGGAAGAGCACGATATTGAATGTTATCTGCGGGGTGGTACCACCACGTTCGGGTCAGGTGATATTTGATGAAGAAAACATAACCGGCCTGGCCCCAGAACGATTAGTACAGAAGGGCCTGACCCAGGTGCCCGAAGGCCGCCAAGTCTTTGGCGAACTCAGTGTGCGCGATAACTTGCTGCTGGGTGCCTACTCGCGGCTGCACCGAGGCGACCGGTCCCAGGTGCACCAGGACCTGGAAGAGATATGTAGGTTGTTTCCTGTTTTAAGGGAGGCCAGCAGCCGCCGGGCCGGTACGCTCAGCGGTGGTGAACAACAGATGTTGGCTATCGGTCGGGCGTTGATGTCGGCACCACGCCTGTTGCTGCTGGACGAACCTTCCAGTGGCCTGGCCCCTATGGCCATGGCTGAGGTGTTTCGCAAAATTGAAGCATTGCGCGAGCTTGGCACTACTATATTGTTAGTGGAACAGAACGTCTCGGCGGCCTTGCAAATCGCCGACCGTGGCTATGTTTTAGAGGTCGGCCAGATGGTGCTGGAGGGGAGTTGTGACGAGTTGTTATCTAACCGAGACGTGAGGCGAGCCTATTTGGGCAAGGATTATGAGGAGGTGTAGACTAATGGCCCCTGGGACTTTCTGGAATCCTGATATTGAGTGTATGCCCCGGACCGAAATAGGGCAACTTCAATTGGAGCGACTCCAGGCTACAGTAAACCGGGCCTACCGCAACGTTGCCTTCTATCGCCAGCGCTTTGAGCAATTAGGGTTCACTCCTGAAGATATTCAGTCACTTCAGGACCTGCAGCGGCTGCCCCTAACTGAGAAGGACGACCTGCGCGCCGGTTATCCGTACGGAATGTTCGCCGTGCCCCTGCGCGAGGTGGTGCGCATCCATATGTCTTCGGGGACCACCGGCCACCCCAGCGTGGTGGGATATACGGCCAACGACCTGGTCCACCAGACCGACCTGGTGGCCCGGAACCTGACCGCCGCCGGCATAACCAAGGAGGATGTGGTGCAAGTATTCTTCGGCTATGGTCTGTTTACCGCCGGCTTTGGTTATCATTACGGCACCGAGGCATTAGGGGCGTCAGTGATACCAGTATCTCACGGCGATACCCCGCGCCAAGTAGAGGTAATGAGGGACTTTCGCACCACCGTCATCATTGGCACTCCCCATTACGCTTTGCGCATCGCGGCGACTATGGAACAGATGGGCCTCGATCCCAATGAGTTGTCACTGCGGATCGGCCTGTTCGGTGGCGAAGCCTGGGATGAGACAGTACGCCAGGAAATTGAGAGTCGTCTGTTTATCACGGCCTCTGATGTTTACGGCCTGGCGGAGATTGGCGGCCCCGGGGTATCGTTTGAATGTGAGCAGCGCGCCGGCCTACACATCGCTGAGGACCAGTTCTTAGTTGAAGTCATTGACCCCGACACTGGTGAGCCGCTTGATCTTGGTCAAGAAGGTGAATTAGTATTTACCACGCTGAACAAAGAAGCCTTTCCCCTGCTGCGCTACCGCTCCGGCGACCTCAGCAGCCTGGACACAGAGCCGTGCACCTGTGGGCGTACTCACGCCCGGATGAGTCGGGTCAGCCGGCATACTGACAACCGGATCGTGGTGCGGGGCATTAACATCTTCCCCGGGCAGGTGGAGGGCGTATTGGCAGAAATTGACGGATTAGGCAAGGAATATCAACTGGTATTGGATCGCACCACCGCGTTGGAGCGACTCGAAGTGCATGTTGAACTCTCTCCCGATTCCACCCCTGATCAAATGCGCCGCTTGGTAGAGATAGAAGAGGAAACCCAACAAAAACTCCAGGAAATTCTGAGTCTGGCCGTAGAAGTCAAACTGGTTGAGCCGGGCTCCATACCCCACGACGCTGACCGACTCCGGATAGTGGATAAATAAGCAGGACCACGGCCGTACAGTATGCCACCCTAATAGCCCTGTGTCATTTTTCTGTTGACATTTGTTTGTATTGGTGTTAGTATGGACTATATTAACTGGGATTGCAGCCGCTGACAAAACTTCTGCGAGCAAGAAGGAGTTTATCCAGCCGACGGCGTATGTATGTAATCGGTGAGTCCCAGACCAAGCAGTACATGAGCCAGGGGGGCTGTGATAATGTCGACGAAAGGCTACGACGGCGATCTGCAGAAGTCAGCGCCAGGACAAAAAATATCATCGACAGCGGCCGCGAAATTGAGAGTTGAACGAGATGCAAGACAATATTGCATTAAGATGATAGAACGAGACAGCGAGGGTCAGCACTACTTGGCAACAATGACAGTACCAGGAGCAAGGCTGCAGGAATTATTATCACTGATATTGCGGTCAGACCTTGCTATGATATGGTCGGGGACCAGAGAAGGCAGCCAATTGGAGGTTATCGACATTAGGAGTAGACCATGCAAAGACTTAGCAACCGCAGGTACCGATTGGTCCAATACGAATTGAGGTCGCATAGGTGGAAGAGATGACTATGACAAAACCAGGCAAACAATGTAATAACATGCGGGATTCAGCAAACGGTCATCCGCCATTGTTATCCACGAGATTGTGGGCTAAATTCTCGCTATTGGCGTTGCTTATAGCGGTTGGCTACCCACCTGTCTTCGCCGACGGACCCTCAGACGATTTTCAGTTGATATGGGCCAAAGTTTGGCGTGATAATCACTTCCAACCTGACGCCGCATACGCCACGGGCTATGGCATAACCATAGACCACTCAGGCTGCATATACATCGCTGGCAATACGAGAGATACGCTGGGCGCCCCTTGGTATGGCTATATTATGAAGACTGACCAAGACCTCAACGAGATTTGGTATAGACGAGACTATATTCCGCCTACAAGCTGGATCACTGGCATACACCGGATTACGCTGGCATCGGATGGCAATCTTGTTGCTCATGCGACAGCTGTTTTCGACGGCCAAGCATACGTCAGGCTCATGAAGATAGATTCGCGCGACGGTAGTGTGATCTGGCAAACAGACGTCGCAAGGGGCAATGAAGTGTATGACATTTGGGGCGATGGGGCTGGCCCGGCCTTGGATAGGCAGGGAAACATATATGTCGCCTCAGGGAAGGGCTCTCGGTACTGGAATCACGCCGAACCCCTGGGCATCTACAAATTTGACTCTAATGGAAACTTACTTTGGAGCAGGGAAGACCACCTCTGCGGCCATTATTCCGATGCCTTTGGGTGGTGCGACGTTTGGGAACTAGTTGTAGATAGCGAAGACAGTGTGTATGTGTCGGCTGTGGGTTGGTTTGAGGGGCGTCAGTTCGATTTCGGGCTGCTCAAATACAATGCCGATGGTAACTATGCGTGGACGAGAATCTCTAACAGGTGGAGCTGTTGGGACTCTCCGCGAGGATTAGCAATTGACTCCCAAGACCACATCTACCAAACCGGCAATGGGGGGGGACGACCAGCGAGGGCAGGAGCGATAGTATACGACAAAGAGGGCAATACTCTCTACAAGGGCTTACTGTACGACTTCAGCAGCGCATATCCTTACGGTACAGCGGTGGACAAAGACGGCAACCTAATCATACATGGCGCGACCTACGAGTGGTTTCCCATTTCGGAGATAGCAAAGTACAAATATTTGTCGTCGGAGTTAGTCAAGATTGCTTCTATTGAATATCAATTCCCTAACCGAATGATAGGCCAGCCTCCCTCCAGGACAGCCGTGGACCCGTGGGGCAATACATATTGCCTGCAGTGGTTCGAAAGCACCGACTATTCTGGGGCGCAAGTTGGCATAATCAAGGTCGGCACCCCCCCTGCGGCCGATCGGCTTTCCTGGGTCGGTTTGTCCCGTGGGAAAGAGTATGCAACGGACGGGGTAGGCCCTGAGAGCGCAGCGGCCGGAACCGAATTCGACTTTTTGGTCAAGTATACAGATGCTGCGGGAAACGCACCCGCTACGGTCAAGCTCCATTTGGCCTTGAACGGCAAGGCACTCGCTGATAGTCCTTTGACGATGATTAACGAAACTGATTCAACTGGTTGGGCTGCGGGCGTAACATTTGCTGCGCCCGGTGTACAACTAACAGAACCGGGAGTATATGTCTACCGCTTCCGTGCCTATGATAGTACCGGATTTGAAATCGCCGCGTGCCCTCCAGTATCAGTGGCTCCGATGGCAGGCCCAATAGTCGTCCCAGCATGCCAGCACACATTCAGCGCGGGACGAATGATGGTGGGCATGCCGTTACAGGTGACTGGTTTCCCTACAATGGAAGACTTGTTAGGAATTGCTGACAATAAGGTAGGCTGGTGGGACCCATCCGCGTCAGACTATATCACCTTTGATGCACCCACTGATTACCTACTTGGCCGAGGATACTGGGCAGATCTTGACGACGAAACCCAGGTAGAGATTGCCGCTACTGCACTTACTAGTCAGTTCACATACGATGTCCGGGACGGCTGGAACATTGTCGGTAGTCCCTATTTGCCCGAGATTGGGTTGGAGTCAATAACGGGGGCACCGACTCTCAGGCCATTTGCCTGGACTGACCAGGGCAATGGTTATGAATTAGTGGCACCGATTACTGACAGCCTAAACCTGATTCACAATACCCTCAAGCCCTGGTGGGGATATTGGGTGCTGTCGGATGGTGACGGGACTATCACTTGGAGCCAGACCAGTCCCAGCGCCCAAAATGTTGAACTGCTGCAGATCGGCCGGGCGGATGTCGAGCAGGGTGGCTGGCAGATACAATTGACCGCGAAGGCGGGCTCGCGGTCTGATTTATGCAACTACTGCGGAGTGGCTGATGAGCAAACCGCACAGGCGCTGAGTATCGCCAATCCGCCGCCGGCCAGCGGCTCGGTAGACCTGTACTTCCCTAACCAGGCTGGGCCGATGAAGTGCGCACCGACCTATCCGATACCGAAGTGACTATCGGCTATCCTGACCTGAGTGTGCTGCCCAATGATTACCGACTGACGCTGACCGACCTGGACGCCGACAAGTCCACCTATATGCGTACTACTGCCGGCTACACTTACAATTCCGGGCTGCAGGGCGGAGTGCGGCATTTCCAGATAACCGCCGCACCGAAGACGCAAACCAGTCTGCTGGTGACCGGCGTAACTGCCCAGCAGGTCAACGGCCAGCAGGTGGCGATAACTTATACCCTCTCGGCAGCCGCGCAGGTGGACATCCAAATACGCAACATTGCCGGGCGGGTTATCCGCCAGGTACAAGCCGATGCCCTTCAGCCCGCCGGAAGCAACACGGCCCCCTGGAATCTGACCAATGCCAGCGGTAGTCGTGTCCCCGCCGGCACCTATTTGTGCGTCATCACGGCCCGCACCGAGCATGGCCAGCAGGCTACTTGCCTGCGCCCGGTAGCCATAAACCGGTGAGCCGAATTAGTTAAGGGAGGATATTAACATGGCCATAACGCCGCTGAGAAGTGCTATTGTAGTGATAGGAATCCTGCTGGCTGGATGTGGCGGAGGCTCTAGTGGGCCGCCTGCCGCCGTCCGACCCCTTGCAGTACAGGCAGTTGCCGCCGTACAGCAGGCGACTATTACCCCGGCTAATACTGTCCCCTTGCTGGGCGATCTGGACGGGGATGAGAGGTGTGGTGTAGGTGATGCGATCAAGATTTTGCGGATAGTAGTGGGATTAGATGATGATACTCCAGTCGCTGATGCCAACCAGAACTGCAGTACCGACGTAGGCGACGCCATCAAGCTCCTACGCTATGTAGTAGGTCTGGAGGAGTGGCCATTTGAGTGGCAGAAGACGTGGGTAAGCGGTGAGGTAAAGGAATATATTGACGAACAGACTACGCCCGCGCTGGAAGGCGTGCAGGTGACTATTGGCGGTCGAAGTGGTAACACTGATAGCAACGGCCAGTTCACAATCAAGTGTGTACCGGTGGGGGACCAGACGATAGCAGTAAGCAAGAGCGGGTATGTAACGGTGGACTCATTGCCGGCAACGGTCTCCGTCCAGCCTGCCACCACTGAGTTGAGTACAATCTATATGATAGGGCCCGGCAGTATGCCTCCACCACCTCCACCTCCAGTTTAGGCCGTAGCTGTTTCTGCTGGGCTAGGCTATAGACAAGGCTTGGTCGACTCCGGCGTTGACATTAGAGCCGCCTTGGTTAGTATTTTCTCTACTGACAAACAGGCTGGGGAATTGGAAGGCAGGTCGCGCAACGACCTGCCGTGCCAATCATATTCCTCCACACTCGGGTCCTTCTCTATTCTGCCCAGGTACGTTGCCGCACTGACCTGTTCCAGCCGCTTTGTCATGTCATCAGTAAAGCGATGGTTGGCTACCAGATAAAGGTTTTGGTAGTGGATCCCGATTTCTTGGGAGATTTCTTTTAGTCTATCTACATTCCGCAGCGATTTGGCCGAGGGGTCCACTATGGCAAATATGGCACCTATCTCAGTGGCTATTCTGCGGTTGATATGTTCCAGACCAGCAGGTGAATCTATTAGGGTATAAGTGTAGTTTTTGGTCAAGCCGGGCAGGACTGCTCTCAGGATGTCATTGGGATGACAATAGCAGCCCTGAGTCCATTTGACGCCAATAGATACCATATCGAAATCCACCGACTCGTATAGGCAATCCATATGCAGTAGATACTCTACCTTTTGGGCCAGTGGCATCGCGTGGAGCTCGCGGTAACTGTTAGAGTCTCTATCCTGAATATCATAGAGCACTTCGGAAATGGTTCGTATGCCTTGCTCCGCTAAATCTATCCCCAGCATAGCCGCCAGATTCTGGTCATTATCGGCATCAATCAGCAACTGGGGAGTCTGCAGATAGCGACTGGCTAAAGCCACAAAAGTCGTTTTTCCCGTGCCGCCTCGTCCGGTAGCCACAATTATTTGAGCCATTTTGTCTTTATCCGCTGCCTCTCGGGGATGAATATTACCGTTACAGTTATCCATTATATCAGGTAGTCCTAACACCCGCAATAGGAGCAATTAGAATTCGGCGAACGGGCATCTGGCCAAGTGGCCCGCGCCCCAATCCTGCAACTGCGGCTCGTGATCAGCACACTCCGGGTGGGCCTGAGGACAACGAGTGTGGAATCGGCAACCTGCCGGAGGATAGGTAGGACTAGGAGGCTCCCCAGAGAGACGAATTCGGAGCCGCCCAGCAAGAGGGTCCATCACCGGTGCAGCCGAAAGTAACGCCTGAGTGTACGGATGCAAGGGAATCTCGAATATCTGCTGGGCCGGGCCCCATTCCACAATCTGCCCCAGGTACATAACTGCCACTATGTCGCTTAGATAGCGGACGGTAGTCATATCATGGGCGATGAACAGGTAGGTTAGCCCTTCTTCATCTTGGAGGTCCTTCATCAGATTCAAGATTTGAGCCTGATGTGACGCATCCAGGGCTGATACTGGTTCATCAGCGACAATGAAGCACGGACGGCTGGCCAGGGCTCGGGCTATGCCAATGCGCTGGCGTTGCCCCCCGCTGAATTCGTGAGGATAGCGGGAGACGTGCTGGGGTTGAAGGCCAACCTTATTCAGCAACTCCCGCACGGTAGACTTCTGCTCTTTGTGCCCACCCAAGTGGTGAATTATCAGGGGTTCGGCAACGATTTGACCCACTGTCATCCGCGGGTCTAGCGAGCCGTGGGGATCTTGGAAAACCAGCTGCATCTCCCGCCGGAGCCGTCTCATTTCTCTACCATTGTACTTCCATATATCTCGCCCTTGGAAGTATATACTGCCCGCTGTAGGTTTGATTAAACCCAATATCAGGCGGCCTAAGGTGGTTTTGCCACAGCCGCTCTCCCCCACCAAGCCTATAGTTCGGCCGGTTGGTATGCACAAGTCTACCCCATCTACTGCGCGCACCGGCGGCTTTTGCCCGGAGAATATACCCGCGTCCGGCCAGAAATATTTCTTCAGATTCTGGGTCTTGATTAACACTTCCGACATCGGTACTCACCGTTAGCCTCTTCTATTGTGGGAGGGACATCCTTGTCCCGACCAGAACACGGCAACTATGACCATCAGGGCACCGTTCGGCAGGCTCAGGACAAGGCGGGCGCCTCTCCCACGACACAAAGAATACCATTGCTTTACCCCTGGGCCAGCCAGCAATTGACCAGGTGGCCTTCAGACAGTTGTAGTGCTGGTGGCGCTTCTTTGCGGCATATTCCCAGTGCGTGGGGGCAGCGGGGATGGAATCGGCAGCCCGCGGGCGGATTTACCAAATCAGGCACCGAGCCCCCAATTACCTGTAGTCGGTCGGCACCGAGTCGCGGCGTTGACGCCAGCAGGGCCCGGGTGTAGGGGTGCTCGGGAGCGGCAAAGATAGTCTCCACTGGCGCGTTCTCCGCGACTTTCCCCGCATACATAACCACTACTCTATCACAGATTTGGGCCGCCAGCGCCAAGTTGTGGGTTATTAGCAACACCGCCATATCAAACCTGCCTCGCAAGTTATCTATCAACTCCAAAATCTGAGCCTGCAGCGGGGCATCCAGAGCCGCGACCGGCTCGTCGGCTATAAGCAACGCCGGGTGGCCGGCAATGGCCATAGCCAGCATAACTCTCTGCCTCATTCCCCCACTGTATTGATGCGGATATTCAGCCAGTCGGCTGGCCGGGTCTGCAAGACCTACCATATCCAGTAATTCCGCAGCCGTCTG
>JALGUR010000090.1 GCA_029820565.1 Candidatus Zipacnadia bacterium
ACCCGTCCGTCAATTGCTGGCGCTCGTAGTGGCGGCAGAGGTGCTGCTGCTCGCCGTAGCCTTAGGGCTGGCCCAACCGGATGTGCTTGCCGAGGCCGTATCGCTGATACGGGCGGAGAGATTCGCTGAGGCCCGCGACGTGCTGGTGCCCTATGTCCAGACAAACGCTTCTGATCTGTCTGCCCAGTACTGGCTGGGTCGCGCCCATCTTGGGGCCGGCCAGTTGTCTGACGCTATTGAAGTGTTCCAGGGTGTTCTGGCCCGTAAGCCCTCATCAGTTGACACTCGCCTGTGGCTGGCTAAAGCGCTGTATAAAGATAACCAATCGCAAGCCGCCCGTCGTGAACTGAATAAAGTCCTGGCAGTGCGGCCCAACGATCCGGAGGCCACACAACTAACTAAACTTCTACGAGTAGTGCCTGCTGCCGAGCCGGGCCCTGCTGTCTCTGAGTTAGGGGCGGTTGAGGAGGCGGGCAAGGGGCGAGTGACGCTGGTAACCGGTGGCTTGCCTATTGAGCCAGGTAGCGTGAACATATACTCGGCTAACCTTTCTGACTACACCTTTGGCTGTGCTCCGGTGGACTGGGTAGTAAGCGGCGGGCACTGGGAGTCGACCAGCCGCTGGACCTGTCAGCCGCAATGGTCATGGTATGGTGGATATAACCAGGTGGGCCCAGCGACGATATGGAATAAGCGGCAGTTCGCCGGCGATCTGGTCGTAGAATTATATGGTGCCTTTAAGATGGGTTTTGGTATCCAAGGCCGTAGCTACAAGAACCCCAATGATATAAATATAACGATATGCGGCGATGGGGCCAATCTGGACAGTGGCTACACCTTTATGGTCGGCGGGGAGCGTAATACTACCACGCGGATTATGAAAGGCACACAGATTCTGGCCCAGACTGGTGATAATGCCGCTCTGTTTCCCATATTTGAGAACGGTTTTCCTGGCTCTGATGAATTTCACCGCAAGTGGTGGGGCATTATGGCCCGCAAGCGCGGCTCGCGCCTGCAATTGTATCTGGATAATGAACTCGTCTGTGAGGCCCAAGACCCTCAACCTCTCAATCAAGGCCAAGTGGCTATCTGGACTTATAACAATGGCATTATCATTCCGCGCATCAAAGTGTACTATGAGCATGAAATTCAGCGCCCTATGCGGCCCGCTGGCCAGCCGGCTCTCATAGTACCACAACGCACTGTAGCCGCGCCTGTAGTGCGCGTTTCTTCGTCTTCACATCCGACTATTTACAATGATTTTGAGAATGACTTAGGCACGTTTGAGAATCGTGACGGCTCCGATGGTGCGTTACTTACTCTATGTGAGGGCGGGGCTGATGGCGGCGGACATTGTCTGCGTCTGATTAACCAGCGCAGTGGGGGCACCTTCGCCGCTACTATCTATGAAGGCGAATTTGACGTCGCCAAGTTTGGCAAGTTAGCGTTTGACTACAAACTCAGTGCTGGTGTTAAGGTCAACCTGTATCTGACTGTGGACGAGCAACTGTACGAGATAGTCTTCGCGGGCCGAAGCCGACCTGCGCCCCGGGCTCGGATTCTGGGCCATATTGACCCGGTGCAGGCGGATAACCAATGGCACCGCGCCCATTTCGACCTGCTGGGGCATCTGCAGGTGGCCCTGGGACGATGGGATAACATTCAAGCCAAAGACTTGTTCTTGGGTAATCTCAATGATACCGAGTACCTCCGGGCCGGATTTGGCGGCAACCACACCGGCACCGATTACTATCTGGATAATTTCGCCCTGGCTACTCCCTCGGCCAGCGCGACAGTAAAATTGACCTTGAGACCGACTGATGGCACTCAACCGGCAGGCTATGCTATTTCCATCAATGACCAGCCGTTAGCCTCCCCTGGTGAGAAAGTCACCACTGATTCTGCCCAGACAGAAGTTGAAGCCTCAGGGGCGGGACGATGGTATGTTCATATCCGACCGCGGCTGGATGAAGGCCAATGGGGGCCGGTGATGCACTATCCGGTGTGGATTGACGACGAAGGCCCGCATCTGGCCCAAAGCAGTCCCCCTGGCGGTGTGTTGGATGACCAGCCTGTGGAAATTGGTTTTGTGGAGCCGGGGGGTTCAGGCCTGGACTTGAGCACACTGCAACTGCAAATCAATGAAAAGGACTATGACGCCGGCAGTCCGGCGATAAGGTATCAACCAAACTCCGAGCGACTTTTGATTGACCCGCGCCTGCTGGGCTTAACTTTTGACGACAATTCCTCGTTTTCCCTTATCGTCAAAGCACTTGAGGACCGGGCAGGCAATTCTATCCCAGAGCCGATTGCCCTGTCCTGGACGGTACAGTGGGCAGTCGATCATCACCGCCCGCAGATAACTGAGGTGATGATAGGCGACGGCTATTTGTGCTATGCTGATTTTGAGCGTGATCTCGGTTCGTTGACTGCCTATGGGGGAGATGAATCGGCGCTACTGTTCCGAGATGACTCAACCGCGGCGACAGGTAGATACAGTTTGAAAGTATATAATTCTACCGAAGCGGGCCGCTTTGGGCTTTATATTCGCAAGCAGCCCTTTGATGCCGGTAAGTACCGGCTGGTGGCGTTTGACTACAAGATACCGCCGCGCCTGCGGGCCGACTTTGCTCTGTTTGTCAACGGTGAGTGGAAGGGCGTCCAGTTCACTGATGTCGGCGCTGGCCCCCGTCACATTGGTCAGGTCCCCGACGTAGTGGCCGACAACGAGTGGCATTATGCCGAATTCAATCTCTACAAGATGCTGCGCCAGGATGACCCCAGTGCTGCCAACTATATCGTAAATCAGTTTGTCCTGGCCGATTGGGGATGGCAGGGCAATGCCCGGGGCCAGACCTATCACCTGGACAACTTCGCCATAATTCCTGTGATCAGCGGCACCAGTCCCTTGCCGGTGGTAATGCAAGCGCTGGATATTAGTGGAATCGGTGGGGTGGGTTGGTCTCTGAGTAATAGCCGCGAGGGGCAGGCTCCCCGCCAGGCGATGGCTGATTCGGTTCCCGTAGAACTTGCGGACACTGGTGATTTTGACGGCTGGCTGCATGTGCGGGCCCAGGACCCCGCCGGTCACTGGAGCGAAAGTCAAGCGAGGCGGTTGCTGACCGATAGTCGGCTCCCCAGGGCCTCACGGATGAGTCCTGCGGCTGAAGCCCGTGTGGCCGACTCAGAAGTGAAAATTGCTCTATTAGACGACGGTGTAGGTGGCATAGACCCAACCAGCGTAGTGCTAACTGTGGGTGGGAACGATTATGAAGTTGACAATCAAGCGCTCAGGTATGACTCGCAAGAGCGCATTTTGTCATGGAACTGTGAGAAAGTGCGGCCTGAGCCGGTAGTTTTTGAGGACGGACAACCGGTGACGGTAACGCTCACAAAGGCTGCCGACTTCGCCGGCAATCTCCTAACTAAGCCGTTGCAATGGACTTGGATAATGGACTATGCTCACGATCACCAGCCGCCCGTACCGACAGTACAGTCCTCGTCTCATCCCACTGTTATGAGTAATACTTTTGAAGAGGGTTTGGGTACAGCGTGGCGTCTGAAACAGAAACCTACTGTGGTACAGTGCGATGACTCTACCAGTGCCAGCGGCAAATACAGTCTGAAATTGACCAAGGAACAGGGAGGACAACTGCGTGCCGGTATTTGTCGCAAGCCCTATCCGGCCGAGAAGTATCCCGTCATCAGTTTTGACTACAAGATTCCGTCTGGTACCCAACTGGGCCTGCTGGCCAGCGTGGGAGGCCGATGGTACGGATTTGCCATTACTGGTAAGACCGAGCATATGGTGGGAGCAGTGCCCGGCGTGGTGGCCGACGACCAGTGGCATCACGCTGTCCTGACGATAGATGATCCTCTGCGCAAGCAAATTCGGCGCGGTCCGATGGTAGTTGAGCAGTTAGTCATAACCGACCGTAATGAATCAGCCAACAAAAGTGGCGCAGTGGCCCACTTAGACAACTTCGTAATTGGCCAAGTGGGGACAGGACCGATTTCTCTTACCTGGACGGCTACCGATACCACTGGTATTGCCGGCTACAGTCACACTCTGAACCAGAAGCCTGATACTATTCCCAGTGCCGTATCCAATGGCAGTAAGGCCAGTCAAGGCAGTCATGAGTTTGCCGCGCAACAGCCCGGGGTGTGGTTTTTCCACTTGCGGGCCCAGGACGGAGCGGGCAACTGGGGCCCCACGGTTCACTATGCGATTCTTAATGGTACGCAATAGGCGGCTGGGTTGGAGACTCGGTCCTGAGCTCTGTCCTCCCAAATCATACAATGCAGTCGTATGGTGCCGCTAATATTTCCTTCGCAGTCAGGAGTATGTAGTGGCCCCACCTGCTGACAATGCCCGAAAAGTTGACCGGCGGGGAGGCTATGTTTCTCCTGTAGCCTGCCTAATACTGGTGGCGACCATCTTGCGGCTCTATGGCCTACGCTGGGGACTGCCCGACTCTACCCACTTGTTCTCCTATCATCCTGATGAATATCATTCCCTGCGCGGACTGTTTTCACTCGCTCAAGGCTCGCTAAATCCTCACTTTTTCAACTATGGGAGTTTATACTTGTATGTGGTAGCAGCTGCGGCGGTTATTAGCCACGGCTCGCTGCTGCTGGGTCCAGTTCCTTCCGCTCTGACCTTTGAAGGTCTTCCCGAAGCCTTGAGCCTATGGACCCTGGATGCCCGCATTGTCTCAGTGCTGGCCGCGCTGCTCACGATACTCGCTGTTTACTGGCTATCACGTCAGGTATTGGGAAACTCAGCGGCGCTGATTGGCTGTGCCTTTCTGGCCACGATGCCCCTGCACGTATTGCATTCCCACTATGGCACTGTGGATGTTACCCAGGCTCTTTTTGTGACATTGTGCCTGCTGTTTTCAGTGCGTATAATCCAGCGATGCAATTGGCAAGACTGCGTCTGGGCTGGGATAATGGCAGGACTGGCTGCATCCACCAAGTATAATGGCGCTGTAGTAATTGTAGCTGCGTTTGCTGCGATCTTCCTGAGCCGCTCCGCCGGGGGATGGCCATCCCTGGCCCGATTGTGCGGGGAACACAGAACAGCCGTCGCGACACGGATGTTGCTCGTACTATTGATAGTGGCCAGCGCCGCGGCAGCCTTCTTGCTAACTTCACCGTATACTGTACTGGCTTGGCACGAAGCGAAAAGAGACATCTTCTTTGAGATACAACATATGAGGGCTGGTGAGCCGTTGGCCGTATTGGCCGAACCCAGCGGGCTCCTGTTTCATCTGAAGAATCTACTATCTCCCGGAGTGGGACTGGTATTGATACTGGCGATAATGGGAGCGGTGTTAGCCGTGGTGCAGCGGCGGCGCGAACTTTACCCGCTGATTGGTTTTGCCGTATTGTGGATGATGCTGATTTCTGTGGCTAAAGTGCGCTACACTCGCTACGAGATGTCGTTGCTGCCGGTCTTGGCAGTGCTGGCGGCGGTTCCAGTGACGGTCTTGGTCAAAAAAAGGCGACTGTGGCGTGGGCTGGGATATAGTTTGGTGATAGTGGCCCTGGGCATCAATCTACTCTGGAGCGGGCAGATATGCCTGGCTCTGGCCACCGAGGACCCGCGAGTGGGGGCCCTATCTATCGTTCTTAACGAATCGCCACCGGACTCAAAAATTGGCTTAATCCAGCAGCCCTGGTTTGACATCCCGCCGGTAGATTACTGCAATGGCGGGAAAGTTATCCGTAGTCTGCCGCTGTGGCGTGAGTATCATCGCTCTCGTCGGGAGTTAGTAATCACTGGTTGGGACGCCGCCGCTCTGAACAATAGCAACCTGCACACCGTTGTCCTCAGTGAATTCACCTTCCGCGATGGGGTGCGGGCAGGTGACCCCCAAATCGTCGGCTTTATGACCCAGTTGTTAGCAAATTATGAGCGCCGGGGGTGTACGGTGGGGCTGCCGCTGTGGGCAGTTCCCTGGGATGTAGGCCTGGATTGGCTGTATCCCTGGCCGGAAATTCAAGTCTATGTGCACCAATAACTGCCCCAATATGTATCTGCGTTCTCCACCACGTGGGGGCTGCTGCCCACAACTGTGCCTGGTGCTGTGTACTCTCCTGCTGGTTAGCTCACAAACTGTGACCTGCGGGCAATGGTTAGGGCAGATCTTAACTGAGGGCCCGTTCTTTGCCACGTCGGGCCAGCCGCTGATGTTGGCCTCGGGCCCGGCTACCGCCGGCGATGGTGCTGATATCGCCATCGGCGATATGGACGGTGACGGGATGGCTGATTTGCTGGCGGGGTCATTGTATGGTGACTTGGTCTATTACCGATGTCTTGGGGATAATCAATGGGCTGCTCCTCAGGTATTGCTCAACGAGAATGATGAGATATGGCGTTGGCCGCCGGTGGCCAAACAGGCCTCACCGGAACTGGCTGACTGGAACGGTGACGGCCAATTAGATTTGATTCTGGGCTACGGCGGCAAACTTTTCTGGTATCACCGCCGGGGACTACAATTAGGAGTAGGGCGTTCTGTGTGCTTACCTGACGGCCGCCCGGTGGCTGAGGTCATAGGCGAAATGGCTTCAGCCGCCGGGCATCTGGCGCCGTGCGCTGCCGATTTTGATGGGGACGGCGATGTGGATTTACTGCTTGGCTCGGATGACGGCTATGTCTGGTGGGTGGAGAATCAAGGTTCGGCAGGCGCTGGTGAATTGGCCATCCCGCAACTTCTGGGTGCGGGCGGAACGCCTCTGAAAGTGGACGGCCGCGCCCGGGTCTGCGTGGGCGACTACAACAGCGATGGGCGACAGGACTTGATTATTGGTGATGCGGCTGGTCATCTGTGGTGGTGTCCGGGGCGCTCCGATGGTCTGGCATCTCTGCGCCGGATCAACCTGCCGCAGCGGCCCTCAGACTGGCCTGGCGGGCTCTGCCCCCGTTTGGTAGTCAGGACAAGGGAGATATGGTTAGGTGATGCCGATGGCTTTATCGGACGGCTGGATATCGTGGCAGCAGGCAAGATAGGCTGGCGAGGTTATTTGGTAGCCGAAGATGTGCCGCTGGATGTTGGGCGAGCCGCTGCTGTCTGCGCTCTGGACTGGAACGGTGACGGGCGGCTGGACCTGGTGGCGGGCAATGCCGCTGGCGAAGTGGCGATGTATGAGCGGCTGCGGCCATGGGATGGATGGTGGCTGGCGCCGGGCAAGAGTATCCGCACCGCCACAGGCACCTTGAAGGCAGCCGGCGGTTATGCCTGGCCCCGGGCCACTGATGCTGACGGCGATGGCGATATTGACTTGTTTGTAGGGACGGGAGCGGGCACTGTCGAGTTATGGGTGAATTCAGGCGGATTTATCCGGGTGGGGCCTATTGCGGTGGCCGGACAGCCGATTCAGACGGCTGGCCGGGCCACGGTCGCCGCGGTTGACTATGACCGAGACGGCGACGTGGATTTGTTCGTCGGTAGCAAATGCCCTGAAGGGCTGGTGCGAGGGTCGGCCACGATACCCTCGGATCGTGTAGCCTATTTTGAGCATGTTGCCAATCACCGCCACTCGGTTCCGGTCTTTAATAAGGGCGCTTTACTTGATATGTATATCGGCAGCTCCTCTCACACTGGCGCCGATTTGGATGCTCGCATCTTGAAGCCCCAACTGGTTGAGCCGATTAGTAGTCATATTCACAGCCGGACTGATTTTTTGGTTACGGCCGATTTAGGTGTGTTCCTCTTCACAACCATGCGGCGGCGAGGTGATTACCCGTTACTCACATCAATTCCCCCGAGTCAGCAGTTGCCGGCACCACTGCTGCCTGCCGCATACTGTGCCTATTTAGCGGAGTCGGGCCAGAGTGGTAGGCCCGTGCTGTTGTGCGGGACAAACGAGTACGGGATGGTTTACGCTTACGACGCCGTCTCAAAGGGAATAACTCCGTAAATTCCTCACAGGCGGCAGGATAATGACGTGCAGCGGCGAAGTCAATAGCGTGTGGTCAGTTGATCGATTACTCAGGAGGACATTGATGGCTGACTTAAAGATAGCAATTACGTTGAGCAGTTTGCGGATGGAGCCGTACGAGGGGATGAAAAAGGCAGTCGAACTGGGCGTTAGTGGGCTACACATCAGCGGTGTTGGTGGGCCATTTGCCCCGGAGAGCCTTGATGCTCTGGAGCGCAAGACACTGGTCAAGCACGTCAAGTCGTTGGGCCTGGAGATTTCGGCGATTGTGGCCTGGGGTGGCCAGGTGCACCTGGAGGAAGCGGAGGGACACCCTGAAAATATTGCCTGGGCGAAGCGACTGCTGGACTTGGCTGCTGACCTTGAGTGTGGCATCTGTATGGCCCATGTAGGAATTATGCCCGAGGATGCCCAAGACCCGGGCTGGAAGAACATGGTGGCCGCGATGCAGGAGATTGCTGAGTATGGGGAGCAGGTGGGGGCCTGCCTGGCAATTGAAACTGGCCCCGAGCCCCCACGGATACTCAAGCGGCTGATTGAGACAGTGGGCAGTGAGGCCATCCGCGTCAATTATGACCCAGCGAACCTCATTCTCTGGCCGCCGGCGCTGGCCAAGATGCGGGGTGAAGAATACGACAAGGAGCAGGCTCTGGCCGATTTTCAGCCCACGGAAGGCGCGCGGGTACTCGGCCCTTACGTTGTCCACACCCACGCCAAGGACGCCCTGGTTCACCCGGATGGCAGACCCCAGGAGGTGCCGTTAGGTGAGGGCTGGGTTGACTGGCCCCGATATATTGCCTATCTACAAGAGGCTGGATTTGACGGCTATTTTGCCATTGAACGCGAGGTGGGCGAGAGGCCCGTGGAGGATATAACCCGCGCCGTGGACTTCCTGCGCGCGCTTTGAGAAAGG
>JALGUR010000023.1 GCA_029820565.1 Candidatus Zipacnadia bacterium
AGCGCGACGAGCAAGGTAAGTGGCGCGATGACGCCGACATCGTCTGGGAGTGCGTGAAGTAGGGGAGGAGGGAGCTTGCTGCCCGGTGGTACAGGCATCCTGCCTGTGTAGATGATGCTCAGGCAGGATATGGTCCCAATGTTTGTAGGAGCGGCATCCTTGCCGCGAACTGACAGGGGACGGGGGACTGGGTACGGGGAACAGCAACGGCCAACGGCATACACATTCTTTACGTGGGAGCGGCATCCTTGCCGCGAATGGTATCTTATGCCCGGCGGTTGCGGTTAATCGTGGTGCCGGGTGCTTGGCTGGCTGCGGACCAGGAGACGGTCGCCGAAAAACAGATACAAGGCCAGCAGAGCCAGGGTCAACAGGCCCACCAGGATGCGGGGGCCGTTGTGTTCAAACAGGCCGCGATATTGGGGGCTGAGGAATGCCTCAATAACAGCGGCCAACACAAACATCGGGATAGTCCCTATCGCAAGTTTGATGGCCTTGGCGGCCGCGATTTGGAGCGCGTCGCGGCGGAACATATCACCGGGCGCTACCAACGAATGGCCAATCATCAACCCGGCGCCGGCGGCGATGAACACGGCCGACAGTTCCAAGGCTCCGTGCGGCATCACCACGGCGATCAGGTCTATCAGGCGGCCGTGATGGGCGCCGATAGCCAAGAAGGTCCCTAACATCAGCCCGTTGACGACCAATACATACAGCGTGCCCAACCCCAGGGAGACACCTAAGGCAAAGGCTTTCAGGGCTACTTGGATATTATTGCTCATAAGTAGAGCCGAGAAATTGCCGCCCCCCAGCCCTTGAGCGACGTCGGCGAAATACTCTCCTGCTGATTTATCGGACTGAGCAAATTCGGAGATGGCTTCGGCGAATGGCTCCCACATTAGCGTCGCGGCCCACCGGTAGTCCACGCTGACCATTGAGTAGGCAAACGTGGCCGCGGCTACACTGACCGCGAAGGCCACAGCTACGTAACCGAGGTTCTGGCGGAAGGTGCGAGGTATCTCCACGCCGAACAGATAACCCAGGCGCAATCGGGGTTGAGCGCGGGAACTGTAAATGCACCCGTGGGCCCGGCCTACCAATTGGTTGAGATAATTGATGGTATCTTGATCCTGGTTAGCAGTGCGGGCCCGGGCCAGGGCGGTAGTGGCCTGGCGGTAGAGAGTAGCCAGTTCGTCAAGTTCCTTGGCCCGCAGACTGACCAGTCCTCGGCTTCGTACCTGGTCTATTAATTCTGTTAGCCTCTGCCAGCGCTCGCTGCGCTCGTTCATCATATTTTGGTTTCCGCAGGGACGATTCTGGATAACATTATATCAGGTCGGTACGGTTGAGTGCAAAAACGATGCAACAAGACCACGTAACTATTGAGACGCCGGAGCACATCCAGTTCACCTACGAACTGGCCGGGTTAGGCTCGCGCTTTCTATCTTTGTTTGTGGATAGCCTTATCCAGATTATCGCCTTTGGCATCCTCGCGGCGCTGTTGGCCTACCTGGAGACCGCCATTGGCTCGCTAACAGCCTTGAGCGGACGCCAGGTGGCCGGTGTGCCGATATTGTGGTTGATTTTTCTAATCTCCACTCCCCTGCTTTCTATCGGCTATTTCATTTTCTTTGAAATGATGTGGGCCGGGCAGTCTCCGGGCAAGCGGATGGCGGGATTGCGCGCCATTAGAGTCAGCGGGCAGCAGATTGGCTTTACCGAATCGGCTATTCGCAACATCTTGCGGTTGGTTGATGTGCTGCCGGCCTTGTATGCTGCGGGAATTCTGTTTGTGTTCTTCACCGCACGCTGCCAGCGAATTGGTGACCTGGCCGCCGGGACGATAGTGGTCAAAGAGCGACTCTGGGAGCCGCCGGAAGCAGAGGAGGAGCCGGTCGCCCAATTTGCTGATATGGGGCGCGAAGAACAATTGGTGCGCCAGGCCCGAGGCTATATTGCCGCACTTAGCCGGGACGAGATTGAAGCGGTGCACCGGTTCATTCAGCGGCGCGGGGAATTGTCGGCTGAGCTGCGCACTCGCCTGGCCAGTGATATTGCTGCACCTTTGTATCAAAAACTCCCCGGTTTCAGACTGGGAGAGCGGCCCAATCCTGAATTGTTCCTGGAAATAGTACACCAGGCTTACCTGGAGCACCAGGCACGGATGTAGCCGAACCTATCGTTCGGGCTGGCGAGGAGCCAGAAGAAATATGTAGATGATGGGCAGTATGCCAACGGTGTTAATAATGACCAACGCTACGTACCAGACCAGTTGCCGACGGCGGGCAGCCTTCCATAAGGCAATGCCCTTCCACAGAATGCTCCACAGGAGGACTAAGATACCCACAGGTGAGGCCAGAAATGTCGCCCGGGTTGGGCTTATGCCAGGCATTTGCTTACTCCTTTGTACTTGCTATGCTAACAAACTGACGGGAGACCGCAATGTTTGAACTTGTGCTGTCCGGTACTGTTAGTCTGTTGCTTGGCATCCTGGTGGGCTGGCTGGCGGCCATCGTTATCAAGCACGCCGCCAAGGCCTTAGGCTGTCTGCTGGCGATACTATTTGTGCTGCTGCAGGTGTTAGCCTATTATGGTGTGGTACATTGGAACTGGACGGAATTCATTGAGCAAATCCGGCCTTTGGACGACGTGGCGGCCGGAGCCTGGCAGGATTTGGTCAAGGTGGTAACCTACAATATATCCTTTACCGTAGGCAGCCTGGTAGGATTCATCGTCAGCTTTCGCCGCTCGTAGCCTTGTTATACCTTTACCTCCTTGCCCTTCTGACCTGATTTGTAGACTCCGTCCAGGATGCGCTGGGTAATCAGGGCCTGCTCGCCGGGCACCGGCGAGGGCTCCCCGTTGCGAATAGCCTGCACAAAGCGCCTGATTTCCTCCTCAAAGCCGTTCACGTCCGCCCAGGGATTGACCTGCGGAGTGCTATTGATAAGCATGCCACTGCGTTCTTGGACCAAGGTAGGCGGATTCTGCTGCATGCCGCCCTTGTCGCCAACTAATATACAGTTGCCCAGATGTTGGGGAATGTTCAAAGCCCAACTGACCTCCAAGGATATCGTGGCACCGGTGGCCAACCGTATCAGCGCCACGGCAAAGTCCTCAGGCACTGTGTATTTGCTCGGGTCGTGGCCCATCAGCGAAGGTCTATTGCTAATCTCCAAATAAGTACCAGCGCTTACCGTTACTGGTTCGGGAAAGCCCATCAGATACAGGCACAAATCCAGCACGTGCACGCCGATGTCATAACAAGGCCCGCCTCCTGACATCTTCTCATCAATAAAGGACCCCCACTTAGGTGTACCTCGGGGACGCAAGTACATCGCCTTGGCCCAATATATATCGCCAATTAGGCCCTCATCTACCCATCTTTTCATAGCGAAGCTCGTGGGTTGAAACCGCATAACCTGGGCGACCATGAGCAGCCGATTGGCGTCATATCCGGCTTCAATCATCTGCTCGCATTCCCCAGCCGAGATGGCTACCGGCTTCTCCACTAACACGTGGCAACCCGCCTGGAAGGCCGCAAGGGTGGGCGCTCTATGGACAGCATTGGGAGTACAGATGTCCACTGCATCCAACTCAACTTGCTCCAGCATCTTCCTGTATCCCGCGAACAAATTGTCTGGGGAGATGCCAAATCTACTGGCTGTATTGACGCGAGGGGCCTTCTTGATGTCACAGATGGCTACTACCTCAGCATCAGGGCACTTCTGCCACGCCGCCATATGACTCTGAGCAATGCCCCCTGCTCCTATAAGTCCTACGCGTAATGTCTGGGCCATTTGCATATCTCTCCTTCAGAGCATTAGAATAGTTACTATTTGAAATTTGGGGTATTCAGCGCAGCCATATACTTGGCCTTCACCGCGGCCAGAATTCTGCCAATAATGGCTTAAGGTATTCTACGTCCTTGCGGGTCTGGGCCACAATTTCTTCAGTGTTCATATAACTCCCATATTCACTATGGACACTAATGCCGCCATCAAAGCCAATCTGATGCAGCAGGCTGAAGACCTCAGGCCAAGGCACCATCCCGTCGGCCAGCGGCACTAACTTCAGTTGATAGTTCTTGGGATTGTCGGCCGTGGGCTTGTGCAGCCACATCACATCCTTAACCGCGACAAGTTGGATATAAGGAGCCAGTAGGTCAATGCCCATCTTCCAACCCGACGCAGCTCCCTCAACGACCATATGGCCCGGATCAATGTAGGCACCCACATACTGGGGGTCCCGTCCCATCAGGATTTGGTAAAGTTGGGCCGGAACCGCACTCAGAAAGGTAGACGAGTGGATGTGAGCGCCCGCCCAGACACCGTACTCGCGAGCCAGAGCCTCCAAGCCGACCATCTCTTCCCGTGCAGCACTGATTTCCTGTTGCAATTCGCCGAACTTCTCATACCTCCAGTAGCCCAGTTTGAGCCATCTGACCCCGCATTGGGCCGCTGCCGCGAAAATGTCTTCGGCGTATTCCTGCTCGGCCGAGATGATTTCGGTAGTGAGCATGGGCACTTCCAGCCCGTGGCGGGCACATACCTCAACGGCCTGGGGGACGCCCTGGGCCGCATCTTCGGGCTGGACATAACCGTTGCTCCGAACGGTCAAATCCAGTCCGTCAAAGCCCATATCCTTGACAATCTGGGCGGTCTCCGCCAACGGATACGGCTGCAGCAGTTTGGCAAACATCATAAGTTCCATAATTATCTCATCCTTTTGCTAATGGAAGTTGGTATAGATGCCGTGTACCTAAGCGATTAAACCAGAGTATTGACTATACACTTCAGGCCAAGATAGTCAATATCACTGAGGCGAGTCGGTGGCTTCCTCGACCTCTTGGACTACAAACTGGTCATCGGGATCGAACGGGGGCACACAGACCACGACCGTAACAAAGCCGCCTTTGCCGGCGTGAACCGTACCGGGGGGTATGTATACAGCGGTGCCCGGCTCGACCTCAACCACCTCCTCACCCACACGCAGCCGACCCCAGCCGGCCAAGACGTAATAAATCTCGGCAGTGTGCTCATGGTAGTGAGGCTCGGACTCTATGATGTGGACCACGTGCAGCCCGGCCTCGGTGCCATCTTCAGCAGTAATCAAGCGCCTGCTTTCGCCACACGTCTCGGTGAGTGGCTCTACTTCACCTAATCTCCGCACTATCGTCTTCTGACTCATAGCATTACCTCCTTGTTGGTTGCCAGTCCTATTCCACAAATCCTGGGCAATTCCTTTGAGACTAACTAACAATCTATGCTGATCCGGCGGAGATAAGAAGGTAAAAAGGAAACTGCGCAGGAAGTATCGGTTGTCTGTAGTTCACCATCGCTTGAGAGGATGAAGACTATGTCTCGCTACGTAACCGTTGCCAGTGTTTCGCATCGGCCCGAAGTATCGCCGGACGAAGGCATGGAGAAGGTATTAGATCAGGCGGCCCATTTCGCCTGGCAGTCCCGCCAGTTTGGCGCGGATATTGTGGCTTTTCCCGAAATTTATCCGCATCTGCACATCCCTTGGGACAAGGATGATAATCTCGCCCAGATGGCCGAGGAACTGCCCGGGCCGACTACCTCGCGAATGATGGCCGAGGCCAAGAAGTTGGGCATGTACATCATCTGGCCGCTGTGGGAGCGGGATGGCGATACTCTGTATAATACGGCTGTACTAATTGACCGGCAGGGGGAAATTGCCGGCACATACCACAAATTCCACCCTACTATCGGTGAAATTGAAAAGGGCATTATGCCAGGGACTGAGGCTCCGGTGCTGGAAACCGATTTCGGCAAGATTGGTATGTGTATCTGTTACGATTTGAACTTCCGGGACATAATGACTGGGCTGAAAGACAATGGCGCTGAGGTAATCTTCTTCTGCTCAATGTATCGGGGCGGCCTGCAGGTGCGAGCATGGGCACTGGAATTGCGCTGCTACCTGGTTTCAGCCATTGGCGCCGAATTAGGGCAAATAGTGGACCCGATGGGCCGGCAGCTAAAACTCGCTACCTATGAAGCGGTAATCGCCCAGCGCATCAACCTTAATCAGCGTGTGTTGCACATGGACTACAACTGGGAGAAGATGGACGAAATGCTTAAGAAGTATGGCGCCGATATAGGCTTTGACTATGCGACCCAGGAGGCTCGCTACGCGCTGAGCAGCCAACGAGAGGGCTTGGACATCGAAGAGGTCATTGACGAGTTTGGCCTGGAGCGCTGGGAAGACTACTTCCGTCGGGCCGATGAAGTGCGTGACAGAGCGGTGGCGGACATTAGCCGGTAGCGCAGTAGGTGAGAGCATCCAGGCAAAGGGCTCTACGGAAGGGAGAGCAACATGGCAAAGGCGCAGGAGTTTCATGTAAGTCTACGCAGTCAGGTATTAGCACAAGACGAGCGGGAACGAAACTACTGGAAGGTGATGGTGCAGCCAGCGACTCTGGTAGCGAGTCAAACAGTACTACTGCTTTGCGACGTATGGGATAAGCACTGGTGCCGAGGGGCGACTGAGCGGCTTGTGGATATGGTCCCACGCATGAATGAAACTGTGAAGGCTGTCAGAGCCAAAGGTGGGTGGATTATTCATGCCCCCTCGGGGACTATGGACTTCTATGCGGGCACGCCCGCTCGGCAGAGGATGATAGACGCGCCGCGTGCGGCTCCCCCTCCACTATCGGACCAGCCTGATCCGCCTCTGCCCGTGGATGCTTCTGATAACGGACCAGATACGGGCCAGACGACGCCATGTAGGACCTACAGCAGACAGCATCCCGGTATTGAAATTGACCAGGAAAGAGATGGTATCTCTGATGACGGCCAGGAAGTGTTCAACTTTATGGTCCAACACGGCATCCAGAATATGTTCATTATGGGTGTGCATACCAATATGTGCATCTTGGAACGGTCTTTTGCCATTAAGCAAATGGTGCGCTGGGGCCAGAATGTCGCGCTGGTCGGGGACTTAACTGATGCTATGTACAACCCGGCCAAGCCGCCCTATGTGAGTCATGAGGAGGGCACGCGCCTGGTCATTGAATACATCGAGAAGTTCTGGTGTCCGACCACAACCAGCGAAGACCTTATTGAGTCCGACCCGCAGCAGCGCTAAGGCCACGGGCGGCGCTGTGCTTGGATGTTCTCTGTGTTATATGTATGGACGCACATGGGCAACTCTGGCACTTTGAGGAATGAAAGGAGATTCTGCGATGATAATCTGCTGCCTGCTCGGTGTACTACTACTTGGTCTGGCGAGCGGGACTGGGTGCGGAGAAGAACCCGGCGGGCCTCGCCCGAGAAGAATGGGGGCAACCCTGGTAGAGCAGCACCGATTCGCGGGTGAGGCTTCTGCCCAACAAGGCCTGGCGCTTGCCGAGGATTCCTACTACAGTTCCAACGCTACGAGCATCTGCCGCTTCGACACGGAGTGGAATCTGCTGGAAACCAAGACCATCACCGTCAAAGGGGTGAATCACCTGGGCGCTATAGACTACCACGCTGGCTACATTTGGGCCGGATTTCTCCACGGTCCCGAAGGTGACCAGTACGACCCCAACCTGGACCGTTCGGTTATCGCCAAGATCCGAGCATCCGACTTAGAGGTTGTCCAGACCTGGGACATTACTGATGATGTCACCTGGATTGACCCAGTATGCTTTGATGGTAAGTACGTGTGGGTAGGTGATAACTCGGACCTGGGGATTCACCGCTATCGGTTCACCAACGACGGCGGTCTGATTCGTGACGGCGTCTTCCGGTATCCCGGGGAGATGCATTTCTCCCAAGGGGTCAGAGTAGTTGGCCGCAAACTGTATTCTATCCATACTTTCGGCTCAATGGATGGGCTGTTTCAGTTTGAGATTCCCGACACACTTAGCGACGCAGTGAACTTTCCGGTACGTGTGTGGGACATCCAGGAAATGCAAGGGCACCTGGAAGGCTTTGACTTTGTGCCCGGGCATCCGAATCAAATCTGGCACGCGCAGTTTAGTCAAGTTGACCGCTATATCCTTGATGGGCTACCTGAGCGGAATACCGCATCACACTGGGAGCCGCCGCCGCTGCGGCAGGCATTCGGCCTTCCTTCCCCTGGATTTTGAGGCTATTGCTATTGAAGAAAAGAGTACTATCCAATGACAAGACCCTTAGTTAGTTTGCGAGAAATACTGGCACCGGCGGAAGCCGATGGGTATGCGGTGGGTGCATTCATTATGTGCAATGCCGAGACTGCTGATGCTATTATGGCTGCGGCCCAGCAGGAGAAATCGCCAGTCATTGTTATGCTCGGCCCTAAGGAAGAGCCAGTGCTGGGGCTGCAGAATACCGTGCAGATTGTTTCTACTTTGGCGCACAACTATGATATTCCAGTCTGTTTGCATTTGGATCACAGTCGTGACCCAGCGCAGGTGCAAGCCGCGCTGGAGGCCGGTTTCCCATCGGTAATGGTTGATGCCTCCAGTCGGCCTGACGAGGAAAATGCTCAGATCACGCGCCGTATCGTAGAATTGGCGCGAAAAACCGGAGCTACTGTGGAAGCGGAGATTGGTTTTGTGGGATTCCCGGAGATGACTACCGAGGCCGACAATACCAATAGCAACCCGGCCGAGTCACGGTTGACCCAGCCTGCGGCCGCCGAGCACTTTGTCCGTGTCACCGGCATAGATGCTCTGGCCGTCAGCATTGGCACGGCCCACGGGCGCAATCCCGGCCGGCCCGAATTAGACTTCCAACGGTTGGCCGAAATTGAGCGTCGGGTGGAGGTGCCATTAGTACTGCATGGGGCAACCGGTCGGGCGCCCGACCAAATCCGGCGGGCTATACAGTTGGGCATCCGCAAGGTCAACGTGGCCACTGATTTAGCCCGGGTCTTTGCTGATACCATGGCTGAAGCGCTCCAGGAGGGCCAGGGATTCTTTTGGCACGCTGACGCTATCGTCCAGGTCAAACAGCGTTGGGTTGCACTGACCCGGCGTTGGATTGAAGTGTTAGGCAGCAAGTGCCAAATAGTTGACAGGGGCGGCTGATTATATTACAATCATAGTAGTAACTCAGTATTCTGCAGTTTTGCAGGAGGAGAACGTCTTGCGTCTGCAAGGACGTGTAAAGTGGTTTGACCCTCGAAAAGGCTACGGGTTCATTGAGCGTGAGGGCGAAGAGGATGTCTTTGTCCACTACTCCGCTATTCAAATGGAGGGTTATAAGACGCTGGAGGATGGCGAACTGGTGGAATTTGATATTGAGGAGAGCGAGCGAGGCCCTCAAGCCGAGAACGTAGTCCGACTCGGTCGACCGGCGGCCGAGGAAGAGGAACCGGAGTCCGACTTCCTCTGGTAGCCGACATCGCCTTGAGTTGATTGGCAGCATAGTTTGCGTTGATGCTATAGGCGACATCCGAATTATCTGCGGAAACTCTTTTGGTGGATACAGGGGAGTGTCTGTGCCCGCAAGGAGCAAATATAAGAGTATGCAAATCCAGTATCAATTTCGTATGGACGGTGACAAGTTCGGTTTTCAACAACATGCCGCTCCTCGTCTGGAAGGTCTCAGCAAATTCTCCGACCGCATTAAAGACGTTAAAGTAGTAGTATCTGAACAGCGCAACTGGCAAATCGTGGAGATAACCGTTGATGTTGACGGCACTCTGATCCGAGGCGAAGAACGGTCCGAGGAACTGCTCTCCAGTTTTGACCGGGCCCTGGATCGGGTACAGCGGCAGTTGCGTAAGTATCAAGATAGACTCCAGAGCAAAGACCGGCAGACGCTGCGCAAGATGCCCCCATCAACCCCTGGTGACTCAGCCTCTGCGAGTCAGACCACGGTGCCCGAGTCCGAAGACAATATCCGGATAGTTAAGACTAAAAGTTATGCGCTCAAGCCGATGACGGCCCAAGAGGCCGCCCTGCAAATGGAATTGTTAGGCCACAATTTCTTTATGTTCTTTAACGGGGAAAGTGAACAGGTCAATGTCGTCTACCGCCGCGACGATGGCGACTACGGCCTGATTGAGCCGGCCATCGGCGCTTAGAAAGTTAGGCCCAACTAAGGTAGCATTCGGCAGCGGTTACCTCGCAGGGAGCCGCTGCCTACCATAATGTGGCAGTATTTAGTGCTCGGCCAGTGAAGTTAGAGAAGGCAAGAGATTGTGTACAATAGCAAGACACGGACTTCTGGCATCAATGACATGGTAAGTCGGATAGCCGCCGCCGCCCAGCGGCTATTCACTCGCTCGCGGATGACCCAGCAGTCAGTGATTTTGGTTATCGCCGTGGTGATTGGGCTGGCTGCGGGAGTTGGCGTGGGCTTAACCAAGCTCATGTTGATTGGCTTTCATCGCCTTTTCTTTGTTTACGGCAGGTACGCTTTGGGGTTTATGGGAGATTATTATGTGATATTGCTGCCCGCTCTGGGCGGCCTCCTGGTCGGCCCACTGGTGTACGTGATTTCACAAGAAGCCCGCGGCCACGGAGTACCCGAGATAATGCAGGCGATGGTCCAGCGGGGGGGACGCATCCGCGCACGGGTATCAGCCGTGAAGGCATTGGCTTCGGCGCTGTGCATCGGTAGCGGCGGCTCAGTGGGCAGTGAGGGCCCTACCGCGCAGATTGGGGCAGGGATAGGCTCTACTGTGGGTCAGTTGCTCCACCTGTCCGACAATCGCATTAAGACGCTGGTAGGGTGTGGCGCAGCAGCAGGAATTGCGGCCACCTTCAGTTCCCCTTTGGCCGGTGCGTTCTTTGCCCTTGAGATTCTTCTGGGCGATGTAAGTGCGGAGGCCTTTGCCCCTGTGGTGGCCAGCGCGGTAACCGCTACCGCTTTCATTGTGGCAACCGGAATCGGTCCTATCGCTACGCTTCATCCTCCGGAGGTCGGTATTGCCAGCTACACTGAGTTGCCTGTGTTCGTCGTATTGGGCATCCTCGCCGCCGCTGTAGGGATTCTATTTGTGCGGTCACTGACTATGTTCGAAGAGGTCTTTGAGCGTCTACCACTACCTAATTTAGTTCTGCCCGCCATCGGCGGGCTGGGCGTGGGCGCCATCGGATTCTTTTACCCGACGATTTTTGGCTCGGGTTATGACGCCATGGCCCAGATAACATCAGGGCGCACCGCCGAGCTGGGCCTGATGATAGCCCTCCTCGGACTCAAAATACTGGCCAGTTCTCTTACGCTTGGGTCAGGAGGCTCTGGAGGAGTATTTTCGCCTTCTTTGTTTATGGGCGCTGCCCTCGGCACAGGGATTTGGCATGCATTCAAATGGCTCTTTCCCAGTTTGATGACCCAGTCCGGCGCCTATGCAATGGTGGGAATGGGCGCGGTCTTCGCAGCGGCAGCTCACGCCCCCATTACATCCATTCTGATTGTCTTCGAAATAACGCATGACTACTACCTGATTCTACCGTTGATGCTGGCTTGTGTCACTTCTGTCGTTGTAGCACGGGCGATGTACCGCTTCTCTATTTACAACATCCGGTTGGTGCGCCGGGGCGTCCACTTCGAATTAGGCCGCGACACCAGGCTTCTCAACGAAATCCAAGTTAGTGAAGGCATGACTACCGACATTATTAGTGTCAAACCTGATTCCCAGGTACGCGAAATTGCCCACCTCTTTGAAACTACCAAACACCACGGGTTCCCCGTGGTTGATGATAGTGGCAAGTTACACGGTTGTGTGACCCTTACCGACGTGCGTAACGCTGGGCCTGAAGGCCTGGACAAAAGAGTCAAGGATATTGCCACTCACGACCTGGTCATCGCTTTTCCTGACGAGAATCTCAATGACGCACTGCGCAAACTGGGTCTGCGTGATGTGGGCCGCTTGCCGGTAGTACCTCGTGAAGACCACAGCCGGATTTTGGGTCTAATCACTCGCAAAAACATCATTTCCGCGTACAACCGCGCCCTGATGCGTCGCCATACTAAACTGGACCAGGTCCAGGACGAGGAGTATTTTGAGTAGTCTCTGACTGCTTGCTTATCCAGGCCATCTGTCTTGTCTGCATTCGGCAAATATTGTATATTGTATATGACATTGGTGAGTCCACACGGCAGGAGCATAGGATGAGTGTGAGAATTACGGTCCTGGGCAATATCAATATTGACTTTGTAATGAAGGCTGAGCGCGCCCCGGAGCCGGGCGAGAACCTGCGGGCGGCGAATTTGCGTATGGTTCCCGGAGGCAAAGGGGCCAATCAAGCCGTGGCTGCGGCGCGACTGGGCGCCCAAGTTAGCCTTATTGGTCGAGCAGGTTCCGACGCGTTCGGACCGCCGCTACTACAAGGGTTGAACCGGGAGAATGTCGATACTGATTTTGTCCGTCGCGACCCCCGGGCGGCCACTGGTGCTGCCTTTATTACCGTTACTCCCGACGGCCAAAACAGCATCCTCTCAGCCTTGGGTGCCAACCTCAACTGCTCCGAGCAGCAGGTAGAAGAAGCCAGCGAAACTATTGAGAAAAGCGACCTTCTCTTGCTGCAGATGGGAGTTCCCCCGGCGGTGGTGGACCGGGCCATCCAAATTGCGGTAGACCGCGATGTGCTGGTGCAATTTGACCCCAGTCCCCTCGGGGACGACCTACCTACACTGTGGCGGCACGCTGACATAATTACTCCTAATCAGTCTGAACTTGGCTATCTGGCTGACATGTCGGTCGGTGATATTCCCTCCGCTCTTCAAGCCGCCCGGATATTGCGCAGTCGCGAGACGATGGTAGCAGTCATAACGCTGGGTGAGCAAGGCTGTTTGCTGGCAGACAGTCAAGGTTCTCGTCTGGTGTATGGCTACTCGGTGGAACCCGTTGATACCACGGCCGCCGGCGACGCTTTTGCCGCCGCTCTGGGAATTCGCATCGCCGAAGGGGCAACTCTAAACGAGGCCGCAGTGTTTGCCAATGCCGCCGGGGCGCTGGCCACTACGACTGCCGGCGCCCAACCAAGCCTGCCCACCCGCGCGATCGTGGAGCAATTCCTCCGCAAACGTGGCGGAGCCGCAAGCGCTACCATCGAGCCGCTGTGAGACTAAAGGACCTCAGCCGATACTGAAGGAAACTATGGTGAAAGATATGAACGGTGCCGTGACATTGCTTGCCGGCCATAGTAAATGCACACTGGTGATAGCATTGGTTGGGGTGGCGGCCATGATTGCTTGGTGTACCGGGGCCAGGGGGCCAGCAGCTCGGGCAGCGGGCGAAGTAGGAGCTGGTGGACAGCCTCTGGATCTTACCCGCGAGCAACGCGCGGCGCTAACAGACCCCAACCTGCTGGCCAACGCCAGTTTCGAGAAACTACTGCCGGCCGTGCGGCCGGAATACCCCGACGGCTGGTGCGAGGAGCGCGGGACGCCTCAAGACCGCTTTGAACTGGTAACTGACCCGGGCGCGGCCCACCGCGGACGCCGGTATTTGCGGGCCTACGCGCCTGGTGAAGCGAGCATCAGGATACACAACGTCCCGGAGAAGGGCATTGAACTGGTGCCAGGGGCCACCTACGTAATTCGCCTGTGGGCACGCACCGCTCCGGGTACACAAGCGATGCTGGCGGTGCAGCCCGGTGGAGGCCAGGCGCAATTGACCGCTGAATGGGCCGAGCACAGATTCACTTATCAGCACCCGGCTGACGCTCAGCCGAAACTGGGCATGTTCCTGGAGGTCACCGGCGGCCCCGTAGATGTTGACGATGTATCCATGACCCCGGAGGGCCAGGAGCCTCTGGTCTTTCCGGAATTGCTCGCTGATCGCACGGAGTTAACGCAGGTGCCCGTCAGCCCTGATTGGCGGGTGCGCGAGGCTGAGCCTCTCTGGCAGGAGCGGGTGCCCGTTGTTGTCAGCGAGGTCATGAGCCACGACGCAACTGACGTACTGGTGGAATTGGAACTGCGTGAAGTATTGCCCGGGTTCACCTGGAACTACATTTCGCCGGAGCGGCTGAAGGTAGTTGATGCCAGTGGAGCAGAGGGCGGTGAAGAAGTGCCCTGGGCGTTAGTTGAGCAGCAGTGGTGTAACCTGTCCAGAGTTAAGCCGCCAACGCTGCTTGATCGCTTGGTGTTCCGGGTTTCCTGTCCCCCGCGCTCTACAAAGACCTACTTTGTGTATCTCGCCAGTAGAAAGCCTATCAGACACGAGATCACACTCGCTGAGGAACTACCGCAGTCGCTTAGCCAACCGTCCTCGTATCCTTATGAACTTGACATTGATGTGGGCGAGCCGCAGAAGCGGGTCGAGGTAGCCTGTACGGTGAAAGGCAACGTGTTACAGGCCCAAGTGCGCGCCTGGCCCGCCCGTTCGGGCCGGGCTCGGCTGCACCCGCCCGACGGGGAGAAAACTTTGCCTGTTCCCCTGCTTCCCGCGTCGGGACAGCCAGGGTTATGGACTACTCCGCCCAATCTCAAACTTCCTCGGAAACCGGGAGTATGGCAACTGACGGTGCAGCTGCGCGAAAACAGTGGCCACACAGAGCGGGCCCAGGCCACATTCCTGTACGGCGCGGCACTGTGGGCGGCCACCAATGGGGAAATGATTTGCCGCTGGGATCCACCCAGGTACGGCGCAGACAGAGCACAAATTGCCGCGGCCCGGAATGAACGGGAAGCATTCCAGGTCGTGATTGACACTACCGAAGGCTTGCGCGACGTGGTGGTTTCGGCGACGGACTTGGCCCATACGCAAGGCCAGGCAACGATACCGGCCCAACAAGTGGCGGTTGAACGGGTTCAAGAAGTATATCTGTCCCGGCCTCTGGTCGGTACCAAGGGCTACATCGGCGGCTATGGTTACCGCCCTTACCCGCACCGAGGTGGCTGGTACCCCGACGCCATCCTGCCCTGGCGGAAATGTGACATCCCCGCCGGCGGACGCAAGGTAGCCTGGGTGACGGTAAAGGTGCCCAAAGACGCGGCGGCCGGTGAGTACCGGGGAGCCCTTATCGCTGAGTGCTCCGGGCGCGAACTGCGCCTGCCCATAGAACTGAAGGTGTTTGATTTCTCGTTGCCGGATAAACTCAGTTTTACGCCACTGCTGGGCGCTGACCTATGGGGGCGCAGCGGAAGAGACAAGGCCAACTGGTTTGGCGGAGATGAGCAGCGTTACACGCCGCAGGATAGAGAAGCGGTGATGGGGGTAGTGAGTTTTATGGCTCAGTACGGCGCAACGCCGTTCTACTACCACCAGACAAAGAGCCCCTATCCCGCTCCCTGGCGCTACCATCCGGAGACCAAGACCGCGACCTTTGACTTCACGGAGTTTGACAAGAACGCCGAATTGCTGCTGGAGCAACTGGGCGCCAGCTTCTTGTTCTTGATTCCCGAATTCAGAACGGGTGGGGCGAGCGAAGGCTATATCCGTGATGGTGGCGGCAACTGGGAGACACAACACAGCGCCCGCAACAATACGCCGCTGGCTCTGGACATGCGGCGGGCCTGGGCCGCTGCGATGGGTGCACATCTGAAGGAGAAAGGCTGGATTGACCAGGCCTACATATACCTGAGCGATGAACCGCGTGGCGCAGCGCTGCCGGTTGCCGCTCAAGTGGGGCAGGCCATCAAAGAAGGATGCCCGGAACTGCGCACCTTCGTCGCGGGCAGGGCTATTGGCGAGTCGCACGACTACTTCCAATTCGTAGATGCTTTTAGCGGTCAGATAAGTCCAGAGAACTGGGCCCGCTTCCAGGTGCAGGGCACGCAGAACTGGGGAGTCTACAACCGGCCCTGGCTGATTGGCTATCCTCTATCCATCTCTCGCGCCATTGGGTTGGATTCGTGGCTTCAGGGCTATTCGGTCTACTTCCATTACGCCGTGCTCATCTGGGGCCACAACCGCTGGCTCAATCCCAAGCACTTCTTCGGCGGCGCCCCTTTCGTCACGGGCACCGAGCCGGAAGGACTTGGTTATGCCGTTTATGTCTGGCCGGACGACGAGCCGCTGCCGCCGGGTGAGTCCCGATCGTTTGCCGCGTCCTTACGACTGGCGGCGATGCGGGACTCTGCTGACGATTACGAGTATCTGAAAATGCTCTCCGAGGCTGCCGCAGAAGCCGGGGAAGAGTCAGTCGCTTACCGTCGGTACGACGCCCTGCGCGCCCGCCTCGAGTCGCTGCTGAAGCAGTATAATCTGGGCGGCGATGTCCACGGGTCAGTAACCCATGGGATTCTGGTGGTGCCACCAGACGAACTCTACGCCCTGCACCGCGAATTTGGTGAAGCAGTGGAAGCGGCCCAGCATTAAGGGCTATTGTCTGCCAGCATAATCGCGCCAGGGAGCAGATTAGTATGAAAAGGTATGAATTCCGTGACCTGGGGTCTGACGGGCCCGAGCATATCGCCAGCAAATTGGTGGCCGGAGAGCGCATCGGCCGAGGGGCACTAAGTTTTCATCCTCCTGGCCACCGCACTCATCCAGAGGGTGAGCATCGGCACGAGGGATATGAAATATTCTGCATCGCCCAGGGCCAGGGTCTGATTGAAATAAATGGCGTCACCCAGCCGATTCATGCTGGCGACGTCCTTGTTATTGAACCGGGCGAAGACCATCACATAATCGGTGATCCCGCCCATCCTATTGTCAACTTCTGGTTTGAACCTAATGACCAAGGACACGCGGACCAGTATCCTCAGGAGCAATAACCGCATCGTCCCCGTCAGTTGGTGGCGCGGTCTACATAGGCCCCGGGCTGACTTCTGTGCCCCGCGCGAGGGTGTTACGTCGTGTCTGACGATACCATAGCCATCCGGGGTGCTGCCGAGCACAATCTGCGCAGCATTGACCTGGATTTGCCCAAGAATAGTCTGATTGTATTCACTGGAATCAGCGGCTCGGGCAAATCGTCGCTGGCCTTTGACACCCTGTTTGCTGAGGGCCAGCGCCTCTATGTAGAGTCGCTATCCACTTATGCCCGCCAGTTTCTCCAGCAACTTCCCCGCCCCCGTGTGGAACAGATTACGGGTCTGGCGCCGGCGGTGGCTATTGACCAGGCCAAGCGGAGCCACAATCCCCGCTCTACTGTGGCCACTATCACTGAAATATACGACAACCTGCGGGTGCTGTTCGCGGCGATTGGCCAGCCGCACTGCCCTCAGTGTGGCCGACCAATAGGAGCGCAGAGCCGAGAGAGCATCATTGAGCGGATTATGGCGGTGGCCGCCTCCCAACAAGTGCGCATATTGGCACCGGTGCATCGCGGCCGCAAGGGCCAGTTCAGAGAATTTTTCGCCGACTTTCGCAAACAAGGCTATGCCCGGGCTCGCGTGGATGGGCGCTTTATCAGGCTGGACGATCCGCCTGTCTTAGATCGCTACCGTCGCCACGATATTGACATCGTCGTAGATCGCCTCCCCTCAGGTAGCACCTCGCGCAGCCGCATCGCCGAGGGTGTTGATCTGGCCTTCGCTCTGGCCGAGGGGAACGTAGTCATTACTACCGAAGACGGCGATGAGGTCCTGCTCAGCCGCAATTTCACCTGCACCCACTGCCAGCAGAGTTTTCCTGAGCCTACTCATACCTCCTTCTCGTTCAACAGTCCCCGGGGAATGTGCCCCACTTGCGAGGGCCTGGGCACTGCCAAGACTATTGACCCAGAGTTACTGATAGAGCATCCTGAAAAGTCACTGGACGATGGCGCTGTACCGCTGTTGCGCTCGTTGCGCGGGGGGACCCGTCGCCGCCACTGGTACCAGGGCGCGGCCGACCACTATGGCTTCACCCTACACACCCCTTGGCAGGACCTGACCAAAGACCAGCAGCAGGTGCTGTTATACGGATCCGGCGGTGAATTGATTGAGTACTACTATTGCCACCCGCGACACGGCTGGGAGTGGCGGCATGCTGACACCTGGGAAGGCATTATTCCCCGGCTGATGCGTCGCTACAAGCAGGCGACCTCTTGGTTGCTACGGCGCAACTTTGAACAAGTTATTAGGGAAAAAGTTTGCCCTGACTGCCAGGGCCAGCGGCTGCGGCCTGAGAGCCTGGCCGTCACCGTCGGCGGCCAGTCCATTGCTGAAATTACTGCGATGACTGTGACCGAAGCCACAGATTTCTTCAATAACCTGCAACTGACTGACACTGAGCAGATTATCGCCGAGGATGCCCTGAAGGAAATCACGCGACGCCTGTCATTTCTGGAACAGGTCGGGTTGCATTACCTGACTCTGGACCGAACGGCACCTACTCTGGCCGGCGGTGAGGCTCAGCGCATCCGCCTGGCCAGTCAGGTAGGCAGCGGCCTGGTGGATTGCCTGTATGTACTGGACGAGCCCAGCATCGGCCTGCACTACCGCGACCAGGGCCGGCTGCTGGCGACTCTCAAGGAACTTCGTGATTTGGACAATACCGTCATCGTAGTGGAACACGACGAGCAGACCATACTTAGTGCTGACTATGTAGTGGATTTTGGCCCCGGCGCGGGTGCTGAGGGAGGGCAGATTGTCGCCCAGGGCCCACCCAGTGAGATCAAAAAGAATCGCCACTCGCTGACTGGACAATATCTAACCGGGCGGCTACAGATTCCCACCCCTTCCCAGCGCCGCGATGGGAACGGCGCCTGGCTGAGCATCCACGGCGCTTCTCATAATAATCTTAAGAATCTGGATGTAGATTTCCCGTTAGGGCGGTTCATCTGCGTGACTGGCGTATCGGGTTCGGGCAAGAGTTCGCTGGTTGCCGACACCTTGCATCCCGCTCTGGCTAAGCAACTTCAGGGTGCACAGAGCGAAGCGGGCGAGTATGAGAGCCTGTCGGGGCTGGAAGAAGTAGACAAAGTTATTCTGATTGACCAGTCACCTATTGGTCGCACGCCCCGCAGCAATCCCGCCACCTATACCGGTGTCTTTGACCACATCCGCCGCCTCTATGCGCAATTGCCGGAGTCGCGTGCTCGCGGCTATAAGCCGGGGCGGTTCAGTTTCAATGTCAAAGAGGGGCGCTGCTCACAGTGTCAGGGATATGGGGCGATAAAGTTAGAGTCGGATTTTCTGGCCGATGTCTGGGTACAGTGTGAACGGTGTGGTGGAGCGCGGTTTGACCGGGAAACCCTTTCCATTGAGTACAACGGTGCAAACATTGCTGAAGTGCTTGATATGGAAGTGAGCCGAGCCGTCGAGCACTTTGCTAATATTCCGCGGATAAGCCGCATATTGCAAGTACTGGTTGATGTCGGCCTGGGCTATATCAAACTGGGTCAGCCGGCGACTACGCTTTCGGGTGGCGAGGCCCAACGGGTTAAGTTAGCCAAAGAATTGTCCCGACCTCAGACCGGTCGCTGCCTTTATATCCTGGATGAACCTACGACGGGTCTACATTTCGAGGATGTCAAGCGCCTCCTGCAGGTGCTGCACCGCTTTGTGGATGGGGGTAACACCGTAGTTGTGGTGGAACATCATCCTGACATCATCAAGACTGCTGACCACATAATTGACCTGGGGCCGGAAGGCGGTGAAGATGGGGGAGAGGTGGTCGCGACGGGGACGCCTGAAGAAGTAGCCGACTGCCCGCAGTCGTACACGGGCCAGATGCTGCGCCAGTTTCTGGCTCGCAAACAGCACCGCCCTCAGCCGGTGGGTTCCCGACGGCTAAGCAGTCGGTCTAAGACCGGGGCTATTGAGGTCTGGGGAGCGCGCGAGCACAATCTCAAGAACGTTGACGCCCGCATTCCCCGGCGACAGATGACTGTCTTCTCGGGTGTGTCTGGTTCCGGGAAGACCTCACTGGCAATAGATACCGTCTACGCTGAGGGCCAGCGGCGCTTTGTTGAGTCCCTGTCCTCGTATGCCCGCCAGTTTGTCTCGGAGATGCCTAAGCCCAAAGTGGACCGAGTGGCGGGGCTGTCGCCGGCTATCGCCATTGACCCGCGTAACACCGTGCAGACCCCCCGCTCTACGGTGGGCACGGTCACCGAGATATACGACTATCTGCGGGTGCTGTACTCCCGCCTGGCCACACCGCACTGCCCGAAGTGCGGCAGCGACCTGGGGGCCGCCTCAGTCGCCGATATTGTGGACCGCATAATCAGCGAGTTCTGGCGCCAGGGCATGCTCATTTTGGCTCCCCTGCGCCTATTACCCACTGAGGAGTACGAAGTGGTATTCCAGCGGCTTGTGCGCCAGGGCTGGGCACGGGTCCGCATAGATGGTGAGGTCAACCGCTTGCCCTTAGATTTCACCATTGACCGCCGCCAGCATCATCAGGTGGAAGTAGTAGTTGATCGGCTCCGGCCTGCAAAAAAGCGGCGCACGCGGATTGCGGAAGCGGTGGAAGCCGCCTTGGGCATCTCCCAGGGCCAGGTGATTGTGGCTCGCACCGCCGCGCAGGAGCCTACCGAAGTTAGCCTGGCTACCGAACTGTCCTGCCCTAACTGCGGCATCGCTTATGAGCAGCTAACGCCGCGCAGTTATTCGTTTAACCATGCCCAGGGCTGGTGCCCGCAGTGTCAGGGCCTGGGCACCGAGCAGGGCGTGGATTTGCGAGTGGTGGTGCCCGATGAGGGCAAGTCGCTGGCCGAAGGGGCGGTCAGCCTCTGGGGGCCACTGGTGCAAGGCAGCATGCTACAGCGGCTGCTGCAAGCAGTCGGTAAAGGTACGGGATTCACCCTCAACCAGCCGCTGTCCACCTTGACCGACGAGCAACGCGATGTCCTGTTCTTGGGCAGTGATGACGACTTTCGGGTTGATGGGATGACGGTCAGATTCACAGGTTTGGTAAATGGAGTGGAGTCGGCCGCCCGCATGGGAGAAGATTTCGGGCGCAAGTTTGCCCGCGCCTGGGCCCAGGTGCCCTGCTCGACCTGTGAGGGCAGTCGCTTGCGCCCTGAACCGGCAGCCAGCGAATTCCGCGGGTACACGCTCCCGCAACTGTGTAGTCTTTCGCTCCAGGAATGCCGGGCATTCTTTGATAACCTGGAGTTGACCCCCGCTGAGCGTCAGCGCGCCGGCCAGATACCCGACGAGATGCAAAGTCGGTTGCGCTTTTTGGTGGAAGTAGGCCTGGAATACCTCACACTGAACCGAGGGGCGGCGACCCTTTCGGGCGGAGAAGCGCAGCGAGTGAAACTGGCCGGCCAACTCGGCACCGGGCTGACGGGAGTGCTCTATGTCCTGGATGAGCCTACAGTCGGCGTCCACCCCCGGGATAACGAGCGGATGCTGAAGGCGCTGAAATCGCTGCGTGACCTGGGCAATAGTCTGGTGGTGGTCGAGCATGACCCCCAGACGCTGCGCGAGGCCGACTACATAGTGGACTTTGGACCCGGGGCCGGACCTGACGGCGGCCAAATAGTAGCCACCGGCACGCGCCGTGCCCTGCGGCGGCGGACCTCGCCGACTGGCCGGTATCTTTCGGGCCGTCTGGCCGTACCCATTCCCTGGCCGCGCCGCAACCTGCCGGCCCAACAGGATGGTTGGCTCACGATTCAGGAGGCTACCCATCACAACCTCAAGAATATTGATGTGGAAATCCCCCTGCAATCGCTGGTTTGTGTCACCGGGCCTTCCGGCTCGGGAAAGAGTTCGTTAATTGAGGACATTCTGTACCCCGAACTGGCCTGGCGGCTGCACGGGAGAGCGACCAATCCCGGCTATCATCGCGACATCCTGGGCGCCGAGAATTTGGGTAAAGTCATCAATATTGACCAGGCGCCCATTGGCCAGTCGCCCCGCTCCAATCCCGCGACCTATGTGGGGATATTTGACCTGATTCGCGAGTTCTATTCCAAACTCCCCGAGGCCCGCCGCCAAGGATATACCCCGGGCTGGTTCAGTTTCAACAAGCCCGGTGGACGCTGTGAAGCCTGCCGGGGGATGGGGGCGGTGCGGGTGGATATGCACTTTTTGCCCGCGGTCTGGGTCACTTGTGAGGAGTGTGAGGGACGGCGCTTCAAGCCCGAAACTCTCCAGGTCAAGTACCAGAATAAGAACATTGCTGATATCTTAGAGATGACTGCCGGTGAAGCCCTGGGGCTGTTTGAGCATTTCCCGCGCCTGCGGCGGATGCTCCAAATTGTCTGTGATGTGGGGCTGGATTATCTGCCTTTGGGGCAGGCGGCCCCGACGCTGTCGGGCGGCGAGGCCCAGCGGGTGAAATTGGCGCGAGAATTAGTGCGGCCCAGTCGGGGCCATACTCTGTATCTGCTGGACGAACCTACTACCGGCCTGCATCCGGCTGACATAATCAAACTGCTAAGCGTCCTGAATTGCCTGGTGGACGCGGGCAATACAGTGGTGGTTATTGAACACAATCTGGACGTAATCAAGACGGCCGATTATGTCATTGATTTGGGTCCCGGTGGGGGAGAGGAGGGAGGCTATTTGGTAGTTAGTGGTCGGCCGGAAGATGTCGCTGACAATCATCAATCGCCGACTGCTCCGTACTTGGAGCAGGTATTAGAGACGAGTCCCAGGTGCGACCGGCAGACGCTGACTGCGGCCCGGCGAGAGCCCGTGCGGGCCAGGGCGAAGGTGGCGGAAATAGGGGAGGGCGTGGCTACCCCCTGGGAGCGCGACCCGGTAGCCTGGCATGCGCAACAGCGAAAAACAGCCGCCGGTGTAGAGCGGGCCTGGCAAGGTGAAGCGCTCCTCGTGCTGCGCGAACTGATTGAGAATCTGCCGCAGCCGCCCGAGCAGGACTGGCAGCATCCTGATTGCGTGGAATTTGGCGGGCGCTCGGGTGGCGACTGGTGGGCGCGGGCGCGGACTAATAAGAGATGGTACCTGGACCTGCAATTCCGCACCGAAAAAGGTCGGTTTGATGAAGCCGAATTGGCCCGCCAACTGGCCCTACCTACCTGGAATGAGATTGAGGACCTGCCCAAGTATGGGGAAGGCTCGCGGGTCCGCGTCCATACCCGCGCCGCGGACTACGATCGCGTGGCCCTGCAAATCCATCAGACCCAGGACCTGACCAGCGGCGAATTCAAGCGCTTCCTGGCGGCGTGCTATGAGGGCTATCGGCGCAAGACCGGAGGCGATGAGCAGTGACAACGCAGTTCCCCGCCCGCCTGCTGTTTGAGGTCACCGCCGATTGCGCTTATGTGGTTGACCCCTGGTCGGTAGCTCCGAGCCAGTGGGGGCCGGCTTTGCCCCCGCTCGGCGAGTTAGATGGCGCTCCGCCTTTTGCTCAGGTATACGTGGCCTGGAACAACGAGGGCCTCTATGTAGCGGCGCAAATCCCCAAGCAGGGCCCGATAGTAGGCAATCGTCGCCGTCCGACCTCCGGGGATGGGATGCAACTGTGGGTGGATACGCAGCCTGAGCAGTCCGGCCACCGCGCCACGCGCTACTGCCATCACTTTGTCATCCTGCCCAGAGCGCCCGGTGTCGCAGGCCCGCTCGCCTGGCAGCAGCAGATCCGCCGCGCCCGCAGCCGCCCGCCGCTGTGCGACGCTGAGGATATAGAAGTTGAGGTGTCGCGCGAGGAGGGCCAATATCTGCTACAAGTGGGCTTAACCTCGGCGGCGCTCAATGGATTTGAGCCGCATGAGCACAGCGAAATCGGGTTCAACTATCTAATCCACGATACCGCCGCCGGCCGCCAACTGTGGAGCTGCCCCGCTCAGGTCCCCTACCAGCGCGACCCGACCTTCTGGGGCCGTCTGCGGTTGGTCCGTTAGGGTTTCCAGATGACGTAGGTTTCCGGGTCCATTATCTGCTGGACGTGCCCGTCGGCAAAGCCGAAAATGTTGCCCTCCGGATGCCGCGGCGGATCCGGCAGGCTCTCGCCGGTGCCGGTAGCGTTCCTGGTGCCCAGAGTGGATTCAAAGAATACAACTGTCTGAGCCGGAAATTGAATATCCTCTCGTGAGAGACCAGCCAGATTCTTGTTGAAGGCGTAGCCGTACTGGTCGAACGGTACTGCTGGACAATGGAACAGCGATTCGTTCCTCACATATGGCTCTAAGACATCACACCATTTATTAGCTGGCGGGAAGTACTCATCAAAGTCCTGGGCATACATCAGCCCAGCCAGGGCTAACTGCTTCAGGTCCGACATAGACGCCTCAGTGTGTAACGATTCCTCACTTTTGCCGGTAGCCGCCTTCCACGTGCTCAATAGGTCCACCCGCCACGCCTCGCCAACCCGCACGAGTTTCACCGACAGGGAGGGCAAGGCCGTGAGCACCATCAGGCTTTGTGTCTGCACCCGGGCCCCGCGAGACGACCGTTCTTCGAGTCGCGCGGCACATTGCGGCTGGCGCAGATGTGAGTCTAGGTCGGCCACCATGCATGCCTCACAGCTTCCGATGAAGTCAGGCCACAACTTCTTTACGACGCGGTAGCACATGTCTCTTCCCGGGCGTCCCCGGACTAGCCCTTCTACAAACTGCGCGGCTATCTCATGCGGCTCAGTGGGCAGTTTCTGAGGCTCCTGCGCCCAGACGCTGCCGGGCCCCAACACCGTAATCCCCACACAGATCAGTATGACTACCAACATCCTCGCGCATTTCATCATCATTCCTCCTCCAAACTGAGAATGGACGCCAAACCAGCGATAACGGTGGTCGTCTACTTATATAGTGTACCCTCTGACACTGAATCTATCTGTTAGAGAACGCCACTACTTATGACTACTAAGCCAGCACGGTGGTGCGGATTATGCGGAAGGAGTAGTGACCGTCGTCGGGATAGTTGTCACTGCGCCAGTGGGGAATCTCGCAGCCGCCCGAGACAATCACCTGGCGTGAAGGGGGAATCTCAAATAGCGCGCTGCTCATACCCGCCATCGGGAACTCCGCGGACGTGCAGCGGAAAGAATGGTCTTTCAGATAAGGGTTCTGCGCTACTTTGTCTTCCGGGATGGGCCGGGAGGTCTGGTGAGGTTCGGCCCATTGGTCAATGCGTAAGTGCATCCCCCATAGTCCGTTGATGCGAAAGCGCACCGGCATTACCTCTTCTACCTCATTGTCGCGCCGAAATCCCGCGCAAGGCTCGCATTCCAGGGTAACGTATCCGGGCGGCGTACATGCGCTGCCGATGACCACCACGCGGACTATAGGCTGCTCCTCTTCAATGATGATGCCGTCGGCTGGACGCCGCTCAGTCTGGGGCCAATAGGAGTTAATTGGGTTCATCTCCAGGCCGTGAAACTCGCCGCAGTTGTAGATGCGGTCCACGGTAACGTTCTCGTAGTTGAACGGGTGGCGGTACTGGAACGTGCGGGTTATCAACTCTTCTTTCTCCATTACCTCATCAGGATATGGGGCGACTTTCTTCTCACTCATCGTTCGTTCTCCTTAGTTTTAGTATTGGCTTACAGCGCGGGACACAGCAAAGAGTACGCAAATGGAACACAAGCACACCGGGCACCGGCTACTCGGCCAGAAACTTATCTATCTCGGCTTTGTACTCTCCTTTGGATCGCAGGCCCAGCATCTGGTGGATTTCTTCGCCGTCCCGGAAGAAAATCAGGCAGGGAATAGCCCGGATTTTATATTTGTTGGCTATTAGCCTGCTGTCATCCACATTCAGGGCGGCGAATTTAACCTGCCCGGCATATTCTTGAGCGAATTCGTGCAGTATCGGTTTGACCGGCTTGCACGGGGCACACCACTCGGCCCAGAAATCTACCACCACCAGTGTCTCGGCCTTGAGGACCTCTTGCTCGAAGTTACCCGAGTTTACCTCAATAACCTCCGCCTTCTCCGAGGTAGTGGCCGGCTCAGCAGCCGGCGGTTCCTCACTGGCTGGTGGAGCAGGTTTTGGTGGAGGTGGCGGAGGGGGGGCAGGGTTGGGGGCTTGCGTTTCACAGCCGACTATCAGGAGAGCAAATGCCAGCAGCACTATGGTGATGGCAAGACGGCTTGGAGGTATCAGTAAACGGGGTAGATCTGGTGTCAACAAATGAATCACATCCTTGTAAGCAAGTTTAGTGTATCTCAGGCTCTGTCACCGCAGTGACTGACAACCTATGGCTACCAGTCTATGCAATCTGACGGCTTTTGTCAAACTTCTGCATCGGCCAGAGAGGGAAGAGTTGCCCTTAGCGCGAAGTGTATTGTCTGCGAGTTGTCACTTTATGGTGGCAAATCCCGATCGTGCCGACCAGACCACGACAGGGGACCGAAAGGAGCAGTAATTAGATGGCCCAGCAAAGTCAGCGAGAGCGCTTGCGCCAGTGGCTGCGCGAGGGCGATCCCCAATTGGTACCCATTGTATACTGGGCAGGCCCTGACCTTGCCGCGACCTACTTCGGGAAAACACCCGAGGAAGTGACGGCCGAGGATGACCTGGCCGCCGCGCAGGCTATGGGCGTTCAGAAGTTTTACGTCGTGGCCAGCCCGCAGTTATTCCAAGCCGTCAAGTACCGGGATGACCTTAGCATGGAAACGGAGGCCGACGAGAGAACAGATACCTCTGGGGTGCGCCGGCAGATTAGGACCAACACTCTGCGCACTCCCCACGGTGTCCTGGCAGACTGTTGGGAAGCAGTCGGCGACGAATCTTCCACCCGGACACAGTGTTATGTGAGCGGCGAAGAAGATGTGGCGGTTTATGCTGCCTGGGTACGGGAGGCGGCCCAGACCATCCTTGACAATCGCGACCAAGTTAAGGCTGATGTTGTCAAGTCAGTCAAATCAGCTATTGCCGCGAGCGGTGACAACGGCCTTGTGATGATGTGGCTATTCACTCCTATGGTCGAACTCATCAATCTCTACTTCAGCCAGGCCGATGGCATTTTGTGGATCGTTGACCAGCCTCGGCTTCTGCATGAACTGTGCGAATTGCAGCTTGAGACCACCAGATTGTGGATTGAGGCCGGTGACGCGGCCGATGTAGACGTTTACGGCTATGCCATAAACGGCCTGGAGATATACTCACCGACGATTTTTGAGGAATTTCTTGTCCCGTATACTCGCCAGATCAACCAGGACATCCGGCGTACGGGACGCCTGTCGTGGTACCATTGCTGTGGTAAGATGGCCCGATTGGTAGAGATGGGATACTTTGATCAGATGGAGCCGGACATAGTGGAGAGCTTCTCGGAGCCTCCCGAGGGTGATGTTACCCATTTGCGCGATACCCGGGAGCGGCTCTCGTGGATAAGGGCGAGTCGCGGAGGCGTCAACTCGGGACACATACACTCACAATCTCCCGAACAGTTGCGCACCCGAACCCGTCACGTTCTGGAGTCCATGCGGGGGTTTCGCCACATGATTGGCGCGACCGATGATCTGTTGCACCATACTCCCCTCGTGAACCTGCTGGCCATCACTGACGCAGTTAGAGAGTCCGGCCGGCTTTTTCCGTGGGGCGAACAATGAAAAGGAGTTTCAATGATGGATTACTGTGAGTGGTTAAAAGATGTGCCGTTTATTCGCTATGTGGGACCTGACGCGACATGGAATGACTGCCTCTCGGTGTACGGGTCGTCGGTGACGACTCACCATCCGCTTGTGCCCTTCCAAGTTGCCGAATCCGGTCCGGCACCCAAGTGCGGTCCCGCCCCGGACCGCGACCCCTTTGTTTACGCTGGTCTACCTCTGGTCAGTCTGATCGCGGCAACTGAGACGGTGGTGGGGCATCCGGTGGCAGCGACCAGTTTTGTGTGCGACGGTGCGGCTGTGGAAGCCAAAGTATTGCAGACTACCGCCGATCGCTTTAAGTTGGACTTCTATCCCCACATGTTCACTACCGCTCTAAAGTTAGCGGGAACCACGGTTGAGTCAATGGTGACATTGGCTGACCCCAGCACTTTCTACGTTCATACGGTCCTCACCAATACCAGCGATTCCCCCCATGAATATGCCCCCTGGATTTTCGGTCGCTTGAAAAACATGCTGCGGGGCTGCGCCCGTCTCGAGCAGGAGGCAGATACTATCGCGGTGGATTTCACCGAAGCCGGCGGCGGCCGGGTCAATCGCTATTTGCGCCTGCGGCCTGGTTTTGGCATCGAAGGTTACAACATTTTGGAGTGGAGCTTTCGCCCTACGGGTTTCCTGCGACCGGGCGAAGGTAAGCCGGTGTGGTGGAACTACCGGCCCATCGGTTATGAACTGCTCGGGCCGACGCAAGTACTTCAGCCCGAGGAGAAGTTGACCTTCACTTGTGCGGTGGGTCTGTCCTATGACGAAGCGGAAGCCATCGCCTCCCTGCAGTGCGTGCAGCAGCCGCCGGGCGAGTTGGAATCGGCGGCTCGGCAGTGGTATAACGACTACCTTTCCGGGATGCCTGAGCCCCCCGAGGACCTGAGCCCGCGCGAACGCCAGTACTACTATGGCTCGGCCTGGGTCATACGCCATAACCAGATTCGGCCCACGGGCAAGTTTGAAAACATTCATTGGCTACATGGCAAGGGCTTCCTGGGCTACTGGGGTGATAACATTTGGACACCAGATGATAGCCAGTTCATTTTACTGCAGGCGAAGGATACGGCTCCTGAGTTGGGCAAGGGTTTGGTGCGGGAGATTTGCCACCGGCAGTCACCCGAAGGGGCCTTCACGACAATGAACAGCGCGGGCGAGGGCAGTTCGGGACATGGGCCCTACCTTTTCGCCTGGTGCCTGCTCCAGTTTCATGACACGGTGGGCGATGATTCATTTATCGCCGAGGTCTACGAGCCTTTCTGTCGGTTCCATCGCTGGATGTTGGACTATTGGGATCACGATGGCAGCGGCCTCATTTCCACGCCTATGCCGACGCAAGGCGGAGGCTACGATAATAATCCCACAGGCTTCCAACTGTGTGCCCCTGTGGCGCTGGCTGACACAAACTCTGGTATGATTATGGATGCGCTCGCATTGGCACGTATGGCGAGGATCCTGAATAAGACCGAGGACGTTGAGTACTGGGAACGGCGGGCCGCCGAGCTGCGCACCCGAGTCGTCCAGCACTTCTTCCACGAGAAGTCGGGATTGTTCTTCAGTCGTTACTGCGAGAGCGGGGAATTCATTCAGATAAAGGGACTCCAGTGTATGTTCTTCCCTCTGTGGACCCGAGTAGCCGACCAGGAGCTTGCCCGGGACACAATTGAACGTTACCTACTAAATGAAGACGAATTCTTCACGCCGGCTCCGTTCCCCGACATCGCCCGCAGCGAAATCTACCATAATACGGGCCGCCACAGTGGCACAACTTTCCTGCACTGGTCGCTTATGGGTCTGGTTATTCTGGCTGAATACGGCTACCACCAACAGGCTGAGGAGGCGCGGCGGCGCATCATTGATTTCGTAAGCCGCAGTAAGTCGTTCTGGCAATTCTGGTGTGCCGATGGCGGAGGATTTGATTTCAAGGACATGGGTGGCGAGCATCGCGTGCCTAACACCACCTGGTGCAGCGTCTATGGCAGCATCGTCCGGCGCGAGTACCAGCGATTTGCTGAACTGACTAACGAACTGTTTCCACCTTCGTGGTGAATTCACCAATACTGCATTGAGTGACTGAACTATGTATTATGACCTGATTCTAATAAATCCAAATACAGTCAAGCCCGCCGTAGCGCCTTTGGGTTTGGAGTATGTGGCCGAGGCAACCCGGCAGGCGGGCTATTCGGTGGACTTGTTGGACCTGTGCTTTGCCGATGACATTAGTGCCGCCATAGCCGACTATTTTGCTCAGAATTCGGCAGGATTGATCGGAATATCGGCGCGCAATACGGACAATTGCTATCTGCTCAGCCAGCACTCGTACCTGCCCGACATCTGCAAATTGGTTGGTTCTCTGCGTAACCACAGCGACGCTCCTATCGTTCTGGGCGGCGCGGGCTACTCGGTGATGCCGCAGGAGATACTGCGCCGGGCGAGAGCGGATTTTGGGATTATTGGCGATGGTGAGGGACCGGTAGTGCGACTGATTCAGGCGTTGCAAGGAGATGACCAACTTGCTAATATTCCCGGCCTGGTTCGGCGGGAAAATGACAACATTGTAGCCGAGCCACCCGCATGGGAGTCACTGGAGTCTGGCGTGCGTCTCCTCCGGCAAAGCATAGACTATCAATGCTATTTCCGCGAAGGTGGGCAAGGAAATGTGGAGACCAAGCGCGGCTGTCCGGGCGAATGCATCTACTGTGCCGACCTGCACAGTAAGGGCCACCGCCCGCGATTGCGCCCACCAGAGATAGTCGCTGATGAGATTGAAAGGCTACTGGATATGGGAATTGATTGCCTCCACTTGTGCGACAGCGAGTTTAACCTGCCGCCGGCTCATGCCGAGGCCGTCTGCCAGGAACTCATCCGGCGCAACTTAGGCCAGCGGGTACGTTGGTATGCCTACCTGGCTCCCCAACCATTCTCCAAGCGTTTGGCGACTCTGATGAAAGAGGCTGGTTGTGTGGGCATTGATTTTGGCCTGGACAGCGGCGATGCCCAGGTTCTGAAGAACCTGGGACGCGAGTTTACTCCTGATGAGGCACTGGAGACGGCCCGCATTTGCCGCGAAGTGGGCATCATCTTTATGCTTGACCTGCTCATCGGCGGCCCGGGCGAGACCAAGCAGTCAACCGCTACGACCATTGAGTTTACCCGGGAGTGTGAGCCGGATTGTGTGGGAGTAGCGTTGGGAGTGCGCATATATCCGGGCACCAAGTTGGCTCAGTTGGTGCTACGCGAGGGTCTGGAACCGGATAATCCCAACTTGTGCGGTCACATTGAGGCCAATGCTGGTTTTGCTGACCCGGTGTTCTATCTATCAGCCGAGTTGGGCTCGCCGAGCGAAGCGGCGGCCTGTGTGGCTGAGTTGGTGGGGAGCGATAAGCGCTTCTTCTTTGGCGGTAGCCAAGATCAACGGAGCGACTATGACTACGACGACAATATTGTGCTGGTGGAGGCCATCGCCGCCGGCGCCCGTGGCGCTTACTGGGACATATTGCGCCGCCTGCGCATGGGCACCGAACCGTAGCAAAAGGTTACTCGCTGTCTATCATCTGGCTTACAGTTTGGGCCAGCCCAATCATCCCGCTCAGGCAGCGGTCAGATGGATACAACTGCGTAGAATCAATGACGTACAGGCCGCTGACAGGTGCGGCGAGATTCGGTTTGCGCTGACTGAACCCGGGGGGGCAGATGGCCTGGACATGCAGGTCCTGGGTAACAATGGCCTCGCGCATCCAGGAGCGGTCAAACTCCGGACTGATTATCTCCAAGCAGCCTATTATGCTCTCAATAAGTTCTTCCTGAGGCCAGACAAATAATTCCTCATCGGCCGGCATATACAGGGGGACGTAAATTATTCCTGCGCCGCCATATTGACGCCAGGGGTTGAGATTAGAATACTCAATAAGGCCATTAAAGAATATTCGTCGGTCATTGACATTAACCCAAAAACTATCGGTGAGATTGTCTTCAAGGGCCAGAAGGGCGCAACGTACTGCTACAAAGTCAATGCTACCTATCTGCTGGCGATAATCGGCCGCTGACTCAGGGAGCAATCGCGCCAGTTCGGGCAGGGGGATAGCACTGACCACCACATCAGCGTCCCACTGTTCGCTACCTATACCTACCGCGAGTGCCTGGCCCTGGCCCTCAATAATTGTCGTGGCCGGACTGCTGCAATGAATAGTACCACCATGGATCTGGATATAATCGGCCAAGGCGTCCAACAGAGTCTTGGACCCGCCCTCCAGATAGCCGAACCGCTCAGGACGCCATAGGCTGCGGCGGGATTGCGAGTAGCGATGCAGGCGGTGCCACAGCCACGGGGCGGAAATCTGATCGTAATAGCGACTGAATTTGACTTGCAGCAGGGGGCGCCAGATTGTCTCGTAAGCCTCGGCGCCGATATTAGCAATTAGCCACTGTTCGGCGGTGAGGTGCTCAATATCTTCCCAGTCCGTCATGCGCCGGCAGCGGGCCGCATGTCGGGCAAAACGCAGCCGGGCGCTGAGGCTAACCGGCGAGAAGCCCAGCAAATCCAGCGGGGTAGTGAATGGATACATATGGCCCTGGACATAGTAACTGGTATGCCCGGGCCGCCAGTGCAGCCTGCCGTCCAAGCCCAGTTCAGTGATAAGCCCTATTAAGTGTTTATCTGGGCCGCAGATGAAATGATAGTAGCGTTCGATGTATCGCTCGCCTACCTGTACTGAACGGGCCATACCACCAAGCACCGGTTCTCGCTCCAGCAATACCACCTGATGGCCGCGCTTGGTCAACTCATAGGCAACAGTTAAGCCTGAGACGCCCCCACCAATTATTATTACCCGCTTAGCAGCCATAATTGCACAAACTGTCTCTATTCGTCCAATTCTTGATCGCGTCGGCCAGGTTCTCTATCCTCGCCGTGCTGTGCAGGTTAGGAACCTGCACTACGGGAGTTGCGAGCTCAAGTCGTAAATGGTGTAGCCCTCGCTACGAAAGGCCGCTGCGTAGTTGTCCTCCAGATAGTGCTTAAGGTCCGGACGGGCACCACCGGGGCTAATATCGTCGAAATAGACAGTCCAGCGCGCACCGCGCTCACGGCGATTCTCTACGTACAGTGGCCCCGGAAAATCATGCGGGGATACCTTGGTCATCATCCTCAGCCTCCATGGCGGCTTGCCGAAGGTCTCCCGACCAACCCAGCCAGGCCGCTGGAAATAGTACAGACAGCCATAGCCGGGGGGAAAGATGATCACCGGCTGCTTGCCGGCGTCAATCTCGTCCAGCTTACGAGCGGCATCCAGTATAGGTCGGTACTGTTCAAAGAAGGGCTGGACTCCCCAGGCGGCCAGCACCAGGAATATGATTACCAATACGGGTACTGTGGCCCGCGAAATCCCCCGCGTCTGACTCAGTCGGTCCCAGCCGAGACCGATGAATCCCGCCGCCGGAAGCAACAATGGTATTTGGTAATAGGTCTGTCTAAGATTTCCGCCCGAAACCAGGATGAAGTATAACAGCACTGCCCCCAGCCACACGTGGAAGAGGTTCCAGCGAAATCTACCGTTTTCAGTAGCAAAAAAGCCCAGTGGTAGTAACACTAGACCGATGGCGGTGAGGTGATCTTTCAGCAGGCGATTGAGTATTAGTGAGTAATTCCCGGGGCGCAGAAAATCCCCCGGTGAAAACCACATCCCCCCACCGAAACCGACGCCCACGGTGAAATACTTACTGCCGATAGAGCCGGCTGCTTGAATAAGGCTACCCCGTACTTGCGATAAGCCAGCCACAGTAGGGGAATCACCAGCAACAGGGCGGGCAGTTTGACTAAGAAGCACAATATCCCGCTGACGAGCGCTGCCAGATAGTGGCCCAACTTCTCCGCTTTCAACCACAACGAGAAATAATATACCAGCGCTACCGAAAAGAAAATCATAGCCGGCTCGCTCATCAGTACGCGGCCGAAATACCAGTGCGAAGGCGCGAAGGCGAAAAACAGCAGGCCGAAAGTGGCCGGCCGCTCGCCTAAATGGAGGCGCAACAGTTTGTGCATCAGCACGATTGCGCCAAGGCTAAAAAGGATGGCTACCAGCCGCCCCACCCAGTCATGCACACCAAAAACATTGTACAGCAGCGCCGTTAGCCAGGTGACCAATTGAAATTCTATTTCTATATAGTTGGGCTGGTCAGCGCTATAGTCGGTTTCAGGCCACCAGATGTTGTACCCGTGCTGATGGAAGTTTTTAGCGATAGGGGCGATCTGAAGTTGTTTTATCCAGTGAACGCTGGTATACGGTGCCGTGAAGTCAACCAGCCGCACCGCCAGTGCCAATAGGATAATCAGGCCGATTTCCTGACGGCGAGTGAGGCCAGGCAGAATGACACCTCGGCTGGCTTGCTCCACTGAAGCATCGCGCCCCAATTCAATACCACCTCTACTGCGATGCCCACTCTCTGTGAGAGCCAAGGAAGAATTCATCATCATAGATATGCCGTCCTACTCAGCAGCCGACCCCGCCGGTGGCAGGTTCACCAGTTAAACCAACCCTCGGTGATACCGTCATGCTCCGGTACAACGTAGCGGGCAAACCACTCCTCCATCTGCCCCTTAAGGTCCCTTATGCGCTGCTGTTGGGTAGGGTCGTCAATCCGGTTGTTACGCTCATCGGGGTCATTTAGCAAATTGAACAACTCATTGGGGCCATCGGAGTAGCGATGGACGTACTTCCACTGCTGGGTTCTTATCATCCGCACCGGGCCGTACTCGTCATAGACCACGACAAATTCGTTGCCCGTGGCCGGTTCGCCGCGCAAAAGCGGTAGAAAACTGTGGCCGGGTAGATTCCGGTCCTCAGGCACGGGCAAGTTCAGATAATCCAGTAGTGTAGGCATAAAATCATAGGCTGTGACCATAGTGTCTTCCACGCGGTCCATAGGAATGCCACTGGGGTGGCTGAAAATCATGGGCACCAGGATGGAGTTGTCATACATATTCCTGGGATCGGTGCCATTGCCTTTGCCCCAAAAGCCGTGGTGGCCGCAACTAAAGCCATTATCACTGGCGAATATAATTAGCGTATCTTCGCGCAAGCCCAATTGCTCAATGCGGTCAATGATGCGCCCAACGTTGGCGTCCATGGCAGTAACAGCGGCAAAATAGCCCTTTAGGGCCTCCCGGTTGCCCAGACAGCGGTCGGTCAATTCTCCGGCCCACGGGTGCTTAGGTTCCTGGGGACAGGACAGGAAAGGGCAGTCGTCATAAGAGTCAACAATATCCTGAGGGTGCTCACCTATCCAGGGGCTATGTGGCGCGGTGTAGTGGACGCTGAGGTAAAACTGGTCATCGCTATGGGCGTCCACGAATTTGAGGGCCTCGTCAGTGATGACGTCGGTGATGTAGCCGGGCTCGTCAATTAACTGCCCCTCACGCACCATCGGCGCATTATTATAAGGGCCGCCGCCGCGCTGGTGAACATACCAGAAATCAAGACTGTGCTGAGGATGGCGGCTGTCGCCCATATGCCACTTGCCGCTTATTCCGCAGGTGTA